>JAOADB010000084.1 GCA_026417535.1 Caldilineales bacterium
ACCAGGACGAGGATCACCACCACGAGGGTCAGGGCCAGCAGAAAACGTCCTCGCGCGCGTCGTCGCGAAGCAGAGGAAGAGGCCGATGTGGTCATGCTTTTCTCCGGACATCAGAACGTTTGCAGGGGAAACACGCGCACGGCGGAAACGGGTCAGGATGGCCCCTATTCAACACCAACCCAACGCCAATGAGCAAGATGGACGATGGACGATAGACGATGGACGATGGTGTGGTTCTTCGTTTTGCGTGTTGTCCATCCGCCTCAAGCGGGGAGGAAGTCCGAACAACGGAAGACGAAGCCCAGTTACCGTTACGAATTACCAGTAACCAACATCCCCCTTTTCGCGCCGGGCTGCGGCGAGCAAGGCCCGCACCTCATCGGGATTGAGACCCTCCCAGCCGAAGCGACGCCAGTCGGTGTAGCCGTGCTCGTCGAATTCGACACCCTCGGCCTCCAGCAAGGCCTGTTGCTCGGCGGGTGTGTAGCGCAGGTTGCGGATGGAGCACCGGCCGGCCTTGTTGATCACCCGTTGCCAGGGGATGACCTGCGCCCGCTCCGGCGAAAGCGCCGCCAGCGCCCAACCCACGGTGCGGGCGGCGCCGGGTGCGTCGAGCATCTCGGCGATTTGGCTGTAGGAGGCCACCTTGCCGCGTGGGATTTGGGCCACGACGAGATAGACCCGCTCGAAGAAGGAGAGTTCGGCCACGGTTCAGCCCTCCTCTTCGTCGTACACCAACCGCCGCCAGATGTGCTCGGCTGCGGCCAGGTCGGCAGGGGTGTTCACGTTGAGCAGGGCCAGCCCAGCGGGGTCGAGGGCGGCCAGCTCGGTTTCCCCGACCTCGCGCACCCGCACCTGCCGATGGAAGGCGATCATCCGACGCTCGCCAGCGGCAATGGCCGCAGCCACGGCCGGCAGACAGGTCGAACGCCGATAGCAGGCGTGGAGCGGGTGCAGCCCCTCCTCGGTGCGAGGGATGACCAGGTCATAGCCCGGCAACAGCTCGACCAACCGCGCCAACAAGGCCGTGTTGAGGAAGGGCATATCACAGGCCACAAGGAGCACGGCCTCGTGGCGGGCCGCCTTCAGGCCCGAATACAACCCCATCAGCGGGCCGTAACCCGGCCGTTCATCGGGGATGCAAGGCAGACCCAAATGGACATAGGGCGCGGAGTCATTGGTGATCAGCAGGATGTCGGTGGTCAGCGGCCGTAACGCCGCCAGCACCCGTTCGATCAACGGCACCCCGCCCACGGGCAACAGCGCCTTGTTGCGCCCCATGCGGCTGCTGCTGCCGCCGACCAACACCAGCGCGCTCACGTCCGGCGCCGGGATCCCAGCAGGGCCTTCGCTCTCCTGTGCGCTCATCCAGCGAGTGCCTCCGGCTTTCCTCTTGATGGATTTTCGTCCCTCGTCTCGATCAACAAGACACCGGGTTCGGCGCCTCGTGGCGTCGCACCCGGTGTCTTGTAGCGAGATCATCCGCGCCCGAGAAACCGGCCAGCGGATCCGTCGGCGCAACCGACCGTCTCAGGCCGCGGCCTTTTCCAGCAGGTCAATGACCTCGCCCACGGTCTTGATTTTCTGGGCCTCTTCGTCTTCGATGGTGCCGCCGAACTCTTCCTCGAAAGCCATCATCAGCTCGACCAGGTCCAGGCTATCGGCCTCCAGGTCCTCGCGGAAGCGGGCATCACGGGTGACTTTTTCGCGGTCAACGCCGAGTTGGTCGACAATGATGTCGATAACACGGGATTCGATGTCCATAGCTTGTTTTTACTCCGTTGGGTCAAAAGAATGGAAAGACAACAGGGGGACAAGAGCAGGGCCATGACGATGGGCCATTCTAGCACGATCGACACGAGCACCCAAACAGCAGCAGGCTGCGACAGGTGCTTCCGGTTCCGGTCTTCGCGCCGACGATGGAGAGGATGGCGCCACGCGGTTCCAGTAGGGGAACACCACAACCGGGCGAAAGTCGCGAGGCCAGCCACAGCGATTTCGACGCCGGTAACGGGCGATTGCTTCGATGGGACACGGCCATGCACCGTTCGGCAAGCTTTATCCGGGACCAACCGCCCGGCGGAAGATGCGGTGCCGCGTATCGAAACCGACGCCGAGGGCAGCCATCTCCAGCTGCATCTTGCTGTTGCCTTCGTCAATCTGCACCACGATGGCGTGCTTGTAACGACTGCCCTTGATGGTGCGGGCCAGCTCGACGAACAGCAGGGCATCCACCCCACGGCCGCGATAGGCCGGCAGGATACCGGCGCCGTTGATGTTCACCCATTCGGTGCGCCCGAACTCGCGCAGCAGATGGAACCAGCCGAAAGGCCACAAACGTCCACCCGTGCGCTGGATGGCGGCGGAAATATCGGGATAACAGAGCAAAAAACCCACCAGCCGGTCATCCTTCCAGACGAGCTTGACCAGATCGGGTTGGATGATGGTCAACAACCGGTCCGCGATGACCTTCGCCTCCTCCGGCGTGATGGGCACGTACTCCCAGTTTTCGGTGAAAGCCTCGTTGTAGGTGGCGACGACCAACGGCACGAGCCGCCGCAGCTCCCGCTTACGGCGGTATCGCTCGATGCGGAAACCGTAACGCTGTTTGACCCGCTCGGCGATGCGTTCGAGCCGTTCCGGGACGGGATGATCGGCCGAAAGATACCCGGACAGGAAATCGGTCTCCCGCTCGAAACCCAGCCGCTGGATGAAATCGTGATAGAAAGGCGGATTGTAGGGAATACCGATGGCCGGCCGACGGTGGAAACCCTCGATCAGCAATCCCATGCCGTCGGCCGTGAGGAACCCTTTGGGACCGACCAGGGTATCGAGCTGTCGGCGGCGACACCATTCGAAGGCCGCCTCGAACAGCGCCGTCGCCACGGCGATATCCTCCACCGTTTCGAAGTGGGTGAAAAAGGCCCGTCGCGCGGCGGCGCGGGCGTTGTAAAGCCGGTTCTCGAGCACGGCCAGCCGTCCCACAGCCCGGCCGTCCTGTTCGGCCAGGAAAAACACGGCCTCGGAATGGCGGAAAAAGGGATTCCGGCGTCGGTCGAGCTGCATCTTGGCCTCATCCACCATTTGCGGTACCCACAAGGGGTCGCCGGCATAGAGGCGATAGGGCAGCTCAATCCAGGCGCGCACATCCCGGCGACGGCTCGTATCGAGAGCGCGAATGGTGAGCATGGGGGAGCTGAGGGGAGTTGGGAGGAGCTTGGGGGAGCTGGGATCGGTTAGAACGGCTATGTTCGGCTTGCAAACCGGGCTATCACCTGCTCAACGCGCACGACGCCGTCGAAACCGGGGAGATCGCCCCGGCGAAGCTCGGCTTTTTCCCCGTCCGGATCGCCCAGGCAGGTGACGACGATATCGGCCGCGCTCACATCCTCCGTCTCGGTATAGCGGTTGAGGGTGACGAGGGTCTTCAGCCCGGCGGCTTTGGCTGCCATGACGCCGTTGCGGGAATCCTCCACCACAAAGGCCTCATCGGGACGAAGACCCAGCCGGGAAAGGGCCAGGAGATAGATTTCGGGGTCGGGTTTCTTCCGGGCCACCACGTCCCCGGCCAAAACGAGATCGAAACGAATATCCGGGAGCAAGGCGGTGATGATAGCCCTGGCTGCCCGCTCATCGGACGTGGTGCAGACCGCCAGTTGCAACCCGGCAGCCATCGCTTCCCGCATGAAGCGATGGACGCCGGGCCGCAAAGGCAGTTTTCCGCTTGCGATCCACGCCACGAACAACTCCGTTTTGCGTTTGTGCATGAGGGGAATCAGGGCGTCAATCTCCCCTTCATCCAGCGGGCGGGAAAAACCCCTGGTTCGCCAGTGGTACTTCATACGCTCCTTGCCCCCGCCGATCTGAAGGAGCTCATGGTAGTAATCCACATCCCATTCGTCGGTAAAGCCGAATTCCCGAAAGGTCATGTTGAAGGCTACGCGGTGCCCATCGCGTTCGGTATCGGCGATGACCCCATCTTGGTCGAAAAACACGGCCCGGATCATCGGTCGTTGGCCTCCTTGGACTCACAGGTGTCGGATACCTCCGGTGACATCCCACTCAGAGCGGTTGCGTCGCGCCTCACGCAGCAACCCGGCAATGTCGTTCAGCTCGGCCGGGATGATGGCATGGCCCATCTCGTAGTCCGGTGCCAGGAGATGGGCGCCGGCCTCTCGCAGCCGTCGCCGGCCTTCCTGGGCCACGGCCAAAGGGACGGCCGGGTCCAAGGTGCCGTGGGGCCAGTAGAAACGGGTCGCCGCCACCGTTTCTGGCGTGACCTGCACGGCCGGATGCTCGGCCAGGAACCCCGACAGGTTGAGGACCGTGTGCACGCGGCCGGGGTAGGCGAGCGCGTAGCCCAGACTGACCGTGCCGCCTTGGCTGAAACCGCCCAAAAAGAGGGGGCCGGGCGAGACCGGGAGCAGGGTCGGCAAGGCCGTCAAGAAGGCATCCAGCGCAGCGAGGGAATGGCTGAAATGCTCTGGGTCGGGCCGCGTCCCGCCCAGGTAGCGATACCAGGCAAAGCCGGGACCGTAACCCCAGGCCGTCGCAGGATAGGGCGCACGCACGGCGACGACAAGGGTATCGGGCCAGAACCGCGCCAGGCCGAGCATGTCCGTTTCATCGGCCCCGCGACCGTGCAACAACACCAGGACAGGCGCGCCGGCCGTGGGTGGATCGGGGAGGACAAGGCGATAACTCAGCATGGACGAACTCCTGTGGCAAAGTCACAGCTCGGCTCGCCGCTTTCACAGCCCGGATGGGGTTTCCCGGTCCCGTCAACGGCTCCGGAAGGAGACGCAGGACGAAAACCGCTTCCTCTTCCATCCCTCGTCTTTCGTCCGGTCGGGAGCCATTGCGAGCATCGGCCTGAGCCGTCAGTTTGTGACGCCGATCGTAGCCTGCTCCCCCTCCAACTGCAAAGCCACGCGCGCCAGACGATGGGGGAGATGGTCGAGGCCCAGCGTTGCCACCACCTCGCTCGCTCGCGCCGAACCTTCCGGGCCGGCAGCCAGGGTCATACCCAAGCGGTCGGGAGCCAGGACGGTTAGGTCGAGGATGAGGGGCCGCAGGTCGTAGGTGCGGGTGGGGTCTTTGGGATGTGGCCGCGGCAGGGAAGGGGCCCCCATCAGGGCCTGGACGTGGGCGGCCAGCGGAGGCGATGGGATGCCCTCCGGCCAGTGAACCTCGTACACGGCGGCGCGCAGCACGCTTTGCATCGGCGGCAGGTCGAGGGGAACGGTTTGCACGGCGTGCAACCGAAAGCCCGCCGGGAGGTTGCGGCGGATGGGTTCAACCCACGCCGCCGGGTCCACCGACTCGGTCACCCACACGTCCATCCGCTCGTTCAGGCCCTCGACCCCGACGGGTAGAGCCGAGGCGAACTGGATTTTGGGTTGAGGATTGAAGCCGTGGGAATAGGCCAGCGGCAACCCCGCGCGTCGGAACACGCGCTCCCAAAAACGGGCCTCGTCGAGATGGCCGATGAAACGGGCGTCGCCGATTTTAGCGTACCACAACCGCAGCCGCTGCGCCGGAGGCGGAGGCGAGGTCATACCGGCGAAGGCATCTCGGTCGAACGTTGCGCCGCAGCCTGATGCGCCGCCACCAGCTCCCGACGCTGCGGCACCCGTTCGGCAAACTGGCCGACCCGGTCGGGACTCATCTCGTCGTTGAAGTAGAGGGGCACCGGCACCGGCGAAACCGGCTGTCGCGGGGTATCGCGGCCGAAACCGGGACACCCCCAACCGCCGCCGTCACCCCGAAGCTGCTGGGCCTGACGCCGCTGGTCTTTGAACTGAGTGATGATCCCGCAGGAGAAGCAATGGTCGCGACAATCGTCAACGACCGCGCCCTGGAGGGCATGACGATATTCGGCGGCTAGGAAATCCTTGCGCACGCCCACGCTGAGATGGTCCCAGGGCAGCACCTCATCCAGGCTGCGCTCGCGGCGGGCATACCAGTCCATGTCAAGACCGGCCTCGGCGAAGGCCTGTTGCCAGGCGGCCCAGTTGAACTGATCGCCCCAGGCATCGAAACGGGCGCCCAAACGCCAGGCTCGCTCGACCACGGCCGCCAGTTTGCGGTCGCCCCGGCTCAGGGCAGCCTCCAGCAGCGACTCGCGTGGGTCGGTCAGCGAAAGCTCCAGGCCGTGGGCCCGCAGACGGCTGCGCAGGTGCTCCTGATGCTGCCGGATGACGGCCTCTGCCTCCATCGGCGCCCACTGGAAGGGGGTCTGCGCCTTGGGTACCAGCGTCGAAACGCCCACCCGCACCTTGGCCTTGTGGCCGATGTACTTGCGGCCGATGTGCAGCACCTCATGCGCCAGCCGGGCGATGGCCTCGACATCCTCCAGGGTTTGCGTGGGATGCCCGATCATGAAGTACATCTTGATGGTCGTCCAGCCGCGGCTGTAGACCTCGTGGGCGGTCTGAAGCATCAGCTCGGTGGCGATGGGCTTGTTGATGACATCGCGCAGGCGGTCGGTGGCCGCTTCGGGCGCGAACGTGAAGCCCGACCGGCGCCGGCCCTTCTCCAGCTTTGCCATCAAGTCCACGCTGAAGGACTCGATCCGCAGCGACGGCAGGCTGATGGACAATTTCTTATCGCCGTATCGGGCCACCACGCGGTCCACCAAGGGGCCGATGGCGCTGTAGTCGGACGAGGAAAGGGACAGGAAGGAAATTTCCTCGAAGCCGGTGGCCGCTACCATGCGGTCCACGGCCTCCAGGATTTCCTCCAGCGGCCGTTCGCGCACGGGCCGGAAGATCATCCCGGCCTGGCAGAAGCGGCAGCCGCGGGTGCAACCGCGCTGAATTTCAATGGCGGCGCGGTTGTGGACGATGTCAATGTAGGGGACGATGAAGTCGGTGACCGGCGGCGGCAACACGGTGACGATACGCTTGACTACGGTCGCAGGGGCCACATCGGCGAATTCGGGCCGCGGCCGCGTGGCGATCAAGGTGCCGTCGGCGTGATAGGTGGCCTCGTAAAACGAGGGGATGTACCCACCCTCGATGCGCGCCAGCCGACGCAACAGCTCGATACGACCGCCGGGCCGGCCTTCGTCTCGCCATTGGGCATGACAGGCGATGATCTCGCTGATGGCCTCCTCGCCTTCGCCCAGAAAACAGGCGTCGAGGAAAGGCCACATGGGTTCGGGGTTGATCATGGCCGAACCGCCCGCCAGAACGAGGGGGTCTTCGGGCCGACGGTCGGCCGTGTGCAGGGGAATGCCGGCCAGGTCGAGCAGGTTCAGAACGTTGGTGTAGAGCTGTTCATAGGGCAGGCTGATGCCCAGGATGTCGAAGTCGGCGACCGGGTGGCGGCTCTCCAGGCTGAAGAGGGGCATGCCCTCGCGGCGCATGAGGGCCTCCATATCCACCCAGGGCAGGTAGACCCGCTCGGCCAAGGCATCGGGCCGCTTGTTGACGATGTCGTAGAGGATGGCCAGACCCAGGTTGCTCATCCCCAGGTCGTAGATGTCGGGAAAGGCCAGGGCGACCCGGCTACGGGTTGTCGCCCAATCCTTGACGATGCTATTCCATTCACCGCCGATGTAACGGGCGGGTTGCCGCACCTGCGGCAGGAGGCGTTCGAGAGCAGCGCTGATGCGTTCGGGGGTCCAGATTGTCATGGTCTCACCTCGGAGTCTCGTCTTCCCGGCGGAACCGGGGCAGGGTTCGAACCTGCAACAGGCCATGATAGCACAGATGCGCCGACAAGCGATAACCGCACACCGCACCCTGTTCAGTGTACGGCGATCGCCTCCCCTTCCCCTCGAACCATCCCGGAAAACGACCTGAGACCGCCTATGTCGCCTGCTCCGGCGGCAGATCCACCGAATCGAGCACGCCCACGATCAGCGAGATGACGGGCGAGCGCGGGTCATTCAGGACGATGCGGGCGCCGCCGCCCTCCTGGTTGACCAAGACAACATCGCCGATGCCGGCATGGGCGATATCCACAGCCAAGAAGTCGCGCTCATCCTCCTGACCGGGCAGTTGCAGGGGTTGCACCACCAGCAGTTTGTGGCGATAGTAGGAGGGGTGCTTGATCGTCGAGACGACCGTGCCCACCACACGGGCGATCAGCATGGGCTTTACCGTCCTCGCAGGAAGACCGTCAGCACGGCGTTGACGATCAGACCTGCCAGAAACCACAGGCCGAAAAGTCGGTTGTGGTAAAACGCGGCGGCGACGAAGTAGTTCGGCCACACATCGGGGAAATCGGGGGGCTTTTCGGCCGGTTTGGGCTGTCGGAACAGCGGCCAGATGCGGCGCACAAAGGTCGGCAGGGCCAAAAACACTACCAACAGCACCGGCGTAAAGAACCTCACGGCGACCAGGTACACGGTGAACCCGTACTGCAAGACCATCATGGCCAGAACCACCCCGCGCGCCAGACGCTCGCCTAACACCACCGGCAGGGTGCGAATGCCCTTGGCCCGATCCATCGCCAGCTTGTCAATGTGTTTGCCGAAGATGACCGTGGTCACACCCAGGGCATAGGGCAGACTGGCGATGACCACCTGCCAATCCCAGATGCCGGTGATGACGTAATAGCCGCCGCCGATCATGAGCGGCCCCCAGACGATGAGCACGGCCACCTCGCCCAGGGCCAGCCCCTTGAGCGGCCAGGTGTAGAAGAGGACGAAGAACGCGCCCAAGGCCAGCAGGACGAGGGTTAGACCCCCGCGCAGGTAAACGAGCGCCAAGCCGCAGGCCAGGGCCAGGACGCCGGTCACGGCGGCGTAGGTCAGCAACCCCCGCGTATCGAGCAACCCGTGCACGAGGGGCTGTGGGCCGTATTGGGCGCGGTAGTAGTTGTCCTGGTCAATCCCGCGCTTGTAGTCGGTGTAGTCGTTGAGCAGGTTGTTGGCAGCGTGGGCCAGCACCAGTCCCAGGGCCAGCAACAGCCAGTAACCGAGATGGAAGCGGCCGGTCTGAAAGGCGAGAATGCCGGCAATGGCCGCCGAGAGGAAGGTCATGATCAGCACGGCCGCCCGGCTGGCGATCAGCCAGCGGCTGATCACATCCAGGCGGTCCCATTCATCCTTGCCGATGCGGGGAATGATCCGCAGGGCCTTGCCCCACATGGCCAGATTGGGATGCATGGCCAAACCTCAGACGAGACGATCGTTCATGGAGAACAACTCCGGCGGAGTTGTTCTACCGACCGAAAAGCTTGCGCAACAGCCACACCAGGAGGATGAGCGCCACGCCGGCGGCAGCGCCCAACACCACGGGCCGATAGCGGGCCGGGACGTACTCCTCGAAGATGTCTTTGGCCACGCCCAGGGCCACCTGGACCTCGCTGGGCGGCGCCATTTCGGGCGGAGGCGGCGGCGCCACGCCCTCTTCGGCCGGAGGCGGCGGCTGCAATTGGGCCTGGATCAGCCGGTCCAGACTCTCCAGGCTCTGGCGGGTGAGGGAACGGGCCGAGGTATCGAGCAGGCGCTGGCCCACGCTGGCAATACGGCCGCCGACATCGGCCTTGCCTTCGTAGAGCAGGACCGTCTTGCCGTCGCGCAGCTCCAGTCGGGCATCGCCGCCCCCGCGCACAAAGCCCGCCGCGCCCTGGCCGTCAATCTCGAGATGAAAACGTTCGGGCTTTTGCAGGTCCGAAAGCACCACCTTGCCCGTGAACTTGCCCTGCACGGGCCCCACCCGCACGTTGAGGGTGCCGTTGTACTCGTTATCGCTCACCCGCTCCAGGCTTTCACAGCCGGGCAGGATGTTCCGCAACACATCGGGATTCATGATGGCGTCCCACACGACCTCGCGTGGGGCCTCGAAGGTGTACTCACCGGCGAGATCCATAGCTTCGACTCCTTGCAAACCGGATAGGGAAGGGTATCAGCCCGGATTGTAGCACCGCCCTCCGGTGACGGCCAAACCCGTGAGTCGGACGACGAACGGAAAGCTCCCCTAACCCCCATCACCCCACGAACATTTGCACGGCCGAGACGAGGACGACGACCATGAGCAGACGATACACCCACACCTGCGCCCAGGTTTGGGTGGCGATATGGACGGCAGCCCAACCTCCCACCAGCTGGCCGACGGCGACGATGGTGCCCAAGACCCAATCCACCTGCCCGTTGCGCACGAAGACGATAAACGCCAGAACGTTCAAGGCCAGCACCAAAAACGACTTGATGGCATTGCTCTTGACCAGGTCGTGGCCCAGGCCCAGGACGAGCGCCACCAGCAGGAAAATGCCCACCCCGGCCTGGATAAACCCGCCGTAGAGGCCGATGACGAAGAAAAGGACGAGATGGTACCACCGTGGACGCAGGGCGCCGCCCACGCGACCGCGCAGCCAACGCTCCGGGCGCAACAGGATGAGGAAAAAGGTGAGGACGAGCATCCCGCCGATGGCCAGTCGCATCTGCTCTTCGTTCAGGTCAACGGCGATGCGCGCACCCAACAGACCGCCGAGGGCCGTCGGCCCGATCAGGAGCACCGAGGCCGACCAAGGCATGGCTTCGCGGCGATGATAGGTAAAGGTGCTGGCGATGGTCTGCATGAGCACGCCGATGCGGTTGGTGCCGTTGGCCACCGTGGCCGGCAGACCCATGAAGATGAGCAGGGGCAGGGTGATGGACGAGCCGTTGCCGGCGAGGGTGTTGATCACCCCGGCGGCGAAGCCGGCGGCAATGGCAGCCATGTAGAGCCAGGGTTCCATACGGGTTCAGATCGAGGGCGGCATGACCGAGGATGCCAGGGGGTGGACAAAGCGACGTAGCTGCGCCAACAGGGCTTCGGGGTCCGCGGCCACGGTAAAGACCCCGCGGTTTTCCGGCCGCACGAAGCCGTGGCTCACGGCATGGTCAATCAGGGTCAGGAGCGGGTCGAAATAGCCCTCCACGTTGAGCAGGCCGATGGGTTTGGGCTGATAGCCCAGCTGACTGAGGGTGAGGACCTCGAACAGTTCGTCCAGGGTGCCCAACCCGCCGGGCAGGGCGATAAAGGCATCGGCCAGGCGGTGCATCAGCGCCTTGCGCGTGTGCATGGCATCCACCACGTGCACGGTCGTGAGCCGGGGATGGACGCCGCCGGGCAGGTTCATGGCCGCGGGCAGGACGCCGATGACCTCGCCGCCGACGGCCAGGGCCGCATCGGCCAGCGCGCCCATCACGCCGGTAGCACCGCCGCCGAAGACGATCCCGATGCCCTGCTCGGCCAGGACGCGGCCCAACGCCGCCGCCGCGCCGGTATAGGCGCCGTTGACGCCGGAAGTTGAGCCGCAAAACACACAGATGCGTCGCATCGCTTCCCTCAGGGTAGACTATCCAGGATTTGCCGCCATTGCGCCAGGGGCGGCGACCCCTGCAGGCGTTGGCCGTTGACCTCAAAGGTGGGCCGCACCCGCACGCCCTGGGCCTTCACCAGCCTGTCCACGGCCCGGGCCCGTTCGTGCATCTCGCCGCCGGCCAGACAGGCGCCGAACGCCGCCGTGTCCAGGCCCAGGGAGGCGGCCAGTTCGGTCAGCACCGTTTCCTCGCCTCGCCAGAGCCGGTCCTGGTTTTGGAACAGGAGGTCATGCATCCGCCAGAAAGCGCCCTGCTGGCCGGCGCACTCGGCCGCAGCCGACGCCTGCACCGAGTTCGGGAAATCGAGGATGTGCCAGAACTGGAATTTGACCTTGCCGGTGCGGACGTACTCGGCGAGGAGAACGGGTTCGATGCGCAACACGTGCGCACGGCAGGCTCCTCAGAGAAAATCGGAGTAGTCGCGGATGAGGATGGCCGCGTCGGGATTTCCCCGCTCGTAAAAACCATCGGCCGTGCGGCTCTCGAAGTCGGCCCAATCGACCACGGCCGTCGTCGGCGTCGGTTCCGATGGCGTTGCGATGGCGGCAACTGCGGTCGGAGTGGCCAGCGCAACCGTCGGCGGCGCGGCCGTTGGCGTTGCAGTCACAACGGCCACCGTCGGTGCGGGCGATGGGAGGGTGGCAGTGGCTTCTGGCGATGGAGAGACCGCCGGCGGGGTGGCTCGCCCGGCGCAACCGCTCAGGAGCAGGACAACGGCGCCCAAACCGGCCAGCCGCACCACAGGACGAACGACGGAGGTGAACGCGATCATGGCATGAAACTCATAACGATACTAACGCCCGGCAAGCAGCTCAAGCCCGGGATACAGGACCGAACGACGCCTCTCGCAGCTCAAGGTAGAGGCGCTCGTGCCGGGCGACGATGGCCTCCCAATCATAGTGGGTCTCGACCAGCCGCCGGGCCTGGGCGGCCAGACGGCGGCGCAGGTCGGCATCGGCCAGGAGCCGTTCGATGGCGGCCACGAAGGTCTCGGCATCGTCGGCGCCGAGCAGGTGTTCACCGGGCGTGACCTCCAGGCCCTCATGGCCCAGGCTCGTGCTAACCACGGGCACACCCAGAGCGAACGCCTCCAAGATTTTGAGACGGGTGCCCGAACCGGCCCGCAAAGGCGCCAGGGCGATATCGGCCCGGCGATAGAGAGGCGTCAGATCGGGCAAGCGTCCGGTACATTCTACCCCAACTCCCAAACGGCGGCGTATCTGGGGATGGTCGAGATTGGCCAGGGTGAGAGTCAGCTCAGGGTGGCGGGCCTGGAGGCGCGGCCAGATGGCCTCCAGCAACCAGCAGGCCGCGTCGAGGTTGGGCGCGTGGGTGGGTGAGCCGACGAAGAGGAGATGACGGGCCTGCGCCCGCACCGGGCCGGGCGTGAGAGCGGCCGTATCCACCCCGTTGGGCAAGATGACCACCCGCGCCGTCGGCGCCAGCCGCCGGATGTATTCGGCATCCACCGCCGACATGGCCGCCACGGCGGCGAAACGCGGGTACATCGCCGCCTCGTAGCGTTCCCAACGCCGCGCCTGCACTGCCAGCCGCAATCGCCGAAGCCGGCCCTCCAACCCGGCGCGACGCCTCAGGGCCACGCTGAAGATGTCGTGGGTGATGAGCACGGCCGGGATGTGGGGATGGGCCAGGGCATAGGGCGCCAGATAGGGCCATTCCACCTGGATCAAGTCCACAGGCCGACGGGCCAAAGTCTGCGCCAGGGCCGCCTGCATGGCCGGTCGTTGCCAGAGCACCACATCGGCCGGCAGCGGTCCCCGCCAGGCCCGCCATCCGCGACGCCAGGCCGCCGGCCCGTAGCGTTCCCATCGCCCCTGACGCCACGGCACGGCGACCACCTCGGCGCCGGTCTCGGCGGCCAACTGCGCCAACCCCGCCCGCGCCTCCTCATCCCGCCAGAAGGCCAGGACGATCAGCTCGTGGCGCCTTGCCAGCCGCCGGGTGACCTCGTACATGCGCCGTCGCCCACCGCTGAAGACCGGCAAGGGCGAGGTGGGAAACAGGAGCAAAAGGCGCATGGATGGTGACTAGCGACTGGTGACTGGTAACTGGTAATTGGGATTCGTCTTGCGTCGTTTGTCTTTTGTTGCGATCTTGGATAAATTGATAGACAAATTTCAAAAATTACACAGATCGCATCAATTATGTCGAATTGATCGAGAAAAACTAAGGTAACTATTCAGACCGATGACGATGATAGCTCCCAAGACGGTTTCATCATTACCAGTCACCAGTTACCAGTTACCCTCTCAACGCGCCGAAAACGACGCGGGCGAGCCAGCGAACGCGGGTCGGGCGCGCCCAAACGCCCCGGACGCGGCAAAAACCCGGCCTCGGCGATGATCTCCGCCACCAGCTCCTCCTGGC
>JAOADB010000085.1 GCA_026417535.1 Caldilineales bacterium
CACCCCATATGGTACCGCGAAAGAAAGGAAAATGGTAACCGGAAAGCTCCCCCTCACCTCCGCGCCAGGGCGACGATATCGGCAAGCACGCCCGCCGCCGTTCCCTGGGCGCCGGCCCCGCGTCCCTGCAGCACGAGCGGGGTCGGCCGATAGACCTCGGTGTGAAAGGCGATGAGATTGTCCGTGCCCTGCAGACGCCCCACAGGGCTGTCGAGGGGGACTTCCTCCAGCCCTACCCTAGCCCGGCCGTCGCTCAGAGTGGCCACATAGCGCAGGGTCTTACCGGCAGCCGCGGCAGCCTCGACCCGGCGGCGATAGGGTTCGTCGAGGGCCGCAGCCCCCGTCAGAAAATCGGCCGCAGCGCCGCCGCCCAGTTCCGGTGGGAACAGGGCCTCGACGGCAATCTGGTCGAGTTCCAGGGGCCAGCCCAGGGTACGGGCCAGGATGAGGGCCTTGCGGGCCACGTCCATCCCGCCCAAGTCGTCGCGGGGGTCGGGTTCGGTGTAGCCCAATTCGTGGGCGCGGCGCACGAGCGCGGCAAAGCCCTCGCCGGCCTGAAGGCCGGTGGTCAGAAAACCCAGCGTCCCGCTCAGACAACCCTCGATGCGGTGGATGACATCGCCCGACGCAATCAGGTTTTCGGTCAGGGTGGCGATGACGGGCACCCCGGCGCCGACGGTCGCCTCGTAGCGCAGACGGCCGTCGGCGTTCAGGCGTCGAAAGGTCTCGTAGCGTTGGGTCAGGGGCTTCTTGTTGGCCAGGACGAGTCGGCACCCCAGGCTCAGGGCCTGCAAAAGGGCCGGCACGGTCTCGTCGGTCGCGGTCACGTCAATGACGATGGCGCCTTCGCTCGCTGCGATGTCCACGATATCGAGCAAGCCTTGATGGAGGTAGCCCAGGGCGAACTCGCTGAGGCTCTCACCTGCGGCCTTGGCCGCCAAAGCCCGCTGCAGATCGCCGTAGCGGATGCCGTCCATCTCGATGATGGCGCCCCGGCTATCGCACAAGGCCCGATAGCTGAGATGGAGACCGTAACGCCACTCGAACAGGTCGCGGGTGCGCAGGACACGCTCGACTACGGCGCGGCCGACATTCCCAAAACCGAACTGAATGAGGGGGACGGTGATGGTCATACGCGACTCAGTCCGGCGGGGGACCGAAAAAGGCGTCGTGGATGCGACGCACGGCTGCCTCGGCGTCGTTTTCGGAAACGACCAGGGAGATGTTGACCTCGCTGGATCCCTGGGCCATGGCGATGACGTTGATACCGGCTTCGCCCAAGGCGCTGAACACCCGGCCGGCGATGCCCGGCGTTCCCCGCATGCCCGCGCCGACGACGGCGATGATGACGATGTCATGCATGGCCCGTACCCGGTCGATGAAATGCCGGGACAGCTCCTGGGCCAGCTCCTGCTCCAACGCGGCCACCACGGCCGGTGTATCGGCTTCGGGCACGGCGAAACAGATGCTCTGCTCGGACGAGGACTGGCTGATCATGAGCACATTGGCGCCGACCCCGGCCACGGCCTTGAAAGTGCGGGCGGCAATGCCGGGCACGCCGATCATGCCACGGCCTTCGACGTTGATGAGCGTGAGGTGCTTGATGGCAGTGATGGCCTTGACCGAGCCGCCGTTGCTCGCCTCGCGCACGATCAGGGTGGAAGGGCCATCGGGATCGAAGGTGTTGGCCACGCGGATGGGGATGGAGGCCTCGATGGCGGGGAGGATGGTCTTGGGGTGGAGGACCTTGGCGCCGAAATAGGCCAGCTCGGCGGCCTCGATGTAGGTCAGTTCCTCGAGCACTGCAGCGTCCGGTACGATGCGCGGGTCCGCGGTCATGATGCCGTTGACATCGGTCCAGATCTGCACCTCGTCCGCGTTCAGACAGGCGCCGAGGATGGCGGCCGAGTAGTCCGAACCGCCTCGCCCAAGGGTGGTGGGCACGCCTTTGACCGTGGCTCCCACGTAGCCGGTGACGACCGGGACCTTGCCTTCTTCGAGCAGCGGCCGCAGACGGGCCTGGGTGCGGGCGCAGGTGGGTTCGAGGAGCGGAACGGCGCCGCCAAAAGTGTCATCGGTGACGATGATCTCGCCGGCATCCACCCACTCGGCCGGGATACCCTGCCCGCGCAGCACCGCGGCCAGCAGCGGCGCCGACATACGTTCGCCCAAGCCCGAGACGACATCCAGGCCGCGGGCCGTCAGTTCACCGAGGACGTATATGGATTGGCACAGGCGCTCGAACGCACGCAGACGTTCATCAATGAGCCGGCCGTAGGCCGCGCGTTCGACGCCGTCCTCGATGAGCTGGCCGGCAACGAGCTGATGCTTGAGCAAAAGGTCGCTGCGGGCCTCGCGGTAGGGTTGTTCATGGCCGGCTGCCGCCGCTTGAGCGGCGTGGATGAGGGTGTTCGTCACCCCGCTCATGGCCGAGGTGACAACGACGACTTTGGGGTCTTTTTCACGGGCGCGTTTGACAATCTGGGCTACCTGGGCAAAAGCCTGGGTGTTGCCCACGGAAGTACCGCCGAATTTGAGGACGAGCATGGAAGCACTCCGCGGAATGGGGAAGGCTGGTAACTGGTTACTGGCGACTGGTGACTGGGAGTTTGGCGTTCGGGTGGGTTTTGGCCAATGGCTGGGACGAAGGACGAATGACGGATGACGGAGGTTCTTTCGTCGTTCGTCGTTCGTCATTCGTCAAGGGTTTTGGCCGATTTTCGGGACGGAGGACGAATGACGAAGGGCGCCTAACAAAAAAGCCCTCTCGCGGACGGGAGGGCAAGCGACACTGCCTGCAAAATGCGGCTGTGCGTGTAGGACAACTCCGGAGGAGTCGCTCTACATGGTAACATGGCCCTTCGCGACCGTCAAAAACGGCGGCGTTGATAGCGTTGCCCCCCACCCGGCGCCCTGTCGCCGCTTGACAAGGCGGCGATGGCCCGGTATAGTGCAACCATGACCGTGTGGCTGCGCAGGCGTCTTTTGGCGGGATGAGCAAGGGCCGTTCGGCCTGACTCCACCGCGCGCCTGCGCCCTGCTTCTCCCGCCCGAAACCACGATGACCCTCATCGTGGTTTCTTTTTTGCCTTTTCTCAGGAGTCGTCTATGTCCACCCCTACCCGTCCCCCTGTCAAAAAAGTCGCCCTGGCCTATTCCGGCGGCCTGGATACCTCGGTCATCGTGCCCTGGTTGCGCAACAACTACGGCTGTGAGGTCATCTGTTTCTGCGCCAACCTGGGCCAGGAAGAGGAACTATCGGGCCTGGAGGCCAAGGCCCTCGCCTCTGGCGCCAGCAAGCTCATCATCGAAGACCTGCGGCTGGAGTTCCTCACCGATTACGTCTTCCCCACCATCCAGGCCGGCGCCATCTACGAGCGCAAGTACCTGCTGGGCACCTCCATGGCGCGGCCGCTCATCGCCAAACGGTTGGTCGAGATCGCCGAGATGGAAGGCTGCGATGCCGTGGCCCACGGCGCCACCGGCAAAGGCAACGACCAGGTTCGCTTCGAGCTGACCATCATGGCCCTCAACCCACGGCTGCGTATCATCGCCCCCTGGCGGGAATGGGAGATCCGCAGCCGTCAGGACGCGCTCGACTACGCCGCCGAGCACAACGTGCCCGTCACCGCCACCCTCAAGTCCATCTACAGCCGCGACCGCAACCTTTTCCACCTGAGCCACGAGGGCGGTCCCCTGGAAGACCCCTGGAACGAACCGGAGGAGTCGGTTTATCAGCTGACCACTGCGCCGGAGAAGGCGCCCGACCAGCCGGAATACCTAGAGATTGACTTCAAAGAGGGCATCCCCATCCGCGTCAACGGCGTGGCCCACGGTCCCCTGGGCATCATGGAGGAGCTGAACCGCATCGGTGCCCGTCACGGCATCGGCCGCGTCGATCTCGTCGAGAACCGTCTCGTGGGGATGAAATCGCGCGGGGTCTATGAGACACCCGGTGGCACCCTGCTCCACGAGGCCCACGCCGCTCTGGAGCAGATCTGCCTGGACAAGGAAACCCTCCACTACAAACAGCTCATCGGCCTCAAGTACGCCGAGCTGGTCTATAACGGCCAGTGGTTCACCCCCCTGCGCGAAGCCCTCGATGCCTTCGCCCGCACCACCGAGAAGAACATCACCGGCACGGTGCGGCTCAAGCTCTACAAGGGCAACGCCACCCTGGTCGGCCGCAAGAGCCCCTACAGCCTGTATCGCGAGGACTACGTCACCTTCGGCGAGGACGATGTCTACAACCAGAAGGACGCCGAGGGCTTCATCAAGCTCTTCGGCCTGCCGCTGAAGGTCCAGGCCCTGCTCGAAATCGAAGGCGGCGGTATCCCGCGCTATCGCTCGCCCGATTACAGCGCCTTCAAGCGGGATTGAACGACACCGGCTGCACCGGCCCCGCCTGATAGAACACCAACCCCGCCGGCAACTTGGGGTAGAAATAGGTGGACTTGGGCGGGGCCACGCAGCGGGCATCGGCCAGCCTGCGCAGTTGCTCCGGCGAAGTCGGCGTCGTCAACACGGCGGCCGGGCCGCGCCCGGTGCGCACGTGGGCCACGGCCGCGCGGGCGTCGGCCGTGAAGCGAAGCTGCGTTTTCTGGATGGCCGGGTCGCTGCCGATGCCGAAGTGGGGACCCAAAATCAACGCCTGGAGGATGGCCGTGGGCAGCGCCGCCACCGGTTCGGGATAGGCGGCCAGCAAGACCCGACGCTGGGCCGGGTGCGGCCGCAGGCGCAGAAGCTGCGGCGCCATTCCGGCCAGGATGAGGCCGAAGACGGGGGCGCCGGCCGCTTCGCTGCCGATGGCGGCGATCAGCGCCTCGTCATCGGCCAGAGGGACCCGGTCGAAATCGGCGGCCAGCGCCGCCAGGAATCGTTCCGGGTCAAACGGCGGCGCATGGACGAGCAGGCGATGGGTGGGCAGGATGACCACGCCGGGGTCTTCCAAGGCAGCCACATAGGCCAGACAGAAATCGTGCTCCGCATCGGCCGCCGTGGAAACCTGCTCTTGCCGCCACACCTGATAGGCCAGGGCCGTTTCGTAGCGGTGATGACCGTCGGCGACGTAAAGGGTGCGGTCGGCCAGCCGGTGGCACAGCGCCGCGATCAGGGCCGGGTCGGTTTCCTGCCAAAGGGCGTGGCGGGTTCCCTCCCCGTCGTGGTAGACCCGATCGGGGGGTCGCGCCATGGCCCTCCGCAGATGGTCGCGCAGGACGCCGTCGGGATCGGGAGCAAGGGTAAAGATGGGGCTGTCTTCGAGACCGATGGCCTTGAGCAAGGCCAAGCGATCGGCCTTGGTCTGGGGAAAGGTGCGCTCGTGGGGCAAGATGCCCTCGCCCCAGGGCGCCAACCGCAGCGCGGCGATGAGGCCCCGGCGCTCCCGCTCCCGGCCGTCGGGCAACCGAAAACGCTGATGGAGCAGGTAGAGCGATGGCGTTTCGTCCCGACGCAGAACGCCCTCGGCCTGCCAGCGGCGCAGGAGGGCGGCGGCATGCTCGTAGGCATCCAACCCGGATGCAGGCTGCGGCAGGATGAGATGGACGACGTTGTGGGGATGGCGGGCGGCCAGGGCCTCCCGTTCTGCGGCGCCGATGACATCGTAGGGTGGCGCCAACAGGGCCTCGGTCTGGTCGGCCGCATAACGCCAACCGCGGAAGGGGCGCAGGGTCGCCATTACAGAGCGAGGGGTTCGCCGACCAGATGGGTGGGCTGACGATGGATGGGCCGATAGCCCTGGGCGGCCAGCTCCGGCGTGGGCGCGCAGGCCTCGTCGGGCTTATCGGAAAGGGAAGTGAGCACAGCCCCGCGGGCCTGCAACCAGCGACAGGCATCCCACACCTCCCGCGTCAGGCAGATCTCCTCCTGCAGGCGCACCTCTTCCGGCACATCGTCGGGGAGCTGGCCCATGCGGGCGATGGCGGCCAGGTACTCACGACGCCGGAAGTCCTTGAACGGCGTGGGATCGTTGCGGCGATAGGCCTCGTACACGGCCTCGTGGATGGCGGCCAGCGCCGGCGGCAGGTCTGCGGCCAGGAGATGGACCTGGTTGATGAAGGCGGAGAAATCGGGCAGGGCGCCAGAGCGATAGTCGCGGCGCAGACCCTCCAAGCGGATGATGCCGGCCCCGGTCATCAGGCAGATGTAGGCCAGGTAGTCCTGGTTGTCGGCGGTCAGGTTTTTGTAAACGGGCTGGTTGAGTTCCTCGTAAATGGTGGCAAAGGTATCCCAGGACACCTCCGGCCCCAGGCTCTTCAGCACCGTCTGGTGGATACCCTCCAGGCGAGTGGCGTCAATAGGGCGGTCGTTGCGCCCGCGCGCGCCAAGCGCGGTTTTGTCAATGTCCACGATGACGATGGTGCGCTCGTCGAGGGCCAGCCCGCGACCGGGCAGTTGTTCCAGCCACTCGGCCAGGCTTTGCCAGCGATTGGCGATGAAGATGTCGCCCTGCCAGCTGGTCATGGGCCGCTGACTGGGCACATCGGCGCCGATGAACGCGGCCCCGCGCCAACCCGTTGTGGTCGTCAGCAGGGTGAAGGCCCCGCCGTCGCTGCCGATGGTGTCGCCGATGACGAGCAGCTCGGTGGGTTCAACGCCGGGCGCCAGCAAGCTGTGGAAGCGCCGCAGGATCCACACGGCGACACGGGCGTATTGCGGTTCGCGTTTGCGCACGATGACGGGGCCGGTCAAACCCATCTCGCGCCAGGCGGCGCTGATGCCCGGCACGCGCGGGTCGAAAGGCTCCAACTGCCGATAGACGACGAAATCACCGACCAGGTCGGAAAAGGAAGCAAGGACAGCCATGCGAGAAACGATGGGAGAACAGAGTAACGGTTTAGGCCAATGTTACGAATGACGGAAGACGAGGGACGAAGGACGAAAAACGTCGTCTTCCGGCATTCGTCCTTCGCCCTGGCCCCAGATGTCGAAACGGAGGACGCGTCCGGAACCAGACCTGCCGCGTCCTTCAAGCGGTGATTAGACCCTGGTGGACCATGAACTCGGCATTGAGGATGGAGCCGCCGGCCGCGCCGCGGATGGTGTTGTGGCCGAGCAGGCTGAAACGCCAATCGAAGAGGTTACAAGGCCGAATACGGCCTACGACCGTGGCCATGCCGTTGCCGGCCATGCGGTCGAGCCGCGGCTGCGGTCGGTTCGTGGCTTCCATGACGACAACGGCCGGATCGGGCGCGCTGGGCAATCCCAGCTCCTGCGGCAGTCGCCGATAGCAGCGAAAGGCTGTGAGCACGTCCTCGCGCGTGGCCGGGCTGCGCAAGGCCACGGAGACGGCCTCGTAGTGGCCGTCAATGACGGGCACGCGATGGCAATGGGCGCTGATTTGCAAGGGTGCCGGCCGCACGGCGCCGTCGCTCAGGGTGCCCATGATTTTGAGGGGTTCGGTCTGGACCTTTTCCTCTTCGCCGTAGGAGTGGGGCAGGATGTTGTCGATCAGGTCGAGGGAGGGCACGCCGGGATAACCTGCGCCCGACGCCGCCTGGAGAGTGGCCACGAAGACGCGTTCGACGCCAAAGGCGAGGTGGAGCGGATGGAGCGCGCCGACGAGATGGGTGGCCGTGCAGTTGGCATTGCAGACGATGAAGCCCTCCCAACCGCGGCGGGCCTGTTGCACCCGCACGAGCTCGAGATGGTCGGGGTTGATTTCGGTGACCACCAGGGGCACATCGGGCTCCATGCGATGGGCCGAGGCATTCGAGAAGATGTAGTGCCCGGCCGCGGCCAGCTGCGGTTCCAATTCGGCGGCTTCATCGGTGGGCAAAGCCGAAAAGAGGATTTGCGCCGTAATGCCGCCGGGCTGCCCTAACTTGACCGGCATCTCGGCGATGTGAGGGGGGAGCGGCGTATCGAGCACCCAGTTGACGGCCTCGCCGTAGCGCTTGCCGGCCGAGCGCTCGGATGCGAGCAAGTCGGTGAGACGGAACCAGGGATGATGGGCAAGCAGAGCGATGAAACGTTGGCCCACGGCGCCGGTTGCGCCGAGGACGCCGACGGGAATGGGATGGTGAGGCATAGGGACAACTCCGAACCGGGAAACAGGGTAGAGGCTTTGAGTATAGCCACGGAAAAGCGATTCGTCCAGATGGGGCGGTCAGGGATGAGGGGTGGGCTTGGTCAGGACCAACCGGTCGCGATCGGTTTACATGTAGCGCAAGATGCCATCTTGTACTACATGATGCCATACCGACCGCGATGAAATTGAACGTTCTCGTTTTGCGATCAATCTGGTATTCTTCCTCTTTCGGCACGAATTCCGGCCAAAAAATCACCGATCCCCGGTTACCATCCCCCATCCCCCAGTCTCCGGTCACCACTGACCTCCCCCAAAGCCTCAACGAGGCGGTCAATTTGCTCGGCCGTGTGGGTGGCGAAAAGGGCGATGCGGAGGGCGCCGCCCGTCGGCGCGCCGGCATACTGGCGAATGTAGCCCACGGCGAGGCCCTGGTCGAGCAGGTGAGCCTGAACCCGGTCGGGGACGAAACCGGGGCGGGCAGGCAGACAGAGAATGGGCACGGGCGTATCGGGCAGCTCCCAACCCAGGCGGCGCAGGCCGGCGCGAGCGCGGGCCACGTTGGCCTGCAAGCGTTCGCGCCGCTCCGGCTCGCGGCGGAACAGGTCCAGCGCCGCCATCGCCGCGGCCACGGCCGGCAATGGCGGCGGGCTGCTGCCCCGATAGGCGGCCGAGCGTTCCTGCACCTGCCCGATCCAGGCGGCGCTGCCGACAAGGAAACCGCCGTACCCACCCAGGGCCTTGCTGAGGGTGGCCGCGGCGAAGACCGGCACGCTCGGCGCATGCGCTTCCCACCAGTACTCGGCCGTACCCCGGCCGCGCTGTCCCAGCACACCCACGGCATGGGCATCGTCCACGCACAGCGCCGCGCCCTCATAGGCGGCCAGGACGGCGGCGTAATCGGCCAGGGGCGCCACCGCGCCCGAAACGGCAAACACGCCATCGGTGAGCACGAGCGGGCGTCGTCCCGGCTTTAGGCGTCGCCGCAGCTGCCGGGCCAGGTCCGCGGCATCGCGATGTCGAAAGCGGGTGATGGCCGCGGCCACGCTGCGGGCGGCATCCCAAACCGCGTAGTGGGCCGCCTCGTCCACGAAGAGGTGATGGCCTTGCTCGACCAGGGCCTGCAGCAGCACCAGGTTGCTCAGATAGCCCGACGGCAGGACGACGGCCGCCTCGGCGGCGAAACAGGTCGCCAGCGCCTTCTCCAGGTCCAACAGCAGCGGATGTTCCCCGAATCCCCCGCGCGCCGTGGCCGTGGCCAGCCCGTAGCGCCGGATGGCGGCCACGGCCGCCTCGGTCAGGGCGGGATGGTCCTGCAACCCCAGGTAGCTACAACCGGCAAAGTAGTCGTAGCGCCGGCCGTTGATGAGCACCACGGCCGCCGGCGGGCTTTCCATGCCCAAGGACACGACCTCGGCCACGGCCTTCACCCGCAGCAGAAGGTACGGGCGGCCACGAAGCTCTCCCGCAAGCGGGGCACGGCTTGCACATCGTCCTCATAGACGCCGTTGCGCGACCGCGACGAGTGGATCATTCGCCAGCCGCCCAGGCTCAGGCCCACATGGCTGATGGGACGATGGCCGCCGGAACCGTTGAAAAAGAGCAGATCGCCGGGTTGGAAGGGGGGGTCCACCGGCCGGCCGGCGGCAAATTGCATGTCGGCATCGCGGGGGATGGTCAGGCCGGCCAGGGTGTGGAGCAGGCGCACGAAACCGGAGCAATCGCAACCGAGGGCCGTATTGCCGCCCCACAGGTAGGGCACCCCGACAAAGCTCAGGGCATCGGTCGCCATTTGCTGCCGTTGGCCCGCGCCCGTGGTCGGCAGCTCGGCCAGAGAGCGCAGGTCGGCAGCCACGGCCCAGCCCTTCAACCCGCCAGCGGCCGTGAGGGCCAGCCACCCCTCGGCGGCCGCTTCGACCCGAACCGGCGTGCCGGCCAGCAGACGGCCGACCACAGGCGCGGTCGGCGTCGGTTCCGCCCGCAGCAGGCACACACCTGTGGCCACGAGATGGGTGGGAGCCGGCGCCGGTTCCGAGACGAGATAGGGCCGGTAGGTCCAGCCCAGATAACCGTCCGCCTGCCGGACGAAGACCCAACGGTCGCGCTCGTCGAGGACTTCGACCGGTTGGCCGTTGAGCAGCTGGCTGAGCAGCTCGGCCAGAAACGACGGCTCGCGGTGAAGGCCGGTGAGGTTCGTCCCCACCGTCAGCAGGGTGGGATTGGCCTGCCGTAGGATGCGCACGGCATCGGTCACAAAGGTCACGGCCGGGAAGCGCGTGGCCAGGCCCAGGAAGAGGTCGGCGGCGGTGTCGGTGTCGAGGACGGTGCCCACCAGTTGGCAACGCCCCTCGGCGAAATGGACGGCTTCGACCCGGCAATGGTGGACGCGGGTATCGCCGTAGGGCTGGATGAGGGTGTTCAGGTACTCGCGGATGGTCTCGATCATGGTTCTGCGCGCAGGGTGACGCCGATGCCGGCGCGGTCGGGCAGGCGCATACGGCCTGCCGGGTCATAGGCAACCCCCACAAAGGGGTCGTTGACGATGAGGAGAGGACTGTCCAGGTCAATCCAATCGGCCAGGGCGGCCAGATGAAAGGCGGCGGTGACGCCGAGGGAGGTTTCGATCATACACCCCAGCAGCACCCGCAGCCCCAGAGCCTTGGCCCGACGCAGGATGGTCAGGGCCGGCGCCAAACCGCCCACCTTCATGAGCTTGAGGTTGATCCCGGCCACCCCGGCCGCGGCCAGCCGCTCCAGGTCGGCCACGGTCCGCAGGGACTCGTCGGCCACCACCGGCAGCGCGGTGTGAGCTTGGACAAAGCCCAGGCCCTCGATATCGTCCTTGGCGACGGGCTGCTCGATCAGCTCCGGCTCGAAGCGGGCCAGGGCCTGGATTCGACGCACGGCCTCGTCCGGCGACCAGGCCGCGTTGGCGTCGAGGCGCAGGCGGGCATCGGGACGGGCACGACGCACTGCGGCCAGACAGGCTTCGTCGTCGTCCCTGCCCAGTTTGATCTTGAGGATGGGATAGGCCCCGGCCGCGGCAGCCTCCTCGGCCATGGTATCCGGGTCGGCCAGGCCGATGGTGAAGGAGGTGAGGGCTGGCGCCGGCGGGGGCAGGTCGAGCAACCGATGGAGGGGCACGTTCCAGCGCCGGGCCAGCCGGTCGTGGAGGGCTAGGTCGAGGGCGGCGCGGGCCGGGGCCGGCCCCTCGTCGCCCACCCAGGCGGCGATGGCGTCAGGTTCGTCGGGTAGCGGCCGCGACCTGGCGGCCATCGCCTCCCACCAGGCCACCTGTTCGGCGTCGCCGATGCCGTAGTAGGGCGGGATGGCGCTTTCGCCCCACCCTGCGTCGCCGCCGAGACGCAGCCACCACACCGTGCGCGTGGCGCTGACGCCGTAGGCCACGCGAAAAGGCGTGCGCAGCCGCAGCGTCAAAGGTTGCCAGCGCCATGCCGCGATTTCGGCCGTCATGGGTTTCAGTATACCATTTGGTAACCGTGTAGGCCGATGGACAGGACGACAGACGAAGGACGGAAGACGAGAAAGCCGCCTTTGCGTCTTTCGTCCTTTCGTCTCGATGTTTGGCTCTCAGACCAGGACGCTATGCCGCTGAGCGATATTCTGGACGATCTCCAGCGCGATCCCCGGTTCTACCGCCAGGTCACGGCCTGGGAACGGCTGCCGGCGGCAGCGCCGCGCTATGCGCCGTTCCCGGCCGGGTTGGACCCGAGGCTGATCGCGGCCCTGCGCCGTCGCGGCATCGAACGGTTGTACTGCCATCAGGCCGAGGCGGCGGCCGCGGCCCTGGCCGGCCAACACGTCGTCGTCGTCACGCCGACGGCATCGGGCAAGACGCTGTGCTACAACCTGCCGGTTCTACAGACCCTGCTGCGAGATCATCAGGCTCGTGCGCTGTATCTGTTTCCCACCAAGGCCCTGACCCAGGACCAGCTCGTCGAGCTGCAGGCTTGGGCCGAGGCCCTTGGCGACGGTGTGACGGCCGCCGTCTATGACGGCGACACACCGCAGGCCCACCGCAAGCGCATTCGCGAGGGCAGTCGCCTGGTGCTGAGCAATCCCGACATGCTTCACACCGGCATCCTGCCCCAACACGCGCACTGGGCCGGCTTTTTCCGGGGCCTGCGCTATGTCGTGCTCGATGAAATCCACACCTATCGCGGGGTGTTCGGTTCGCATGTGGCCAATGTCCTCCGGCGCTTGCGCCGGGTGGCCCGTTTCCACGGCGGCGAACCCGTTTTCATCCTGACCTCGGCCACCATTGCCAATCCTCAGGAGCACGCCGAACGGCTGATCGAGGCGCCGGTGCGGCCCATCACCGAGAACGGCGCGCCGTCGGGAGAGCGGCACTTCATCTTCTACAATCCCCCGCTGCTCGATGCCGAGGCGGGCCTGCGGCGCAGCAGTCTCCTGGAGGCCCTGGACTTGGGAGAGCGGTTGCTGCCGGCTGGGGTGCAGACGCTGTTTTTTGCCCGCTCGCGGTTGCGGGTCGAGCTGTTGCTGAGCTATCTGCGCGAGGCCTATGGCCGTCGCGGGGGCGATCCGGCTCTCGTGCGCGGGTATCGCGGGGGCTATCTGCCCGCCGAACGCCGCGCCATCGAGGCCGGGTTGCGCCGCGGGGAGGTGCGGGCGGTGGTGGCAACGAATGCCCTGGAGCTGGGAATTGACATCGGCAGCCTGGACGCAGTCGTGATCACCGGCTTCCCCGGCACGATTGCCGCCACCTGGCAACAGGCGGGTCGGGCCGGACGCCGCCGGGAGAGTTCGCTGGCCGTCCTCATCGCCGGCGCCGATGCCCTTGACCAGTACATCGTCCGTCATCCCGATTTCTTTTTCGGACGCAGCCCCGAACATGCCCTCATCAACCCCGATAACCCGGTCATCCTGGTGCAGCACCTGCGCTGCGCGGCCTTTGAGCTGCCTTTCTGGGATGGAGAACGCTTCGGCAACGCCGCCCTGACGGACGATCTACTGGCGTTTCTGGTGGCCGAGGGCGAGGTACTGCGCTCTGGCGGCCGTTGGTTTTGGGTGGGCGGCGCTTTCCCGGCGCGAGAGGTCAACCTGCGCGCGGTGGGCGATCCGGTGATCATCCTGCGCCGGGACGAGGCCGCCGACGAGGTGGTCACCATCGGCCAGCTCGAGCGGGAGGCCGCCCCGGCGCTGCTCCACGAAGGCGCCATCTACCTGCACGAAGGCCAGACCTATTTCGTGGAGCGGTTGGATTGGCAGGCCGGCCAGGCCTATGTGCGCCCGGTCGAGGTGGACTACTACACCGAGGCCCTCGGCGTCACCGCCATCCGCGTGTTGGCCGTGCACGAGCAGACGCAGGAAGCCACGTGGGTGCACGGCTACGGCGATGTGGAGGTCCGCCGTCAGGTCACCGGTTATCGTCAGGTGCGGCGCCGCACCCATGAGACC
>JAOADB010000086.1 GCA_026417535.1 Caldilineales bacterium
GGTGTAGGTGTAGCGGACGCGCTCTTCCTCCAACCGCTCTTCCTCGGCTTCAGCCTCGAAGACCTGGCGCATGTTGAGGCCGTCCAGTACGGCATTGGCAATGGTGCTGACCATCAGTTTGATGGCACGGATGGCGTCGTCGTTGGACGGGATGACGATGGTGATGGGATCGGGGTCGCAGTTCGTGTCCACGACGGCGATGATGGGGATACCGAGCTTGTTGGCTTCCTTGACGGCCAGCTCTTCGCGACGGGTGTCCACGATGAAGATGGCATCGGGCAGGCGCTCCATGTTGCGCAGGCCGCCCAGGCGTTGTTGCAGCCGCTCCAGGGTCTCGTTGAGACGCAGGACCTCTTTCTTGGGCAACCGGGCGAACTCGCCGTTGTCACGGCGTCGTTCCAGGTCGTCCAGAAATTCCACGCGCGAGCGGATGGTGCGGAAGTTGGTCAGCGTGCCGCCCAGCCAGCGCTTGTTGACATAGGGCATGTGGCAACGCTGCGCCTCAGCGGCGATGATATCGGCCGCCTGGCGTTTGGTCCCCACGAAGAGGAGGGTGCCGCCTTGGGCGACCATGTTACGGACGTAGGTGCAGGCTTTGTCGAGCTGGCTGACGGTTTGTTGCAGGTCAATGATATGAACCCCATTCCGCTCGGTGAAGATATAGGGTTTCATCTTCGGATTCCATCGCTTGGTGCGATGGCCGAAGTGCACGCCTGCTTCCAGTAGGGTTTTGAGGGTGATACCGGCCATGGGAGGGATCGAACTCCTGAGATTTGTTGTGCCTCCACCCGTCGTCGCCGGGCATCTGCGCGCGCAGACACGAGCCCGGCAACCTTTAGGGTGTGCGAAGTGAAAAACGGAACGACAATGGGCAAAGGCCGCTCAAGGCCCAAGGGGAGAGTATAGCAAAATGTCTCCGGCAACGTCAAAAACGAACGATGGACGATTTCCATCGTCCATCGTCTATGCTCTTGCGGGGTCAGGGGCGGAGGTGCTGCCCGAAACGCTCGTCCTGTTGGGTTTTGCCGTCGTGTTCTTCGCCCTCGGCATCGTGCGGTTTCGGCATGAGTGAGCGGACCGCGAGCAAGGGCCTTGTCCAGGCATCAGGGCCATTCCAAGGGTAGGCGAAGCTGAGAGGTCAGGGTGTCATCGAGAGCGCCGAGGTCTCTCGCTTCGTCCTCGTATTGCCGTTCGCGTGGCCGTACCGCCCGTGCTATACTCCCCATCGCGCCGGAGCCGCTCCCTTGGAGCGGTCCGGTTTCGTTTGCGAAGAGGTCACCGTTCAGGCTCTTGCTGTTATGCTCCGGCTGGATCGTTCGTTTCCGCCATCGGCTGCCCACAGGATGGTGGACGGAAGACGAAACCACCGTTCCAGCGGTGGCAACCGTGGTTCATCGTTCGTTTTCCGTTCGCCCGGCATGGGACAGGGCCGGAACCCGAGCCATCCCGGATATCGGCCTGATGCGTTCCGATTTTTCAACAGGAGGCTTGTACCGTATGACGTTCTCTTCATTGGGCACCGTGGCCGTGATCGGCGGCACCGGCGCCGAGGGTTCCGGGTTGGCCTGGCGTTGGGCGCGGGCCGGCCTCGATGTGGTGATCGGCTCGCGCGAGGCCGCCAAAGGCGCGGCCGCGGCGGCCGCGCTCAACGCCCGCCTGGGCGCGGAGCGCATCCGAGGAACCGATAATCGTCAAGCGGCGGCCCAGGCCGCCATCGTCGTGCTCTCGGTTCCATACGCGGCGCAGGCCGCCATCCTGGCCGACATTGCGCCGGAATTGCCCGGCAAAACGCTGGTCACCCTGGTGGCGCCGTTGCTGGGCGAAAAGAAAGGCCGTTACGTGCCACCGCCCGGCGGCGCTGCCGCCCTCGAGGCCCAGGCTCAGCTCGGCCCGGAGGTGACCGTGGTGGCGGCGTTCCAAAACGTGAGCGCCCACCACCTGGCCGACCCCGACCATCCCATTGACTGCGATGTCCTGGTCTGCGCCGACACGCGCGCCGCTCGCGAGACGGGCATCGCCCTGGCCGCGGCGGCAGGTCTGCGCGGCATTCACGCCGGCGCGCTGGCCAACGCGGCCGTAGTCGAGGGGCTGACCGCCGTCCTCGTCGCCATCAACGCCGCCTACAAGGTGCGTGGCGCGGGCATTCGCATCACGGGCCTGCCGGAGGAGGTCAGGTGAATCGGCTGGTGCTCACCGCCTTGCCCGGCATCCCCCTCGTCACGGCGGGGGACGATTTAGCCGCGCTGACCCTGGCCGGCCTGGAACGGGCCGGGATCGGTTTGGAACCGGGTGATGTGCTCGTCTATGCCTCGAAAATCGTGGCCAAGGCCGAAGGCCGGACGCGGCGTCTCGACCGGGTCCGCCCGTCGCCGGCCGCCCGCGAAATCGCGACCGTCTGCGCGAAAGACCCGCGGTTGGTCGAGCTGATCCTGAACGAATCGCGGCAGGTGTTGCGGCTGCGGCCGGGGTTGATCATCGTCGAACACCGTCTGGGCTTTGTCTGCGCCAATGCCGGGATTGACCATTCGAACCTGGCAGACGAGGAGGAGGTTGTGCTCTTGCCCGCAGACCCCGATGCCTCGGCTGCGCGGCTGCGGCAGGCGCTGGCTGCGGCCACGGGAGTGGCTCCAGCCGTTCTCATCAACGACAGCCACGGCCGCGCCTGGCGGTTGGGTACCGTGGGCGTGGCCATCGGCGTGGCCGGCATGGCACCCCTGACCGACCGTCGGGGAACGCCCGACCTGTTCGGCCGTGTGCTCCAGGTGACCATGCTCGGCACGGCCGATGAGATCGCCGCCGCGGCTTCGTTGCTCCAGGGCGCAGCGGCCGAGGCGACCCCCATCATCCACATCCGCGGGGCGCCGTTTGTGCCCGGCGAGGGGCGCCTGGCCGACCTGTTGCGCCCGCGCCATCTCGACCTGTTTCGTTGAGGGATAGCGTCCATCGTCGTTCGTCCTTCGTCCCCGAGCGGAGCCGATGGCCGGACCGAAGGACGAAAATCTCCCTGCTTTTCGTCGAAGAGCATTTTGGAGATTCCGGGTTGTCGCGCAACGGCTCGCCGTTGTGCTGCCAAAACTCCGCTTGCTCGGTGCAGGGTCACTCAACGGTTCTGGCTCGTAAACGATTGAGAGCGTTTCCGAACGCTTTCTCCTCTCCGAAATGGCGGACAACGGAACCATCCACTGTCTACCGTCCATCGTCCATCACCCATGAACACCCTTCCTTCATCTTCGGAAACGGCTGCCCCATCCGAGAGCGGTCTGACCTGGCTCTACCTGGCCGGGCTACTGGCGGCGTCCGTGTTCGTGACCTTCGTTGTCCAAGGCATAGCGTTGCTGCTGGCCTGGAGCGCCGAAATCGCGACCATGCCCCTGAACAGCGCCGGCTTCCTGCGCATCGGCTGGGTTTCGCCGTTGCTCATCGGGCTGTTGGCGTTGCCCTTGGTGCGGGCGCGAGGCCTCCGGCAGCGGGCCATGGCGCGCACGCTGTTGCTGGCCGTGTTCCTGAGCATTCTGCTGTTGCTGCCGCGCACGCTGTTCTCGCCCGAAGCGCCGTACGCCGCCGGCCTGGCGCGCAGCGCCATTGGCCTGGTCGGGGGTGGATTCCTGCTGGCCGTGGCCGTCCGTCGCGGGGAGGCCGTCTTCCGCCCGTTCACGGGCCTTTCCCTGGCGGCCTATCTGGCGGCGCTCTTCGGCCTGCCCTGGTTGCTTTTCGGCGCCTTGGGCGACATCCTGGACGTGCTCCTGGCCTTGCTTCAGGCCCTGGCCCTGGCCGTGGCTTACGTGGGCCTGGCCGCCTATTTGCTGCCGCGGCTGGTTGTCGTTTCCTCGCGGCCGCTTTGGGCGGGTGGGATGACGTTGGCCGCGGCGGGAATCCTGCTGGCCGGCGCCTGGGGACAGATGGACTACCAGGCCCTGCTGATGGGGCTGTTGCCGGGATTGGGCTTTCCCCTGGCCCTGTTCGGCGTCCATCGGCGTCACCCCTATCCCCTCGTAGCCGGTTTGGTCCTAGTGGCATTGGCGACGCTGGCGCCGCTGGCCTTTGCCGACCCGCTTGAACTCAACCTGATCGGGCTGAGCAGCCGCGATACGGCCTATTGGAGCCTGCGGGCCATGGGCTGGAATGTCTTCACGGGCTTTGCCGTGCTCGTGTTGGTGGGGGTGTTCGGCGTCCGGCTCCTGGCGCCCCTGCCGGCGCGAGTGTGGACGGTGCTGGCGGCGCTGAGCTGGGCGGGCAGCCTGACGCTGTACGTCCGGGTCGGGCAACCGGGCCTGTTCGGCGACGGTTTCTTCGTCGTCCTGCGCGAACAGGCCGATCTGAAGCCGGCGGCGGCCATTACCGACCTCACCGAACGACGGGCCTGGGTCTATCAGACCTTGGCGGCGCAGGCCGAGGCCACGCAACCCCCGCTCCTGGCCTGGCTGGAAGCCCGGCATCTGCCCTATCGTCGTTACTACCTCGTCAACGGCATTGCCGTCCAAGCGAATGCCTGGCGACGCTGGCAGATGCAGCGTCTGCCCGGCGTGGATCGGGTGGTTTTCATGCCTCGGCTGCGGCCGTTGCCGGCGCCGGTGCCGTTGGAGCCGGGTGATGCCGAACCGCCTGAGGACCAGGGCTGGAACCTGGAGGCCATCGGCGCGCCGCGCGTCTGGCAGGAGCTGGGGGTCACAGGGGAAGGGATCACCATCGGCCACGCCGACAGCGGCGCCGATGCGACCCATCCCGCCCTGGCGTCGGGCTACCGCGGCCGCACGATGGGCGATGTGTACAACTGGTTCGACCCCTGGTACGGTCGCCCGCAACCAGCAGATGACAGCGGGCACGGCACCTACACCCTGGCCATTGCTGTCGGACGGGATGGTTTCGGCGTAGCGCCAGGTGCATCGTGGTTTAGCTGTGTCAATCTGGCTCGCAACCTCGGCCATGTGGCCTACTATCTCGATTGCATGCAGTTCATGCTGGCTCCGCATCCGCCGGATGGCGACCCGCTGCGCGACGGGCGGCCCGACCTGGCCGCCGATGTGAGCACGAATTCGTGGGGCTGTCCGCCGGAACTGGAAGGCTGCGATCAGCTGACGCTGTGGCAGGCCACGGCCGCACTGCGAGCGGCAGGGATTTTCTTCGTGGCCGCCGCAGGCAACGAAGGCCCGGCCTGCGATTCGCTGCGCACACCTCCCGGCAATTACGGCAACGTGCTTTCGGTCGGGGCTATCGACCAGGATGGGGAGCTGGCCGCGTTTTCGAACCGGGGACCCCACACCCAGGCGCCCGATGGCAATACCGCGCCCGACGTGTTGGCGCCAGGGGTAGCCGTCACGTCGGCTTGGCCCGGTGGCGGCCGGCACACCAGCGCCGGCACGTCGGCCGCTGCGCCTCACGTGGCCGGGGTGGTAGCTCTGATGTGGTCGGCCAATCCGCGGCTGCGGGGCGATGTGGAGACGACCGAACGCATCCTCCAGGAAACGGCCGCACCGTATCGCGGGCAGCCCGATGGCTGCGGCGTCGAAGGCGAGTTCCCCGATTCCGGTGCCGGCTATGGGGTGGTGGATGCCTTTGCCGCGGTGCGTCGTGCCCTGGAGTTGCCTTGAGAAGCCGTCTGGCGGTATGCTTTTGGGGAGGAGCTTGAGGAACTCGTAAGGAACTCAGAGGAGTTTTGAGGAGCTTGGAGGAGCCTGAAGGAGCTTCCCCGACTCCCCGTTTCCCCGTTTCCCCCTCTCCCCGTTTCCGTCATGACTCGCCCTCCTTCGCGCCCCGTTCTTACCCCACCGGCCCCGCCCTGGCCATTGGGTCTGCGCCTGGTGTTCCTGGTCATCTGGCTGTTGATAGGCCTGGCCGCCTTCTGGTTGACGCGTCCCGTCTGGTGGTTGATCACCTTGGCGCTGTTGGTGGGTTATCTGTTGCAACCGGTGGTGGGATTTTTGACCCGGCTGAAGGTCCCACGGCGGCTAGCCTCGCTAATTACGCTGCTCCTGCTCCTGGTCCTGATCGTGTTGATCCCCACCCTGCTCACGCGGGCGCTGTTGCGGGACCTGGGGAGCATTCGCATTGACATCGCCTATGTCACGACGCTGATCAACCGGCTGTTGGCGTTTTTACTCCGCCTGCCGCAAATCCTGCCCAACATCACCCTGTTCGGCTACACGATCGATCTCACCCCTTACTACCGGGAGATCGCCGACCGGATTGCCAACATCACACCCACGGCCGTGCTCGACCTGGTACAAAGCCTGACCGGGATCATCACCGGGTTAGTGCGCTCGACCTTCCAGGTAGTCGGAGCAGCAACCTTGCTGGCGACGAACGTCATTGCCCGCGTGGTGCTCATCGTGTTCGGCGCCTTGTTGCTCTTGTTGATGAGCTACTATGCCGTGACCGATCTGCCGCGCGGCCTCGATGTGATCGTCCGGCTGGTGCCGGAGGCCTATCAGCCCGAATGGCGCGAGCTGTGGCGGCGGACGGGCGCCGTGTGGAGCGCGTTTTTCCGCGGCCAACTCATCCTCTCGGTCACCATCGGGGTGATCGTTTGGGCGGGTTTGACTGTGATCGGGGTGCCCGGGGCCCTCGTTCTCGGCCTCATCTCCGGCGTGCTCGAGGTCATCCCCACCCTGGGCCCCATTTTGGCCCTGATTCCGGGGGTGTTGCTGGCCCTGCTGCAGGGGTCCACGCAATTTCCCGAGCTGTCGAATTTGACAGTAGCCCTCATCGTGTTGGTCTTTTATTTCGTGGTGCAACAGGCAGAGAACCTGTTTCTGGTCCCGCGCATCCTCGGCCACAGTGTAGGCATCCACCCTGCCCTTATCCTGATCGCTGTGTCCGTTTTTGCCTTGCATTTGGGCATCCTGGGCGCTTTCATCGCCACACCCGTCCTGGCCACCGTGTTCGAATGGTTTTCCTACTTCCATGCCCGCATGTTGGGCCGCGAACCGTATCCCGAATGGGTGGCGGCACCTGAACCTCCGGTTGCGCCCCGACCGGAACCGGTAGCGTGGGTCGAACAAGCGCCGACGCCTGTTTCGGCCCTGCCTGAGGTCGAGCCTCCGGTGAAGGGAACTTGACGATTCCCCGGCATCTTACTGTGTTTTCTTGACAGAACGGTGTAGAATAGAGACATGAGAGGAGGCTTCTGGCCTGCCTCTCTTTTATCGTCCCGTAACGACTCAGCCACTGCCCTAGGTTCCGGGTGGGTCTTCTCCTCCCGCCTTTGGCCGCTTCCCAGGACAACCGACATAGCGCAAGATGGCATCCTGCGCTACATCCTTCGTCCGCCTGGGATGGAACCCCGTCGGAACCTGAACCATCACCGTCATCGGCCTGAGAATTACAAACGAAGGACGGCGTACGAAGGGTTTTTCGTCCATCGTCCACCGTCTATCGTCCCTCGTCCTTCTGTGCCCCAATCGCTCTGATGAAACTTCTCGATACCCTGCAACACGAACCGATTACCTCGCTCGATCTTTCCCATTACATCACGGTATCCGCCGATACGACGGTGCGCGATGTTTTGCAGACTCTGCGGCAGAGCAAGCGTAACTGCGCCCTAGTGCTTCGGGACGGCCAATTGGTGGGTATCTTCACCGATCGCGATATCCTGCGGAGGGTTGTGGAGCATCCCGAAACGTGGGATCAACCCATTGCGACCGTCATGACCCCGAACCCGCGAACGCTCACCGAAAACGCCACGGCCGCCGACGCGCTCAGCCTGATGAACCAACTGCATGTGCGCAACGTGCCGGTGGTGCGGGCCAACGGCGAAGTCGTCGGCAATTTTACGCCTTATGCCATCGTCCGTTTTCTGGCCGATAGCTTTCCCATCACCATCTACAATCGCCCCCCCGATCCCAAGCGTGTGGCGCGGCGTCAGTACGGGGGCTGAGTTGGTTTCTGTGCGTCCTCTTCGCGCTTCGTGGCGTTCCCTTTGCCGGATGCCCGGAGCTTTCTTCTACTTCTCCCTCCCCGGAGTCAAAGGAGACTCGTTACCATGACAGAATCACGTCGTCCTGTCCTGGTCAAGGAACTGGATCACGTCGTCATCCGTTTTGCCGGCGACTCGGGTGACGGCATGCAATTGACGGGGACCCAGTTCACGAACACCGCCGCCATTGTCGGCAACGACATCAGCACCCTGCCCGATTATCCGGCCGAGATTCGGGCGCCGGCAGGGACGTTGGCTGGTGTCAGCGGCTTTCAGGTGCATTTGTCCGACACGGACATCTACACGCCTGGCGACTCGCCCGATGTGTTGATCGCCATGAATCCGGCCGCGCTGAAGGTGAGTCTGCCCGATATGGAGCCGGGTGCCTCGATCATCGTCAACACCGACGCCTTCAACACCCCCAATCTGACCAAAGCCGGTTACACCAGCAATCCCCTGGAAGATGGCACCCTCAAAAACTTCCGGGTGTATGAAGTCCCCATCACCACCCTCAACCGCAACGCCGTCAAGGACGTGCCAGGGCTGAGTCCCAAGGAAATTGACCGCAGTCAGAATTTCTTTGCCTTGGGCCTGGTGTATTGGATTTACGATCGGCCGCTGGAGAACACGATTGCCTGGGTGAAGAAGCAGTTCGCCCGACGGCCTGAGATCGTCGAAGCCAACATCCGGGCGTTGCAGGCCGGCTACAACTTCGGTGATACGACCGAGGCTTTCCAGGTGCGCTATCGGGTACGGCCGGCGCCGTTGCCGCCGGGCACCTATCGCAAGGTGAGCGGCAACGAGGCTCTGGCCATGGGCCTGGTGACGGCCGCACGCAAGGCCGGCAAGACGCTGTTCTACGGCTCCTATCCCATCACACCAGCCAGCGACATCCTCCACTTTCTGGCCGGGTTGCGTCATTTCCAGGTGCTGACCTTCCAGGCCGAAGACGAGATCGCGGCCATGGGTGCGACCATCGGCGCTGCGTTCGGCGGGGCCTTTGCCGTCACCGGCACCAGCGGTCCGGGCCTGGCCCTCAAGAGCGAGGGGATCAACCTGGCCGTCATGCTGGAGCTGCCGATGGTCATCATTGACGTCCAACGTGGCGGGCCCAGCACGGGACTGCCCACCAAAGCGGAACAGGCGGACCTGCTGCAGGCGCTTTTCGGCCGCAACGGTGAAAGCCCGCTGCCGATTGTCGCTCCGGCCACCCCATCCGAATGCTTCGATTTCGCCATCGAGGCCTTCCGGCTGGCCGTGCGGGCCATGTCGCCGGTCATCCTGCTTTCGGATGGCTATCTGGCCAACAGCGCCGAACCCTGGAAGATCCCCGACCCGGCAAGCATCCCACCCATCGTCGTCGAACACCCCCGTTCGCCCAACGGCAACGGCAAGTTCCTGCCCTACAAACGAGACCCGGTCACCCTGGCGCGGCCGTGGGCCATCCCCGGCACCCCTGGCTTGGAGCATCGGGTGGGCGGCCTGGAAAAATCGCCCGATGTGGGTAATGTCTCCTATGCGCCGCTCGACCACCAGCGGATGGTCAACGACCGCGCGGCCAAGGTCGCCCGCCTGGCCGACATCATCCCCGAACAGGAGGTCTACGGTCCGACGGAAGGCGACCTGTTGGTTGTGGGTTGGGGCAGCACCTTTGGCGCCATCCGCGCCGCCGTCGAGCAGGCCCTGGCCAAAGGCCAGTCGGTCGCCCATGCCCACATCCGCTATCTCAATCCCTTCCCCCGCAACCTGGGCTATCTCTTGCAACGTTACCGCACTATCCTAGTGCCCGAGATGAACATGGGCCAGCTCAGCCTGCTCCTGCGGGGTCGTTTCGTGCGGGATGTCGTTTCGCTGAACAAGGTCCAGGGCCGACCGTTCAAAATCACCGAGATCAGCAGCGCCATTGATGACTTGCTGCAAGGAGACGGAAAATGACCACGGTAAAAACCCTTGAGACACCGACTGCCGAACCGGTGCGCCTGAGCCGCAAGGATTTCGTATCCGACCAAACCGTGCGCTGGTGTCCCGGCTGCGGCGATTATGCCATTCTGGCGCAAATGCAAAAGGTCCTGCCGGAATTGGGTATCCCGCGCGAGAAAATCGTCTTCATTTCCGGCATCGGTTGTTCCAGCCGTTTCCCCTACTACATGGAGACCTACGGGGTGCACAGCATCCACGGTCGCGCGCCGACGCTGGCTACTGGTCTGACCCTGGTCAACCCCGATCTCAGCGTGTGGGTGATCACCGGCGACGGGGATGGGCTTTCCATCGGCGGCAATCATCTCCTCCACGCCTGTCGCCGCAACGTGAACATCCGCATCGTCCTCTTCAACAACCGCATCTACGGCCTGACCAAGGGGCAGTATTCGCCCACCTCGCCCAAAGGGCTGAAGACGAAGTCATCGCCGATGGGCACGGTCGAGCACCCGCTCAACCCCATCTCGGTGGCACTGGCGGCCGAAGCCACCTTCGTCGCCCGCACCGTGGACGTGATCGGCCCGCACATGGGCGATGTGTTGCTGGCCGCGGCCCAACATCGTGGGGTGGCTTTCGTCGAGATCTTCCAGAACTGCGTCATCTTCAACGATGGCGCCTGGGAACCCTACAGCGAACGCCAGATCCGCGATGATAACAACCTCTATCTGGAGCACGGCAAGCCCATGATTTTCGGCAAAAACCACGATCGCGGGATCATCATGGGCAAGACTGGCTTGGAGGTGGTCCATCTGGCCGATGGCTATCGCGTCGAAGACCTGGTGGTGCACGATGTGACCTCGCTCAGCCTGGCCTGGATGCTCAGCCGGCTGGAGTATCCCATGCCCCTCGGCGTCATCTACGCCGTGGAGAAGCCAACCTTCGACGAGGGGCTGTGGGCCCAGGTCAACGAGGCCAAAGCCCAACGCGGGGAAGGCGACTTGAACCGCCTGTTCCAGGCGTCCGATACCTGGACCGTGGCCGACCGGCGCAACGGCCATGACGGACATCACGAGGCCCACATCCGCGGCGAAATTGATGCCAATCTCGATGAGGCCTATGTGGATGAGCTGATGCAGTTGGCAACCACCATCGGGGAGGCCCTGGAAGAGCGTCTGGCCGGTATGACCTTGGCCGATCTCGGTCCGCGGGCGCCGATCATGGTGGAGACATCGGCCCGGCTCGACCATGCCGTCGCTCTCATGCGGGAGCACAACATCGGCTGTCTACTCGTGACGAACGCCGATCGCCACTTGGCCGGCATCATCACCGAGGGCGATATCCTCAGCCGCGTGGCAGGCCAGGTCACCGACCTCCATGCCGCTACGGTGGCCGAGTACATGACCCGGCACCCCAGCGTATTGACCATTGACGCGCCGGTGGTGGAAGCACTCCATCTCATGTCCACCCACGGTTTCCGCCATGTGCCCATCGTGGACGAGCACAACCTGCCGGTGGGTATCATCTCCGTGCGCGATGTGGTAGATTTTTTGGCCGCGAACGTCTAAAACGGACGAAGGACGAACGACGAAAGACGAAGCTCTCTCCGTTTTTTGCCGTTCGTCTTCGGTCCTGACAATCGGCCCCAACCCCGGACGGAACACGAACGACGGAAGAACCTTCTCCGTCTTTCGTCGTTCGTGTTCCGTCCGGCTATCGGCCTAGGCCCGGGATGAAGGCGGCACAACGCAAGAGGTCCCAGTTATCAATTACCAGGTCCATCCTCCAAGCCCTCCACCGGCAACCACCGTGGAGGGCTTCTTCTTGGGGACAAGGCATCATGGCTTCATCGGCTCCCCCATCGGACCCGGTGATGCGGCGGAATTTTTACCATCTCTACGCCGACATTGCCGGTTTTGGCGTGCTTTCGGGCAGTACCCTGGCCTTCATCGCCATTTACATGGCCCGCCTGGGGGCCAGCAGCTGGCAAATCGGTCTGTTGACGGCCGGGCCGGCACTGGTCAATCTGGTGTTTGCGCTCCCGGCGGGCCAGTGGCTCGCCGAACGGCCGCTCACGACCACGGTCTTTTGGACCTCCATCGGGCAACGACTGCTCTATCCGTTGCTGGTGCCCCTGTGCTTGTGGCTTCCGGCGACATGGCAGAATCCCCTCATTTTGGCCCTTGTTGTCCTGACCTCGATACCGGGGACGGCATTGGCCATCGGGTTCAACGCGCTCTTCGCCGAGGCTGTGCCTGAGGCCTGGCGTGGGGAGGTCGTGGGCCGGCGCAATGCCCTTCTGGCCCTGACCGTGCTGGTGAGCACGTTGGGGTGTGGACAGCTGCTGCGCGTGTTGCCGTTTACGACCGGCTATGCCGTTGTGTTTGCCATCGGCGCGGCCGGCGCGTTGTACAGTTCGTATCACCTGGCGCGCGTTCGTTTGCAACAGCCTCTCCCGCGTCGTCAGTGGCGGGGCGCGCCGTTAGGCGTTGGCGGCCGTTCCGGACGTCCGCTCACACCCGATGCGCCTTTGAACCGGGGATTGGCCCTGCGGGTGCTCATCTCGAACCGGCTGGCGCGTGGGCGGGCCATGCTGGCGCCGCTCCACACGGCGTTTGGCCCTTTTTTCTGGGCCTTGTTCAGCTTTCACACGGCCCAATACGTGCCGATCCCGTTGTTTCCGCTCTTTTGGGTGCGAGAGATCCGACTCGGCGACGCGGCCATCAGCGTCCTCAACGCCGTTTTCTACGCGCTCATGCTGGTCGCCTCGTTGCGCCTGGGGTCCCTGACCGTGCGCTTCGGCAATCGGCGGCTCGTGGTCGCGGGAGCGTTTTTCCTGGCCCTCTATCCCCTGCTCACGGCGCTCAGCCGGGGTATCGGCCTGTTGCTAGCAGCCTCGGTGCTGGGGGGCGTGGTGTGGGCCATCCTGGGCGGCGCCCTGGCCAATCGCCTGCTCGAACGGATTCCGACCGATGACCGACCGCCGTATCTGGCGCTTTACAATCTGGCTCTCAACGGCGCCATGCTGATCGGCTCGTTGGGGGGTACGACCATCGCCGATGCCATCGGCCTGCGCGAGGCGCTGTTTGTGGCCACGGGCTTGCGTCTGGTGGCAGCGCTCTTGCTCTGGCGGTTCGGGTAGGGATGGTAACTGGTGACTAGTGACTAGTGACTGGTGACTTCTCCTGCGCCCGGCTATCGGCCCTACTCGGAGACGGAGGACGAACGACGGAAGACGAAAAACCCTCCGCCGTTCGTCCTTCGTCTTCCGTCCTAGCAATCGGTCCCACTCCGGGACAAAAAACGAACGACGGAAGACGAAAAACCCTCCGCCGTTCGTCCTTCGTCTTCCGTCCTGACAATCGGCCCCACTCCGGGACAAAAAACGAACGACGGAAGACGAAAAACCCTCCGCCGTTCGTCCTTCGTCTTCCGTCCTGACAA
>JAOADB010000087.1 GCA_026417535.1 Caldilineales bacterium
GGGTTGATCGAGCCGACCTTGCCGGGCATGTGGCGTTTTCGGCACCTGCTGCCGCCGATTCCCGATAATCCCATCACCCTGGGCGAGGGCCACACGCCGCTGCTGGCCGAGAAGGTGGACAACCGCGTGCTCTATCTGAAGAACGAAAGCCTGAACCCAACCGGCAGCTACAAGGACCGGGGCGCGGCGCTGTTGATCAACCTGCGGGGCCAGGCCACCGTGGTCATGGACGACTCGTCCGGCAACGCCGGCGCGGCGCTGGCCGCCTATGCCGCCCGGGCCCGCGTGGAGGCCCGGATTTACGTCCCGGCCCGCGCCCCAAAGGCCAAGAAAAACCAGATCCTCCGTTACGGCGCCCATCTCATCGCCGTGCCGGGCACCCGCACCGACGTGACGGTTGCCGCCGAGGCCGCCGCAACGGAACCCGGCGTTTTCTATGCCAGCCATGTTTGGCATCCGGGCTATGCTCTGGCCCTGCAGACCATTGCCTGGGAAATCTGGGAGCAGCTGGGCGGTCGCGCGCCGGATTGGGTGGTTGTCCCGGTGGGCAACGGCACCCTGCTGCGAGGACTGCGCTGGGGCTTTCGCAGTCTGCAAAAGGGGCGCTGCATTCGCGAGCTGCCGCGGCTGGTCGCCGTGCAGGCGGCCAACTGCGCGCCGTTGTTTGCCCTGAGCCGAGACGCCTACCATCCCCAAACGTTTCGAGCGCGGCGCACCATTGCCGACGGGGTGGCCGTGCCGAAGCCCCCGCTGCTGGAGGCCGTGTGGGCGGCCGTGCGCAAAACCAAGGGCTGCGTGCTGGCGGTGCCGGAAGCGGAAATCCGGCCGGCCCAGGAGGCGCTGGCCCGCCGCGGTTTCTTCGTCGAACCGACGGCCGCCCTCTCCTTCGCGGCGCTGCCTCAACTCGAACCCCTGTTGCAACCCGACGATACTGTCGTCCTCGTCCTGACCGGTCATGGCTTCAAATCCTCCTGACGCGTTGGCAGTGGTACAGGCCTGTGAGGAGCATCTGGGCCTTTGTTTTACCGACAAATCGTTGCTCTTGCGCGCCCTCACCCATCGCTCCTATCTCAACGAGGCCGATCTCATCTACGCCGACAACGAGCGCCTGGAGTTCTTGGGGGATGCCGTGCTGGCGCTGATCGTGGCCGAATGGCTCTATCAGCGCTTCCCCGAACAGCGGGAGGGCTTTTTGACGGCCGTGCGCGCTTATCTGGTGCGCAGCGAGACCCTGGCCGGCTACGCACGGCGGCTGGGTCTGGGCGATTTTTTGCTCCTGAGCCGGGGAGAACACGAGAGCGGCGGCCGCGAACGGGATTCCATCCTGGCCGCTGCGTTCGAGGCGCTCATCGGCGCGCTGTATCTCGACCAAGGCATGGCAGCCGTCAGCCGTTTTTTGTTGCCGCTGCTCGAGCCGCTCCTGACCGACATCCGCGAGGGCGAGGTGCACAAGGACGCCCGCACCCGCCTGCAAGAGTGGGCGCAGGCCCGGCTCGGCGCTACACCGGTTTACGTCACCGTGGCCACCACCGGCCCCGACCATGCCCGCCAGTTCACGGTTGAGGTGCGCATCCGCAACGAGGTGTTCGGCGTTGGCGTCGGCCCCAGCAAGCAACAGGCCGCGCAGCAGGCCGCCGAGGCCGCCCTACAACGGGCCGCCGCTTCCATCGTTCCGGAGGCATGAGCGTCTTGCGTGTGCTGATCACTGGGGCCAGCGGCTATCTGGGGCGCCATCTGCTGGCGATGGTGCCGGCCGATTGGGTGGTTTGGGCTGGGTACCACGCGCATCCGCCGACGACCAGGCCGCGGATCACCGCTCTCCGGCTCGATATCGGTGATGCCACGGCGACCCTGAACGCCGTGGCCGCCATCCGTCCCGACCTGGTCATCCACACGGCCATCAGTCGCCGCGCCGAGGACTTCGACCGTGTCATCGTGGCCGGCAGCGGCCACGTGGCCCAGGCCGCGGCGGCGGTGGGCGCCCGGCTGATCCACCTGTCCACCGATATCCTCTTCGACGGCATGGCTGCCCGCTACGACGAAACCGATCGGCCTTGTCCGGAGCCGGAACCGGGGCGACCCGACCCCCTTTCCCCGCACGGCCGCGCCAAAGCCCGCGCCGAAATGCGGGTGCGGACATGCCATCCGGCCCCGACCATCGTCCGCACATCGCTCATTTACGGCTTCCATCCGCCCGATCACAGCACCTCCTGGCTGATCGCGGGCCTCCGTCGCGGGGAACCCGTAGTCCTCTTCACCGACCAGATCCGCCGGCCGATTTACGTTTTCGACCTGGCCCAGGCCCTGATCGAGCTGGCCGGATCGGACTTCACCGGCGTCATCCATGTGGTCGGTCCTACGGCCCTGAGTCGCTACGACTTCGGGCTGTTGCTCTGTCGGGCCTTCGACCTGCCCACGACCCTCATCCGGCCGGAGCCGACCCCGCCCGATGTCGTCGCCCCGCGACGACTGGACCTGAGTGATGACCTGGCGCAACGCCTGCTGTGCACCCCGCGACGCCGCCCGGACGAGGTCTGTCGGCCGGGCGCGGCGGCGATTCCATTCGAGGGGTTATGAGCCACGCGGTGGGCGCCCGTCCTGAGCTTTGGTTCCTAACGCCGCCGACTCCAACCCGCTGGCGTGGCTTCATGACCTATTTTGCCGAACGGGGCTATGGGTGCTATACCTGGCCGATGATGGACGACACCGCCGCATCCCACGCCTCCCGCACCCACGAGCATCCGCCGACCACCGACATCGTGGTCGTCGCTTGGCGCCGGTTCCCGACGACGCCCTTGCCCGGCCCGGCGCCCAAAGGCCGGGCCTTGCTGGCACCTTCCCTGACGGGTTTGCTCCGGCTATGGCGCCGGGCCCCGTCCACTCCCAGCTGGATCGGGCTGGGCAGCCGGCAGGGGTTGGTGACCCGTCTCGCGGCCCGACGGCTCCGGTTTCTCCCCCATCTCACCGTTCACACCTTCGACGGCCTTGGCGCCGACCTACCTTTTGCACCCGGTTGGGAACGGGTCGCCTACGCCTTGCGCCGTTGGCTTGAGGTGGCGGTGGAGGAGGTATGAGGAGCTTCGGAGGAGCTTGGAGGAGCTTCGGAGGAGCTTGAGGGAGCTTCCTTCGTCTTCCGTCCTTCGTCTTCCGTCCCATCCATCGGCCCCCAACCCGTCCTCAACGCCCAACAAACCAGTATCCAGTATCCAGTCCCCAGTATCCAGTCCCCAATACCCAATACCCAGTCCCCAGTTCCCCCCATGCGCCTTTTCGCCACCGATCCCTTGATCTATCTCATCCTGGTCCTGGGCCTGCTTCTGGTGATAGGCTTGGGCTTTTTTGCCCAACAGCAAACCCTGATGCCCGTCCTGAGCGGTCTGATCGGCTGGCTGTTTCTGCTCTGGGCGCTGCGCCATGCCCGACCCGATATCGGCCTGCGCATCGTCGGCGTGTGGGCGGCCACCGTGTTCCTGCTCAGCCTGGTCGCCGGGCGGCTGCTCGACCAGCAGGCGCTGGCCGCCGTACCGGGGAGCCTGGACTACATCGCCGCTCAGATGCTGTGGCTCACCGGTCAAAGCGGCGCCGTGGAGCAGCCCGGCGTCTGGCTGGCGGCGTTTGCCCGCCGCGCCGGCCTGTTGCTGGCAGGCAGCATTCTCAGCGCCGGCCTGGTCCCTCTCATCGCGGGGGCGCGCTACCTGGCCGTTTTGGGACTGTGGATGGCGCGGCTGTTCGACGCCCCTCGCCCGGCGGCGATTCTGTTCGGCCTGGCGCCGTGGGTTTGGGCCGAGGTCGTGGCCCAGGTGGTGCTCGTGGTCGTCCTGGCCGAGCCGTTGGTGACAGGCGATGCCCAGGCGTTGGTGCAGGGTGGCCGTCGCCGTCTGCTCCTCATCGGCCTGGTCGCGCTCGTTCTGGCCGCCGTGCTCCACCTGGTCCTGCCTGGATTACTCGTTTCGCCGTTGCGGTATTTTGTAACTGGAGACTGGTAACTGGATTCGTTTTTCGTTGTTTGGCGCAGGTTTCGTCAATGGGTCTAAAGAGTAGGACGAAGGACGAAGGACGAACGACGAAGGAAGATCGTTTCGTCCTCCGTCTTTTGTCTTCCGTCCCGTTCCTCGGCCTAAATCCAGACGAAGGACGAAGGACGAACGACGAAGAAAGATCGTTTCGTCCTCCGTCTTTTGTCTTCCGTCCCGTTCCTCGGCCTAAATCCAGGACGAAGGACGAACGACGAACGACGAAGGAAGAGCGTTTCATCCCCCGTCTTTCGTCTTCCACCCCGTGCCTCGGCCTAAATCCAGGACGAAGGACCAACGACGAACGACGACCTTTTTCGTCCTCCGTCTTTCGTCCTTCGTCCTGAAAATCAGCCGCAACCCGTGATGACGGCCGAACGCCACATGGCGCCACCCCCTCCGTCCTCCGTCGTTCGTCCTTCGTCCTGAAAATCAGCCGCAACCCGTGATGACGGCCAAACGCCACACGGCGCCAACCCCTCCGTCCTCCGTCTTTCGTCCTCCGTCCTGTAAAACGCCGAAACTCTAGTTACCAGTTACCAGTTACTAGTTACCAATCACCACCGAATGCGTCTGAAAAAACTCCAGCTTCACGGTTACAAGACCTTTGCCGACCGCACCGAACTCATCTTCGATGACGGCATTACCGCCATCGTTGGCCCTAACGGTTCGGGCAAGAGCAATATCGCCGATGCCATCCGCTGGGTGATGGGCGAGCAGGCCTACGCCACGTTGCGCGGCAAGAAAACCGAGGACATGATTTTCAGCGGCTCCAACGGCCGCGCCCGCATGGGCATGGCCGAGGTGACGATGACCCTCGATAACAGCGATAACCGGTTGCCCATCGCCTTCAACGAGGTGGTCATCACCCGGCGGGCCTATCGCTCCGGCGAAAACGAGTACTTTTTGAACGGTCAACGGGTGCGGTTGCGCGACATCCAGGACCTTCTCGACCGGTCCGGCCTGGGGCGACGAACCCATCTCGTCATCGGTCAGGGCTTGGTTGACCAGGCCCTAGCCCTGCGGCCGGAAGATCGGCGTGAGCTCTTCGAGGAGGCAGCCGGCATCACCCTCTATCGCCATAAGCGCCGGCAGACCCTAGAACGGCTGGAGCAGACGGCCGCCAATCTCGGCCGGGTGCGCGACATCATCGCCGAAATCACCCCGCGGTTGCGCCAGCTTGAACGCCAGGCCGAGCGCGCCCGCCAATACGAGGAAACGGCCGCGCAGCTGCGCGAGCTGCTGTTGGTTTGGTATGGCTATGCCTGGCATCTCGGTCTCAGCCGGCTGAGCGATGCCCACGCCGCTGCACGGCATTGGCAGGAGACCATCGCCCGCACCGAGAGGCAGATCGAAGCACAACAGACGGCGTTGGTGAGCCTGCGCGAGCGCGAGACCGAGCTGCGGCGCCATCTCCACGAGTGGCGACGCCAGATCGAGCAGGAACAAACCGCACGCACGAGCCTGAGCCGCGAACAGGCCATCGGCGAAGAACGGCTGCGTGGGCTGAGCCAAGTCCGGGAGCGGCTGGAGCAGGATCTCGAAGCGCTGGCCGTGCGGTTGGCCGGCGAACACGAGCAACGGCAACAGGCCGAGGCTGCGCTGGCCACGCTGGCCCAGCAACATGAAGCACAACAAAAGCAATGGGAACAGGCGCAGGCAGACCTGGCCGCCGTCGAAGCCGAGCGCCGCCGGATCGAGGCAGAACTGAACGCGGCCCGACGGCGGGCGCTCGACCTGCAGGCCCAACGAACCGACCGCGAGAACCGCATCCGCCAGGCCCAGGAACGCAGCCGGGCGCTGGCCAGCGAACGGGAGCGTGCGTTGGCCGCTGCCGCCGAAGCCGCCGCCGAGAGCGCTCGTCTCGAACAGGAGCTGCAGACCGCCGAAGCCGCGCTGGCCGGGTTGGCCGTGCGGGCTCAGGAGCTGGTCGTCGCCCGCGAGGGAATCGAAGCCCAGCGTCGCCACATCCGCACCCAACAGGCCCAACTGACAGCCGAACAGGCCGAAGCGAAAGCCCAAATCCGCAGCCTGCGCAGCCGTCTGGAGCTGCTGGAGCGCCTCCACGAGGAGGGAGAAGGGTTCTTCGCCGGGGTGCGTCATGTGCTCCAGGCGGCCCGTCGCGGTCAGCTGCAGGGCATTTACGGCCCCATCGCCAACCTGCTGGAGGTGCCGGCCCGCCTCGAACAGGCCATCGAGGTCGCCCTGGGCGGGCGTTTGCAGGATATCGTAGTTGCCCGCTGGGAAGATGCCGAAGCCGCCATTGCCTTACTCAAGCAACACCAGGCCGGTCGCGCCACCTTTTTGCCCCTCGACCACCTGCGGCCGCTGGGCCGACGGCCGCTGCCTCGCCAGGAGGGTGTTTTGGGCTGGGCGGCCGATCTGGTCGGCTTTGCCCCCGAAGTCCGGCCGGCCGTGGAGCTGTTGTTGGGCCAGGTCCTGGTGGTGACCGACCTGACCGCGGCGCGGCGGCTGGCCCGCGGCGACGACCGTCCCCGCATGGTCACCCTGGAGGGCGATTTCGTCCATCCTGGCGGCAGCATCAGCGGCGGCAGCCGCGAGGCGCGCCAGCAGAGCAACGTCCTGGCCCGCGAGCGCGAACGCCGGCAGCTCCCCGCCCAGATTGACGAATGGACCCGGCAACTGCAGGCCCTGGCGGCCGAGCAGGAACGGCTGGCGCAGGCGGAGCGGGCGCTCGAGGCCGAGCTGGCCGGATTGGCCGCCCAGGCGGCCGAACTGGCCAAAGCCGAGCGCGAGGCCCAGGCGACGCTCCATCGTCTGCAGGCCGCACGCGAACGGAGCCGTCAGAACGAAGCCTGGCAACGCGAGCGCGGTCAGCAGCTGACCGCCGAGATCGAAACCCTGGGCCGGCAGTTGCAGGCATGGCGACAAGAACAACGGGACCTGACCGCCGCCCACGAGGAAACGGCCCATCGCCTGACGGCCCTCGAGGAGCATTTGGCCACGCTGAGCCTCGCCGGTCCCATGCAGGCCGTGGCCCAGGCCCAGGCCCGCATCGAGAGCATCGCCGCCAACCGCCGGAATCAGCAGACGCTGCTGGAGACCCACCGCCGCAACGTGCAGCAAATCGCGAACGAGATGGCCGAGCGCCGTCGCCGCCTGGAAGCGCTGGAGACCGAAAGGCTCGCCCAGGAGCGCCGCCTGGCCGAGTTGCAAACCGCGCTGCAGGCTCTCGACGAGCGCTATCAGGCCCTGCAGGCCCAGATCGAACCCGCCCAGGCCGAGCTCGACCGCTTGGAGGCGCTGGAACCGGACCACGAGCGTGCCATCGAGCAGTTGCGGGCGCGGCGGCATCAGGAGGAAATCCAGTACAACCAGGCCCAACTCGCCCGCCAGCGCGCCGAAGACCATCTCGCCTTCCTGCGCAGCCAGATCGAACACGATTTCGGCCTGGTGGCGCTGGAGACAAGGGCCGAGATCGTGACCCAGGAACCGCTGCCCTTCGACGCCCTCGTGACGGCCCTGCCCCGGGTGGAAACCGTGGCTCCCGATACGGAAACCGAGATCCAGCGCCTCAAAGGCATCCTCAACCGGTTGAGCCCTATCAATCCCGGCGCGCCGGCCGAATACGCCGCCGTGCGCGAACGGTACGAATTCCTCACCCGTCAGGCCGCCGACCTGGAAGAGGCTGACAAGGAGCTACGTCGCGTCATCGCCGAACTCGATCAGCTGATCGCCTGGGAGTTTCGGCGGACATTCGAGGCCGTGGCCAAAGCCTTCAGCCGCTATTTCACCCGCCTGTTCGGCGGCGGGACGGCCCGTCTGCTTCTCACCAACGACGAAGACCTCAACACGACCGGCGTCGAGATCATCGCCCGGCCACCGGGCAAGAAGACCACACAGCTATCGCTACTCTCCGGCGGCGAACGGGCCTTGACGGCCGCCGCGCTGATCTTCAGCCTGCTCAGCGTCAACCCCACGCCGTTTTGCGTGCTGGATGAGGTGGATGCCGCCCTCGATGAGGCCAATATCGGCCGGGTGAGCGAGGTTCTACGCGAGCTGGCGCAGCAGGGTCAGCTCATTTTGATCACCCATAACCGGGGCACGATTGCCATTGCCAACACGATTTACGGCGTCAGCATGGGCAACGATAGCGTCTCGCGAACGGTGTCGCTGCGCCTGAGCGGGGATCGCCTGGAGGCGGCGGACGGTGGACGATAGATGGACGATAGAGGGTGGACGAAATCCATCGTCTATCGTCCTATGGGGTGCGATGCAACGTTTGGCGTAACGACCAAAGCGTGCTCCGGGAGAAAGGAAGAGTGCCGGGCTTGAAAGAATCTTGACAAAGTAAGGGAAGATGAGTAAACAGAGGGTCATAGAAAAGGTGCCGGAAATGACTTACGCGTAACGGAACCGGCTGAATCAAGCTATCCTGACCGGGTTGACTTTGCTGCTGCGAGACCAGTGGTGGCACAGCAGTGGCCCATAGCGGAATTGGCGAGTCGGGTGAGAGAACAAGTCACCCGCCCTTTCTTACCCCTCGCCCAGTCGCATAATGACTTGCAGAAGAGGTAGAGAGGGCCAGAACACGGGATGTACGCAAGGCCTGAGCAGCGGCCAACCGAAATAGAGCCGGACATTTTCACCTTGGGATCGGTTTAGAAGAGGCTTGGTAGTTACCGGCTACACTGTTTCGTTTCGTTGTAACTGCTCAGGCCGATAACGATGATGGCTTAGGTTCCGATAGGGTTCCAGCGCAGGCCGACGCAAGATGTAGCGCAAGGTGGCATCTTGCTCTACGTCTTTCGTCCGTCGTCCGAGCGAGCGGCCGATGGCCGGAAGGGAAGACCCATCCGGAACGTAAGGCAGCGGGCTAAGTCGTTACATTTCGTTGTGCACGAATGTCGGGTTTTTCCTGTCAACGTCTGAGCAAGACCTTTTTCGCCCACAACGCGGTTGTGCCGGCGTTGGAAAGCATTGATTTCCGCGTCGAGGCCCGTTCTTTCGTCTGCATCGTGGGGCCCAGCGGGTGCGGCAAGTCAACGTTGCTGCGGCTCATCGCTGGATTGCTCCCTCCCACGTCCGGTTGCGTTTGTTTCGACAGGGAAGCAAGCCAGGATAAACCACGCACGGCCCTGGTCTTCCAGGAGCACGGCCTTTTCCCTTGGATGACGGTGTTGGACAACGTTGCCTTTGCCCTTGTCGGTCAAAGGCAGGGACGGCGAGAGGGACGACGGCTGGCTCAGGCGCAACTGGAACGGGTTGGGCTTGCCGGCTTCGCTCACAGCTACCCTCACCAGCTGTCGGGCGGGATGCGCCAGCGCGTGGGGGTGGCGCGGGCCTTGCTTGCCAACCCCGACATCCTGCTCATGGATGAACCTTTCGGTTCTGTCGATGCCCAAACACGGCTTGTTTTGCAAGAGGAGCTGCTGAATCTCTGGCGAGAACAACAGAAAACCGTCGTTTATGTGACTCACGATATTGCCGAGGCCATCCTCCTGGGCGACCGCGTGCTGGTCATGAGCGGTCGTCCGGGCCGTATCCTGGCCGACATCGCCGTTCCTCTAGCCCGACCACGGATGTTGACGGCGGTTGATAGCCCCGAAATCAAGGACATCAAATGGCGCATCTGGAACATGCTCGAAAGCGAAGTGCGGGCCAACCTGGGCACCTCTTCCGCTCCCTTCTCCTGAAATCGTCTCGATTGGTCGGCAGACGGTCGGCGCTTATCCTTGCCCGGCTTCCGACCATCCTGTTTGTGGCCGGGTGGTTGCTGGTCTGGGAGATGGCAGCGACACGGCGATGGATTTCGCCTCTCTTCTTTCCGGCGCCTACGACGATCCTGCGCACACTACTGGCCTATAGCGCCTCTGGCAAACTGGTTGCTGACCTGGCCGCCACGCTGGGCCGCTTGTTGATGGGCCTCATGCTCGGTGGTAGCATGGGCATGCTGCTGGGACTGTTGATGGGAGGGTCGCCGCGGCTGCGTCGCCTGGTAGACCCCCTGGTGGCGGCCATGCATCCCATTCCCAAGATCTCGTTGCTTCCGCTTGTCCTCATCATTTTTGGCCTTGGCGAAAGTTCTCGGGTTGTGCTGGTAGCGGTGGCCAGCTTTTTCCCCACGGTTATCAACACGATGACCGGAGTGCAACAAATCCCACCCATCTACTACGAGGTAGCGGCCAATTACCAGGCGAGTCCTCTCACCGTTTTTCGCCGTATCATCATCCCTGGCAGCTTGCCCATGATCCTGGCCGGTTGGCGGATTGCCCTGAACACGGCATTGGTCATTACCATCGCCGTCGAGCTGATCACCGCCAGAGAAGGCTTAGGTGCAGCCATCTGGCTGGCCTGGCAGACATTGCGCACCGAACACTTTTACGCAGCGTTGCTCGTCATCGCCGTTTTGGGACTGGGTTCCAACGGCTTGCTTCACCTGCTTTCTGCCTGGCTTATCCCCTGGCAGCGCCAAGACCATTCCACCTGATATTCGCCATGCCGCCCATCCTCTTTTTGTCGGAAACTCAACCATGTCACCACGACGTAGAAACCGCTTTTTCCTTCACCTGGGGCTGAGTCTTCTCTGCGCTTTTGCGGCCGCCTGCGCTGTGGCGCCGCCCCCGTCGTCGCCTGCAACGACGTCGCCCCCTTCACCTGAACCCGTGTCGTTACGCGTGGTTCGCCTGCCTTTTCTGGGACAGGCCCCGCTGTTCATCGCCGAGGAGGAGGGGTATTTTGCCGAGCAGGGATTGCAGATCGAGTTCATCGAGCTCACTTCAGGCTCAGAAGCCCTGGCCGCCCTGTTCAGCGGCGAAATTGATATCTTGCCTACCAGCATCGGAATAGGCTTGCTCAACGGCATCGGCCGCGGGGGACAGGCCCGTCTGGTCATGCCTACCAGCACCTGGAGCGCCGCAGGATGTCCTTCGGCGGGATTGTTGGTACGCCGCGACCGTCTCGAAGCCGGCGAGTTCGCCGACCTGGCCCAAGTCAAAGGAATGAGGCTGGCCACCAACCCGATCGGCATGGAGGGCTTCTACATCGAAAAGGCCCTGAATGAGGTCGGTCTCGGCCTCGACGATCTCGTGGTGGAAGACCTGCCGCCTCCGGCGCTGGCCGACGCCCTCGCCAAAAGGGCGGTCGATCTGGTGCATGCCGCCGAACCCTGGGTGACCCGGCTGATGGCAGAAGGCGAGGCGGCCATGCTTTTGCCGGCCAAGGACGTGTTGCCGGACAGCCATCCAGCGGCGGTGGTGTACGGTCCGACGATACTCGGCGACAAACGCAAGGCCGGCACCCGCTTTGCCGTGGCCTTTCTCAAAGCCGTCCGTCAGTACCAGGAGGGCAAGACCCCGCGCAACATCGCCATTCTCAACCGGGCGACGGGACTCGACCCTCAGCTCCTGGAGCGACTTTGCCTGACCTTTATCCCGCCCGACGCTCGCTTCAACCAACAAGGCGTGCTCGATTTTCAGGCCTGGGCCTTCCAAAAAGGACTGCTCGACCGCCAGCTCGACCCCACGGAGTTGTTCGACCTTCGCTTCGCGGACGAGGCCAGGCAGACCCTGGGCATTGCTCCTTGAAGGAGGATGCGCACGATGACCCCTGTACAGGTACGGGCCGAGCGTGACCTCGGGGACGACCAACCACCTTTCGATGACCTTGATCCGGCTTCGCTCTTTCTCAAGCGCTGGCAAGGGGTGGTGGCGCAATGCACCGCTACGGGTGGCGACGACGCTGACCATCCTGCTGTTTTGGCAGAGGCTGGTAGCCTGACCTATGGCGAATTGGACAGGTTGAGCAGCCTATGGGCCGAGACGATTGCGGCGGGCGGTTTTCGCCTTGCGACGACCGCCGACGAGCCTCCATTCGTCGCCGTTCTCTGTGACCAAAGCATCGAGACGATCGTGGCCGCCCTTGCCTGTCTCAAAGCCGGCGCATGCTATCTGCCGCTCGATGCTCACGCCCCGATGGCGCTGCTGTTCGACCTGTTGGAGAGAACCCATCCGGGCTGTTTGTTGACCCCTTCGCACCTGAGCGAGCTGGCCGGCGACCTGGCCCATCGGAAACGACTGCCGTTGCTGACCGTCGACCATCGTTTCGCAAGGCAACTACCCGGTGAAACGACACTCGCTCAGAAGGCCATGAACCCCGACCGCGAGGGCAGCAGCCGCGCGGCCGCGCTGCTGTTCACTTCGGGTTCGGCCGGCCAACCCAAGGGCATGCTTACTACGTACCGACGTCTGCTCTGTTCGGTCTGGTATGCCCGGCATGATTACGGCTTCGGCCCCGGCGATCGGGTTTCGCATCTGTTCAACCTGAGTGCTGGTGGCTCCTTGAGCGACGTTTATGGCGCTTTGCTCAACGGCGCCACTCTCTGTCCTTTCGACGTGCGCAGCCGGGATCTGGGGGCCATAGCCGACTGGTTGCAGCGTCGGCGAATAACCCTTTTTCACCCACCGGTCACTCTTTTTCGGGAGCTGGTGGATGCGTATCCCGACCCCGAACGCTATGCTTCCGTGCGGCTGTTGGTCCTGGCCGGACAAACCATCCGCCACGACGATCTGGCCCGCTTTCGCCGCCTGTTCCCGCCCGACTGTCGGCTGGTCAATCGGCTGGCCTTGAGCGAGGCCGGCCTCGTTGCCCAGATGTTCATTGACCACACGACACCGGTGACGACCGCAACCGTGCCCGTGGGCTATGCTGTTGCCGGGGTCACTCTGCTTCCTTACGAAGACGGACATTTCCTGCCTCGACCGACGACCGAACCGGTGACGGCCGAGATCGCCATCCACAGTCCCAGCATGGTCTCGGGGTACTGGCATCAAGACGAGCTTACAGCCGAGCGTTTCGTGCCCGACCCCGCGGATAGCAGCCGACGCTTTTTCCTGAGCGGTGATCTGGGCCGTTTCCATCCCGACGGCTTGTTGGAACACCTGGGGCGTAAAGACCTCATGGTCAAGATTCGTGGTTACCGGGTCGAGTTGACGGCCGTGGAGCAGGCCCTGCGCCAGATCGAAGGGGTCAAGGAGGCCGTAGTCATCGCCCAAGAAGGGAAGGAGGGCGAGAAACGGTTGCTGGCTTACCTGGTCCCTGCCATCCAGCCTCCCATGCGGGTGTCGGCCCTGCGCCAGGCCTTGGCCCAAACCCTACCCCCGGCCATGAT
>JAOADB010000088.1 GCA_026417535.1 Caldilineales bacterium
ACCTAACGGTCGACTTCGGCTTCTTCCGCCCGCTAGCGCTCGGCAACTTTGTCTGGCACGACTACAACAACAATCGCTCGGCTGATAGCGGTGAACCCGGCATTAATGGTGTGACGGTTCAGCTTTACCGCGATGCCAATGGCAACGGCCTGCCCGAAACCGATGAACCCGGACTCGCTGCCGTCCGGGTGGCGCTCGTCAGGACGAGCGACAGGACCACGGTGGCGACCACGCTCACGGACACGGACGGTCATTATCGCTTCGAGGCCATCGAACCGGGCGCCTATTGGCTTGACCTCGACCAAAAGCCCCTGTGGGCGCAGTTGCTCGTGCTGACCACGGCCAATGAACCGCAGGCCGTAGCCCCGGCCCCCTGCGAGGCGCTTGTGGCTGCTCCTATCGGCTTTGGCCCCAAACCGACGGCCGAAGGCATCATCGGCGGCACCCTGTGGGACGACCGCAACTGGGACGGCCATTACCAGGCCGACGAACAACCCTGGCCCTATCATCCCGTCTCGCTCCTCAACGGCCAGGGCAGTCCCTTGCAGACGGGCGAAAGCGACGCCTTTGGGCTCTATAGCTTCCGCGAGTTGGCGGCCGGGGTGTACGGTGTGCGCCTTGGCGCCAACGGCCTCACAACGGCCTCTCCTGCCACTCAAAACGAGACCGTTTGGATCACCCTGACCGCAGGCGAAGCGGCTTTCGATGCCGATCTCGGCGTGGCCAGCGCAGCGGCCATTACCGGACAGATCTATCAGGACAGCAACGGCAACAACCTGCACGATCCCAACGAGACCATCGGTATTGCCAGCGTGCCCGTCACCGTCCTCAACCTGCTCACCAACGACATCCGGACCGCCACGAGCGGCGCCGACGGTGCCTACTTGGTCCCCGACCTAGCGCCCGGGCTCTACCGGGTCTCGGTTCCGGCCCAACTCCCCGGTCTCACCATCACCGGGCCGACGACGCGCAATGTGGTCATCGGCGCGGTGGAATTGGTCGGCGGCGTGGATTTCGGCTACATCAGCCCGTCGGCCGTGTGGTTGACCTCCTTCACGGCCCGGCCCGTTGCCGGCGGCATCGAGCTGAGCTGGTCCACCGGCGGCGAGGAGGGCAACGAAAGCTTTCGGGTCTGGCGAGCGACACAAGCCGACGGTCCTTACCATCCCGTTTCCGAACTTATTCCGGTCCAAGGCAATCCCGCCGGCGCGGGTTATCGGTGGCGGGATAAAACCGCCCCATCGGGTCTCACTCCCTGGTATCGGCTTGAAGTCCTGCCCCAGGGTCGGCTCTACGGACCGATCACCGTCGAGGGCAGTTATGGACGCGTGTACCTGAACCGTGTGTTACACCGGGCGCGGCCTTGATCCCCCAAGACCGGCTCGATGGCAAAGACCATCGGCATTATTCAGCCGATGTCGCTTCAATTTCCGCTCCGAATTGGGCCGATGAGTAGTACGAAAGAGCTAAGACGGACGACGAAGAAGTGTTCGTTTTCCGTCGTTCGCCCTTCGTTCCCTCTCCGGCCGATGGCGGGGGCGGAAGTCACAATCCGCCATGTGCAAACAGAGGTGGAACATGAGCTTCCCCCGGCGAAATGTTTCGAGGCGCAACCGGCTGTACGGCCGGCTTATGAGTTGCATGTTGATCCTGTTGCTGGCGTTTGTCTACGCCGGGCCGACCCGGGCGGCAGACATGTCCATCGCGGGCTACAAACTCGGTTGCGGCGCTACCTATCGGGTGCGTCCGGGCGATACCCTGAGCCGTATCGCCCGCCGTTGTGGCGTGACGGTGGCCGAGCTGCAACAGGCCAATAACCTACCGCCCCGTGCGCGCCTTCTGCCGGGCCGCATCCTGCGCATCCCCAGGCGGGCGGTAGTTGCGCCTTCTGGCAACGACCAGGGCGTTGCCCAGTCCGCCCTCGTGACGGCGGCGGCGCCAGTGACGCCGACCCCCATGGTACCGCCCGATTTGCGCAAGCACTATTTGCCCACGCCTTCGCTCGGCAACTGAGGCACCCTTCTTGCCAGACAGGATGCTGAGGCCATCGCACCACCGAATGGGCTACGAACGCAGACCAGGGGGCCTGTTGTAAACCTCATCCCACAGGGGTTCATGGAGGGTGGGGCGTAATTGCCTTTTTGGGGAACGGAAAGTAGAATACGAACGAAGGTGCGTGGTGGCCGGCGGCCATCGTCCCTGCTTCACGCTCCTGCACCCAATCATAGCCCTTTCTTCGCCGGGGTGAGATGTCCAGCTCTCGCCCACACCCCCACGTGATAGGAGCATCATGGAGGTCATTAAGGTCTCGAACCGTTCCCGGTCTACGGCTGTGGCCGGCGCCATCGCCGGCATCATTCGCGAGCATCGCATTGCCGAAGTCCAGGCCATCGGCGCCAGCGCCGTCAATCAGGCCATCAAGGCCATTGCCATTGCGCGTGGGTATCTGCGCGAGGATGGTCTCCATATCGTGTGTGTGCCCGTCTTCACCGAGGTCAAAATTGACGGCCTTGAGCGAACGGCCGTGCGTTTCACGGTGTGGACGATTGACGGCTCGCTCTTCCCCCGTTCGTTGGCCTGACGAAGGGGCAGGAAGGTAGGCTTTCCGGGCTGCCGGGACAGGCCGGCTGTCAAGACAGCCCGGAAAGGGTATCTGCCACGATAAGCCCACGGTGGGCGGAAGCGGCGGAGAGGGGCCGAACTCGAACAAGAAAATCGGGTACAGGCATGGTATAATCCGGGCCATGCCCATTCGGATTTTGCCCCCGGAAGTCGCCGATAAAATTGCGGCCGGCGAGGTGGTCGAACGCCCGGCCTCGGTCGTCAAAGAACTCATCGAGAACAGCCTGGATGCCGGCGCTACCGACATTACCGTGGAAATCCGCGAGGGGGGACGTCGGCTGATCCGCGTGAGCGACAACGGCAGCGGCATCCCTGCGGCCGAAGCGCCCCTGGCCCTGCAGCGCCACGCCACCTCGAAGCTGCGCACCGCCGATGACCTGGAGCATCTGACGACCCTGGGCTTTCGCGGGGAGGCCCTGGCCGCCATCGCCGCCGTCAGCCGCCTGACGCTGGTCACGCGCAGCGTCGGGGAACCGGTCGGCATCGAGCTGCGGGTGGAAGGCGGGACGTTGCTTGGCAGCCGGCCCATGGCCGCGCCGCCAGGCACGGTCCTGACCGTGGAGGGATTGTTCTGGAACGTACCCGCCCGGCTCAAGTTCCTGCGCAGCGACACAACCGAGGCCGGGCATATCGGCCATGTGGTCACTCGCTATGCCCTGGCCTTCCCAGAGGTGCGCTTCAGCTATCTCAATGAGGGCCGCCTCGTCTTCCGCTCGCCGGGCAACGGCGACCGCCAACAGGTTCTGCTCAGGCTGCTCGACGCCGAGAGCACCCGTCAGATGTTGACCATTGCGGCCGACCCCGACCCTCTCTTTCCGACCATCAGCGTCGAGGGTTTTGTCAGCGCGCCCTCGCTCCACCGGGCCAACCGTGGCTCTATCGAGCTCTTTGTCAACCGGCGGCTCATCCAGGATCGCAATCTGGCTTTTGCCGTCATCCAGGCCTATCACACCTTGTTGCCGGGCGACCGCTTTCCGATTGCCTTTGTCTTCATTAGCCTGCCGCCCGAAGAGGTGGATGTCAACGTTCACCCGACCAAGGCCGAAGTGCGCTTCCGGCAGGCCGCGCTGGTGTTCCGGGCCGTACAGCGGGCCGTCCACCGCACCCTGGTGGAAACGGCGCCGGTGGTGAACACGCTGACTACGCCCGCGGAGGGTCGGGAGGGACCAATCGGTCCGCGTGAGGAGGCTTACCCGACCCAGTTGAGCATGAACCTCCCGCCGGCGGATGCGGGGATGATGTCTTCGGCGGTCGTCCCTGCGCCTTCGTCTTCATCTGCAGCGCCCACGGGCGGACGCCTGCCGCCTTTGCGGGCCATCGGCCAGGTGGCGGCCGCCTACCTGGTAGCGGAAGGACCGGGCGGCCTCTATCTGATTGACCAGCACGCCGCCCACGAGCGTATCCTCTACGAGACGATCCTAGCCGCGCCGCGCCGGCCTGTCGCCCAACAGCAGCTGCTGGAACCGGTCGCCATCGAGATCGGCACCCGCCTGGCCGGATTGATCGCCGAGCATCTGGAAACCCTTCGTCAATCGGGGTTTGACTTGGAACCGTTCGGCAACGGGGCGTATCTGTTGCGGGCGGTGCCTGCCTTCATGGGTCGCCAGGACCCGCAACACGTGTTGAGCGATGTGGCCGAAAGCCTGGCCGCCGAAGCCGATGCCGTGGCGCAGGATCGCGAACAGGCCCTGATTCGGGTGATCTGCAAACGGCTGGCCATCAAGGCCGGACAGGTGCTCTCGTTGCGCGAACAGGCCGAGTTGTTACGGCAGCTGGAGGCCTGCGAAAACCCGCGCACCTGCCCGCACGGTCGTCCGACCGTGCTGCACCTCAGCGCGGCCCAACTCGAACGTCAGTTCGGCCGGGAGTAGCCGTTTCGTCGTTGGCGCCGTGGAACTCTTCGGCCCACTGCCTTACGCCCGGATGGGTCTTCCCTTCCTGTCATTGGTCGCTTGCGAGGATGACGGACGAAAGAGGCAACTTCCATCGGCCCGGGATGGAACCCTGTCGGAACCTGAGCCGCCATCGTCATCGGCCTGAATAGTTACAGCGCCGTTTTTGTGTTACAATATCACAATGCCTTGTCGCGCCGGTGCGCGGTAGCGACTTAGGCCTAACCATCTTCCCTATTCCATAGCGAAGTGCATTGGCAATGACCGATCTGATTCTTACCCAGCAAGCGCTGGAAAACCGGCGCGTTCTGCTCTCCATCGAATTTCCCAAAGAGCGGCTCGATGAACTCATGCGCGCCACGGCGCGACGCCTGAGCCGCGAATATCGCTTCCCCGGCTTCCGACCCGGCAAAGTCCCCTATCACGTCGTCGTCCAACGCATCGGCCGGGAAAACTTGCTGCGCGAAGTGGCCCTCTCCGTCGGTGAGGAGGTCATCGCCGAGGCCCTCAAGGCAGCTGATATCAAGCCCCATGGGCCGATTGATGTGGACATCACCCTGGACCCGTTTGCCTTTCGTGTCGAGGTCCCGCTGGCGCCCACGATCGAACTGATGGATTATCGTAGCCTTCGTCTCGAGCCCCCCACCCTTGAGGAAACCGCGGTGGAGGAGCATGTCCGACAGGATCTCGATGCGATCCTCCAGGAACGTAAAACCTGGGTTGTCGTCGAACGACCCGCCCAATACGGCGATCGACTCGTCGTGGATTTCCGGGTAGAAGTGGACGGCGAAGTAGTCCTGAGCCATGAGGACTGGGATTTCGTCCCCGACGCAACCGATTATACCCTCACCCCCGCCTTCGATGCTGCGTTCGTCGGCATGCGCGCGGGTGAACAAAAGACCTTCAGTGCCGTCTTTCCCGAGGACAGCGAGTGGCCCGGCAAAGAAGGCCATTTCACCATCACCCTCAAGGCGGTGAAAACCCAGCAGGCGCCGGAGCTCACGGACGAGTTGGCCCAGCAGCTCGGCTATGAGAACGCTGCCAAGATGCTCGACGAGTTGCGCAAACACGCCGAAGCCACCGTGCGGTCAGAGCAGGAAGCGACTTACGCGGATCAGGTCTTCCAAACCGTTGTTGACCGCTCGCAGATCGAGTTTGCACCCTCGACCCTGGAAAGCATGCTCGAGGCCATGCTCGAGGAGGAAGCGCGTCAGTTCAGGGCTTACGGCATCGAGTCCCCCGAGGACTACTTGCGCCTGATCCGCAAGACGAAAGAGGCGTACTACGAAGAGCGGCGGGCCGAGGCCGAAGCCTCCCTGCGCAGGCAACTCGTCTTCGAAGCGATCGCGGAACGTGAGCAGTTGACGGTCGGCGAGCAGGAGCTGCACCAAGCCCTGGTCGAACGCTACGGCCATGACCCAACGTTGCTGGCCAAGGCCGAAGAGCTCTTGACCCAGGATGACGGGTTCCGCAACCGGGTTGTTGCCTCGATTCTGATTGGGAAAGTTCTCGATCTGCTGAAACGCATTGCGCGCGGCGAATCCGTGCCGGCGCCGGGCCAACATGCGGTCGCAACAGCGTCGCCGGCAGCCGAAGCTGCGCCTGTTGGGGAGGTCGAGGCAGAGTCCGCAGAGACGGCCGAGGCGCTACCCACGGCCGCAACCGAAATCGGAGCCGAGGACAAAACGACTTCAGTAGCTATCGCCGCCGAAGCCTGATGACCGGCGGTGTTATAAGCCTATCCTTTTTCTGTATGGTGGAACGACCTATGTTCACCTTCCCTCAACCGACGGCCCTCATCCCCATGGTCATCGAACAGACCGGCCGGGGCGAACGGGCCATGGACATCTACTCCCTCCTTCTCAACAACCGCATCGTCTTTCTGGGCACACCCATCACCGACCAGGTGGCCAACCTCATCGTGGCCCAACTGCTTTACCTCAACCAGGAGGACCCTGAGCGCGACATCCAGATGTACATCAACTCGCCGGGCGGAAGCGTGTACGCGGGCCTGGCCATTTACGATACGATGCAGATGATCTCGGCGCCGGTGGCGACCTGGGCCGTGGGGGTCACGGCGAGCATGGCGACGGTGTTGCTGGCGGCAGGCGCCAAAGGGAAGCGCTATGCCCTGCCCCATGCCACCGTACACATGCATCCGGCTGGCGGTGGTGTGCAGGGCTACACCCCCGATATCCGCATCCAGTACAAGGAGCTGGAGCGGGTGCAAAACAGCATCTTCCGCATTCTCTCCCACCATACCGGCCAGCCCTTCGAGCAAATCGAGCGCGATTTCGACCGGGACCGCTGGATGTACGCCCAGGAAGCCGTGGAGTACGGCATCGTGGATCACGTCTTCGGCCTGCCCGAACCCCACTTCGACCGCGAAGGCAAAAAATAGGTCGCGGCCATGAGCACCCAGTACTGCTCGTTTTGCCATCGGTCGCAAGACGAGATCCAACGGCTCATCGCCGGCCCCGATGGGGTCAACATCTGCGATGAGTGCGTCCAGCTCTGTGCCGAGATCCTGCGCGAAGAGGCGATGGCCCAGGAGGCGCCAAAGGCCCAGGCCATCGCCTTTGAGGCCGTGCCCTCGCCGCGCGACATCGTGCGCAAGCTGGACGAATACGTCGTCGGCCAGGAGCGGGCCAAAAAGGTCCTTTCGGTGGCGGTCTACAACCACTACAAGCGCATCACCAGCGGCCGGGATGACGATGTCGAACTGCAAAAGAGCAACATCCTGCTGCTCGGCCCCACCGGCTGCGGCAAGACGCTCCTGGCCCAAACCCTGGCCAAAATCCTGAACGTGCCCTTCACCATCGCCGATGCCACCAGCCTGACCGAGGCCGGTTACGTGGGCGAGGATGTGGAGACCATCCTGGTGCGCCTGTTGCAGGTGGCCGATTGGGATGTCCAGCGCGCCGAGATGGGCATCATCTACATTGACGAAATTGACAAAATCGCCCGCAAAAGCGGCGACAACCCCTCCATCACCCGCGATGTGTCGGGCGAAGGCGTGCAACAGGCCCTGCTCAAGATCATCGAGGGCACGGTTGCCCACGTCCCGCCCACGGGCGGTCGCAAGCATCCGCAACAGGAATTCATCAGCCTGAACACGAACAACATCCTCTTCATCTGCGGCGGCGCTTTTGACGGGATCGAAGAGGTCGTGGCCCGACGCATCGGCGCCAAGGGCCGTCTGGGTTTCGGCACAGGCCCCCTCAGCCAGGCCGCGCTGGAAAAACGCAAGACGGCCCTGTTCGAGCAGGTGACCTCGGAAGACCTGCTCCAGTACGGCCTTATCCCCGAATTCATCGGCCGGCTGCCGGTCATCGTCAACGTCGAACCGCTGGATCGGGAGGCGCTCATCCGCATCCTCACCGAACCTAAAAACGCCATCATCCGGCAGTTCCAGCGTCTGCTCGAACTCGATGGGGTCGAGCTGCAGTTCACCCCCGAAGCCATCGAGGCCGTAGCCGACGAAGCCATTCGCCATAACACGGGCGCCCGCGGCCTGCGCACCATCGTCGAGCGCGTCCTGCTGGAGGTCATGTACGAGGTCCCCGGCCGTAACGACGTGGCCCGTTGCGTGGTCAACGCCGAGAACATCCGGTTGGGCACACGACCGCTGTTGCTCAATGCCCAAGGCCGCGCCCTCCTCTGGAGCGATCAGAACCTGGCGGAAATCGCCTGAGGGGCTATGAGCCTGCCGGCGCTGTCACCCCATGTCAATGTGTGGCTCGAGGTCGGCGGCGAAGTGGCGCTGAGCGGCTGGCGGGTGGCGTTGTTGGAAGCCGTTGACCGCTACGGCTCGATCAGCGCCGCGGCCGCGGCCATGGGCATCCAATATCGGCTGGCCTGGCAACGCATCCACGAGATGGAGGAGCGGTTGGGTGTCGTCCTCGTGCAAACGTCCGCGGGCGGCGCCGGCGGCGGCGGCAGCGTTTTAACCCCGGCCGCGCGCGACCTCATCGCCCGTTTCCAGGCCATGAACGCGGCGGTCGAACAGTTTGTCCGCGAACAGGCCGGTCTCCATTTCGGCGTCTGACGTTGTCGAGCAGAAGCCCGGACGACGAAAGACGAACGACGGAGGACGAACTCCCTTCGCCTTGCGTTGTTTCAAGCGGTCGAATCCGCCGCCAAAAGAGCACACGACCGAAGCCCGCGCCGCTTTGTCCACTTGCACTGGCACCATGCCCGTCTCGTCGCCCTATCCCCTCGTCACCATTGCCTACGCCCTGGAGACCATCCTGGCCCATTGCCCGCCTCTGGGGAGCGAGCGGGTGCCGCTGACTGCCGCCCTCAACCGGGTTCTGGCCGAGGACATCCTGGCGCCCATGCCCATGCCGCCCTTCCCGGCGGCAGCCAAGGATGGTTACGCCGTCATTGCCGCCGACCCCACCCGGCGGCGACGGCTGATCGGCGAGCAAACGGCGGGTCGTGTGGCCGCGCTGCGCGTGGAGCCGGGCACGGTCGTGCGCATCACCACCGGCGCGGCCATCCCGCCCGGCGCCGATGCCGTGCTCATGGTCGAGCACACCACCGAACGGGACGGTTGGGTCGAGATCGAGACCACCGTGGCGCCCGGCGCCGACATCCGCCCCGTGGGCCAGGATATCGCCGCTGGGGAGCGGGTTCTGAGCCGCGGGACCGTCCTCGGTCCCGCCGAGATCGGCCTGCTGGCGGCGGTCGGTCAGGCTACGGTGCCGGTCTATCGGCGCCCGCGCGTGGCCATTCTCTCCACCGGCGATGAGCTGCGCGAGCCGGGAGAACCCCTCGGACCGGGCCAGATTTACGACGCCAACCGTTTCAGCCTGGCAGCGGCTGTGACCCTGGCCGGCGGCGTGCCTTCGCTCTTCGGCATTGCCGCGGACACGCCAGAAGCGCTAGAGGCTTTTCTCGAAAACGCCCTGGCCAATCACGAGGTCTTGCTCACCAGCGGGGGGGTCAGCATGGGCCAGCTCGACCTCCTTAAGCCCATGCTGGAACGTCGCGGGACGGTCCATTTCGGCCGTGTGATCATGAAACCGGGCAAACCCGTCACCTTTGCCACCTTGGAGGGGCGACCCGTCTTCGCCCTGCCGGGTTTTCCCGTCTCGGCGCTGGTCGCCTTCGAGTTGTTCGTGCGGCCTGCCCTACGGCACATGCAGGGCGACCACGCCTGGCAACGGCCGCGCGTGCCGGTCACCCTGGCCCACGACCTGCGCCACGATCCGGAGCGGGTCGAATACCAGCGGGCCCGCGTCGTCCTGGAGGGCGGGCGCTTTATCGCCACAACCACCGGACCGCAGGGATCGGGTCGTCTGTTGTCGTTGGTCGGCGCCAACGCCTTGCTCGAACTGCAACCCGGCAGCGACCGGTTGCCGGCGGGCGCGACGGTGACGGCGCTGCTGTTGCAACCCCCTACAACGACGTAACACGACTCCCACGGCATTGTACGATGCGATCGCCGGAGGCGACGATGGCTTCTCTCACCCATCTCGATGCCCAGGGTCAGGCCCGCATGGTGGATGTTTCGGCCAAGGCCGAGACCACGCGCACGGCCGTGGCCGGCGCCCGCGTGGTCATGCGGCCGGAGACGTTGGCTGCCATCCGCGCCGGCGATGCGCCCAAAGGCGACGTACTGGGCACGGCCCGCGTGGCCGGTATCCTGGCTGCCAAAAAGACTCACGAACTTATCCCCCTGTGCCATCCCCTGTTGCTCACCCATGTGGCCGTGGATTTCGACTACGTTGAAGACGGCATTGAGATCCGGGCCACGGTGCGCTGCCAGGGCCAAACCGGGGTGGAGATGGAAGCGCTGACCGCAGCCACGGTGGCAGCTCTGACCATCTACGACATGGCCAAGGCCCTGGAAAAGACGATGCGTATCGAAAACGTGCGCCTGTTGCGCAAGGAAGGCGGTAAGAGCGGCCTTTTCCTGGCCGCCGAGGAGGTAGCCTGATGAAAGTGCAGATCCGTTTTTTTGCTTCCACCCGTGAACTGTTCGGCGTGAGCACGGCCGAACGCGAATTGCCCGACGGCGCCACCGTCGGCGATCTGATCGAACGGTTGCGCCAAGAGCTGGATGGCCGCATCCCGGTCGGTCATCTCCATGTGGCCATCAATCGGCGCTACGCCGGCCCCGATGCCGTGCTCCATGATGGCGATGAGGTGGCGGTGTTCCCGCCCGTCAGCGGCGGCCACGAGGGCAAACGCTTCTGGCTGACTACCGAGCCGCTCTCGCTGGATGCGCTGGCCGCCCTGGTGACCGCGCCCGACCGGGGGGCCATCGTCCTCTTTTCCGGCACGGTGCGGGGGATCACCGGCAGCCAGGTGACCGACTATCTCGAATACGAGGCCTATGCCGAAATGGCCGAGGCCGTGCTGGCCCAAATCGGCGAGGAAGTGAAGGCCCGTTGGCCGCAGGTCTGTGATATTGCCATCGTCCATCGCCTGGGTCGTCTCGAAATCGGCGAATCGAGCGTGATGATCGCCGTGGCCGCCGGGCATCGGCAGGGCGTTTTCGATGCCTGCAGCTATGCCATCGAGCGCTTGAAGCAGATCGCGCCGATCTGGAAGAAGGAAGTGGGGCCGGACGGGCGCTATTGGGTCGAAGGCCCGCGCGGGGAAGGCAGCCCGCCGGTGGTGGAATAGGGGGAATTTGGGGGAATTTGGGGGAGCTAGGGGGAGCTTTGTCGTCCGTTGCGGCGTTCGGCCCTGATCGAGGACGACGGACGAACGACGGAAGACGAAAAGGGTTCGTCGTCCGTCCTCACCCTTCGGCCTCCATCCGGTCCAACGGCCGAACGCCGGCAGACGAACCATCGTCCACCGTCCATTTCCCGAATTTGACCGCCTTTTCGTTTGCGACGACAATGGGGCCGAAAGGTTAAGGGTTGTTAACGCCCGGCCGCCGAAGTTTCCCGCAGCGTCAATCATGGTCGATCCCCTGCTGCTTTTCGCCTTACTTCTGCTGTTGGCTCTCAGCTTTGCCTTTCTCAACGGCTTTCATGATGCGGCTAACGTTGTCGCCACCATGATCGCCTCGCGCGCCCTTTCCCCGCGCGCGGCCCTCGTGTTGGCCGCGTTGGCCAACGGGATCGGTCCGCTCCTCTTCGGCGTGGCCGTGGCCACCACCATCGGCAAGGAAATCCTGGAGCCGCAGGCCGTGACGATCACGGTCGTGATCGCCGGCCTCGTGTCCGCCTCGATCTGGAACCTAGTCACCTGGTGGTTCGGCATTCCCTCCAGTTCCTCCCACGCGCTGACGGGCGGATTGGTCGGCAGCGCCCTCATTTTCGGCAGTCTGCGCCTGCTCAAGCCGGAAGGACTGGCCAAGGTCGGTCTGGCGTTGTTGCTCTCGCCGATTTTGGGCTTTATCGCCAGCTGGCTCATCTTGCGCCTGCTGTTCTACCTGTCCCGCGGGGCCAGTCCGCGCATCAACAACACCTTCAATCGCCTACAACTGGCGACAGGCACAGCTCTGGCGCTGGCCCACGGGACGAACGATGCCCAAAAGCCGATGGGGATCATCACCCTGGGCCTCGTAACGCTGGGTTTCCAGAGCGATTTTCACATTCCCCTTTGGGTGATGCTCAGCAGCGCTGCAGCCATCGGCCTGGGCACGGCCCTGGGCGGCTGGCGGATCATCCACACCCTGGGCGGCCGGTTCTACCGCGTCCGCCCCATCCACAGCCTGACCTCGCAGCTGGCCTCCGGCCTGGTCATCCTGGCGGCCTCGGTGCTCGGCGGCCCGGTCAGCACCACCCACGTGGTTAGCGCCTCCATCGTCGGCGCCGGGGCCGCCCATCGCAAGAGCATGGTGCGCTGGCATCACTTTGTGGATATCGGCGTTGCCTGGCTGATCACCATCCCGCTGACGGCGCTCCTGGGCGCGGGATGTTATCTCCTTTTGCGACCGTTCCTGGGCTTCTGAACCCGCCTTGACCTGCCTATGAAACTCCCCGGCCGCGATCGCCACGAGAACGTCTTCATCCAGCTCTTGCACGAGCAAGCCTTGACCATGCAGGAAGCCACGCGCGCCCTGCAGCGCTTTTTGAAAACGGGAGATGAGGAGGAAGCGACGCTGATCGAACGCTGCGAGAAGGAAGGGGATGAGCTGCGCCGCATCCTCATTGACGAGCTGCATAAGACCTTCGTCACGCCTTTCGACCGCGAGGACATCTACCAGCTTTCCCTCTATCTCGATGACGTGCTCGACTACACCTACACCACGGTCGAGGAGCTACGCGTGTTGCAGGTGCAACCCGACGCCCATCTGGCCCATATGGCGATGCGTCTCAACGAGGCAGCCGATGAGCTCGTTCTGGCGATGGAACGGCTGACCCGCAACCCGATGGTGGCCCTGGACCACGCCCGTCGCGCCAAGGGCCGCGAGAACCAGGTCGAGCGGATCTACCGACAGGCCGTAGCCGAGCTGTTCCGTGGACCCGAAGACGTGCACCACGTCATGGAGATGTTGCGCATTCGCGAGGTCTATCGTCACATCAGCAATGCCGCCGACCGCGCCGACCACGCTGCCAATGTCATCGGCTCGATCATCGTCAAGATGACTTGACGATGGTTCGTCTTTCGTCGTTCGTCCGTTGCACCGAATGGAGGCCGATGG
>JAOADB010000089.1 GCA_026417535.1 Caldilineales bacterium
TGGGGGTATGGGTGAGTGTGGGCGTATGCGTGGGTGTGGGGGTTGCCGTGGGTGTGAAAGTGGGGGTCGGTGTAGGCGTGGGCGTGCGGGTGGGGGTCGGGGTGCGGGTGATGGAAACAAAGGTCTGCGCCAGCACCAGAGCGGCTCCGGCGTTAATCCGGCCCCAGCCGTAGTAGGGATCCCAGCCCGGATCGCCTTTGTCCACAGCCGTTTGCTGGATGATATCCCGCACGTCGTAGAGGTTCAAGTCGGGCCGCAAGCTGCGGATCAAAGCCGCCAACCCGCTGACATGGGGCGCCGCCATGGAGGTACCGTTCATGGAGCGATAGGAATTCGGGTTGGTGGCGGACCACCAAGTGCTATAGACGGTCGAACCGGGCGCCGAAACATCGAGATGGTCACCGTAATTGGAGAGCGACCATCGCACATCCTGATAGGTCGTCGCCGCCACGGAAAACGTCGTGTCAAAGTAGGCAGGGAAGAACGGCTCGTTGGTGCTGGCATTGCCCGCCGCCGCTACGACCAGCACATCATGATTCACTGCGTATTGCAGCGCGTCCGCAAGGGGCATATACAGCGTGGAACCGCCGAGGGAGAGATTGATCACCTTAGCCCCGTTATCCACGGCGTAGATGATAGCCGATACCAGGTGCGACCAGAAGCCGACGTTTTGGTCGTTCAGCACCTTGAGAGGCATAATCCAGGCGGCCGGCGAGATGCCCACGATACCCTGGCCGTTGTTGATGGCGGCGGCGACGATGCCCGTCACATGGGTGCCATGCCCGTTGTCGTCGCTGGGATCGTTATCGCTGTTGACAAAATCGTATCCGGGCAAAATACGGCCGGCGAATTCGGGATGGGTCATGCTGATACCCGTGTCGGCCACGGCGACGATGATGCCCTGGCCCAGGCTGTAATCCCAGGCGAGTTCGGCGTTGATCATCTGGGGCGCATAGACCAACGAGGGGTTGTTGTAATCCGGGTCGTTGGGGCGCAGCGTCGGCAGGGCGTCGCCCCAGACCAGACAATCCGGCACGGCCTCCTGCACTTGGGGCAGGCGCCGAAGTTGCCGCAGGACGGTCCGGGCCGAACCATCCGGACCGGAGAGGATATACCAGTCGATCGGCTTCAGGTAGCGAACGACCTTCAGATCGAAACGTTGCAGGATGGCCTCAACCGTTGCCGGCGACACATCGGGCCGGAAACGTACCGTCACCCGGTTGTGAGCGCAGATGCCGCCGTTGACCGGGTCAGGCGCCGCTCCGCTCAGCCGCACCCCGTCGGCGCTCAGGCCGATGGCCATCGGCTCTGCGCCACCCGTTTCGCCGCCGGCCATGAAAAACGGCGCTTGTTCGGGTTCGCTAGTACCGCCGGGAAGCCGGATCGCCACCACATAGGGACCCGGCAGCAGCGAACCGATGACGTAATTCCCCTGCTCGTCGCTGAGGGTCGTCGCCGCGGGCGTCTGGCCGGGTTCGGCTTCACCGTTCCCGTCCCGATCGTCGTAGACTTCGATCTGGGCGGCGGCCACGACCGGCTCCGTCAGATCCTGTTGGCCGTTGCCGTTGAGGTCGTCGTACACCGTGCCGCTAAGGGTGCGGGGAATCACCTGGCCGAAGTCCACCATCACCACAACCCCTTCCCCCACGGCCACCGGCCTTGAGACGGCCGTCGTTGGCACGAAACCCGTCAGTACGGTTTGGCCCAAGGTGTATTCACCCGCGGCCAACCCCTCGAAACGATAGGAACCATCGCCGGCCGTGCTTGTCGTGACCGTGTGGCCCGCTGCCGAGATCAGATACAGGCTCACCCCGGGCATCCCGTTCTCGGCCCCGTCACGCACACCGTTCGCATTGGCATCAAAGAAGACGATGCCGTTGATGACGCCGGAACCGGCCGGTACGGTGGTGAGGGCAAGATGTTGTTGCCCCTGAACAACACCTACAATCCCTGCGAGAACCACAAGGATACCGATCAGGGCAGAGGTGCGTCGTCCTAACATGTTTTTTGACTCCAAGATGTTTACTCAGAAAAGAGAGAATGGGCAGTCAAACGCGTTTCTCAGCGAATGAACAGAAAAAGCCGCTTCTTCTGCAGAGCGACCCATCCGGCGGACCTGCCCGGGGCAGACCCGCGCTGGTTGCCCAAACAAAGCCCCCCACGAAACCGGGGCTCAGGGCAGGGGTTGAATCGCAATCGCTGCAACGATGGGCGAGCGTCGTCCGCCGTTTCTGGCGAAATCAATTTGCAACAGACCGTCGGCGACGGTTGTCTGATAGGTGCGTTCGAGCGCGGTTGCCCTTCCGACCAAGGCGTAGATGTCGAGTTGATTCTCCTGGATCGTCCCCTCGACGGTGATCCTCATGACCCGGTCACCGGCCTTGGTGGCCTCGAACTCGGCAAAACGAAGGGTGACGCGATAGGTGCCGTTGGGGACGTTGAACAGATACGAACCGGGATTATCACGCCAGGTTTGGAAGAGAACATCGTCATCGGTGCCGGCCACGGCGGTGCTGTTGCTCTTGGCGCTACCGCCTGTGGCACCCCAACCGTTGGCAGCCGTGTAGAGCTGATCGGCCGTCCAGAGTTGGCCCAACACGTCGCGATACGACACGCCGCCGGCATTGACCCGATACCGATCGGGCGCAGGTGGGAGAGGCGTGGGCGTGGGCGTCGGCGTAGACGTGGGCGTTGGTGTGGGTGTCGGCGTCGGCGTCGGGGCCGTTTCCGTTCCGAAACCGGCGCCGAAGACTTCGATCCCGGCGATCATGGGATTGTAACGCCCACCAACCCTCGTCAGCACGATGTTGAGAACCCCATCGTTTACGGGAATATCGGTGTACGTTCCATCCCAGGCCAGATAGCGGCCCCCTGCCCGCACAAACACATCCAGGCTCGGTTCGACCACGATGCCTTCGATGCCCACGCTCATGACCCGCTGCCCGGCCCCGGTGGCCGCCATTTCGGCCCAGCGCAGCCGGACGTTGTAAGAACCGTTGGGCACCGTAAACCGATACTCGATGGCACCCTCTCGATACCACTGATAGAGGGGATCGTCATCGGTGTTGCTCAGGGGGTTTTTCGTGGCCGATTTGGCGGATGTGCTCCCCAGATACCCCCAGGAGCCGGCGACCCAAGCCTGATCGGCCGCCCAAACGCGCCCCATGGTATCGGTATAGGCCGAACCACCGGCGTTGACGCGCCGCACATAGGGCGTAGGCGTCGGTGTGGGCGTGAGGGTAGGAGTCGGGGTGGCCGTAGGGGTCGCCGTCGGCGTGGGCGTGAACGTGGGCGTAGGATTGCGGTCGGCCGCAGACCACGTCGGCGCCTGAGCCAGAGCGGCAGCCATATCAATCCGACCGAAGCCGTAATAGGGATCCCAACCGGAAGCGCCCAAGTCGAGAGCCGTGCGTTGGATCAGCGCCTGGACATCGGCCCGGGTGAAATCGGGACGAACCGTCAGCAACAAGGCTGCCAGGCCGCTCACATGGGGCGCGGCCATCGAGGTGCCGGTCATGAAGCCAAAGGTATTACCCTCGTTAGCCCTCCACAACGTGCTCCAGATGTTCACGCCAGGAGCGGCCACGTCAATCGCCTGGCCGAAATTGGAATAGGGCCAAATGGCGTCGTTGGCATCGGTGGCAGAGACGGCGATGGTTTCCGGGAAATAGGCCGGATAGAACGGATTGCTGCTGAAAACGTTCCCGGCGGCAGCCACGATGACGGCGCCGCGCCCGGCCGCGTACACGATGGCATTCTCCAGGGCCTGGGAATACACCGGCCCGCCCAAGCTCAGGTTGATGATGTGCGCGCCCTGGTCGGCCGCGTAGGTGATGCCGTCGGCGATATCGGCCCACGTTCCCACGTTGTTGAGATTGAGCACCTTGACCGGCAGCAAACTGATCTGAGGAGCGATTCCGGTCGAACCCAGGCCGTTGTTCATGGCCGCCGCAAGGATACCCGCCACGTGGGTCCCGTGCCCGTGATCGTCGGTGGGATTGTTGTCTTCGTTGACAAAGTCATAGCCGGGCAACAGGCGACCGGCAAATTCGGGATGCGTCAGCGAAATGCCCGAATCCACCACGGCCACCACCACGGCAGAGCTGCCCGTGGTGACATCCCATCCCTCAGGCGCACGAATGCGCTGAGGGGCATAGACCTTCGTCGGATCGGCGTAATCAGGGTCATTGGGTACCAACTCCCCTGTGACGAGAAAGTTCAGCTCGGCCCATTCGACCTGCGGCTCGGTCAGCAACAACGGCAAGACCTCGTCGGCCGTGCCCCGGTCCAGGCGCAACAGGTACGTTCCCAGCGCCGGGTTGTGCCGCTTGAGCCGGGCGTCATAGCGCTTGACCAAATCGCGAATGACCTTGGGGGGCGTATCGGGCATGAAACGGACGATGATTTCATCGTCCTTGTGCGGTTTCTCGCGGTCGCGCCAGAATCGTTCCAATGCGGGTGGTGGCGGCTCTTGGGCATTCAAGGCGCCACGCGTGCCGATGCCGACGAGGGTCCCCATCGTGATCAGCGCTACAAACAGTAAAAAGCCGAAAAAATTTTTCATAATCAAAAATTTGCGAAGCTAAACGATATGCCGTTTTCCAACATAAAACCAGTATATCATCTTATCGCCAGGTCATACTCGCTTACTGGCCAGGTACAAACCTGGTCAACTGGATAGGTAGCTGCAGGGAACCCGGAAGAAGACGTAGCGCAAGCATCTTGCGCTCGCTCTTTCGTCTGCCTGCGATGACATCCTGTTGGAACCTGAGCCATCATCGTCATTGGCCTGAGTCGTTACGAATCGAGGAGGACATGTCGGCATCGTAGCTCTCGCAGCTCTTCCCATTCTAGAGTTCCTTTTTCGTTGCTAAACTTACGCCGGGCCAACGGTTTCCTTACAGACGAATTACAGCGGCGCTGCCTCGGGTCACCATGCCGTGATGCCGGAAGCGAACGTAATCAACACCCCCAAAATAGCGGCTTCTCGGCATCCCACTTGGCAGCCGACCCGCGGCTAAGTATAATCCTTGCCCACAGCATGGCTCCCTTCATCGCTCCCATCTGTTCTGTCGGTTCCCCACCGTGACAACGTCGTCTTCTGTTTCCCCAACGGCCGCGCACCTCCACCTGTCGCCCCGGCAGGCAACGGCCGTACACGCCATCCTGCGACGCTATCGGGGCAAGGGCAGCGCCTATCTGCTTCCCTGTCTGCATGATGTCCAGGCCATCACCGGCTGGCTCGATGCCGACCTAGCCGCTCAGATCGCCGAGAGCCTGGACATTCCGGCCGTGCAGGTGCACAACGTCATCGAGTTCTATGCCCTTTTTTACGACCACCCCGTGGGGCGGACCATCGTGCGGGTATGCGATGACCTGGCTTGCTATCTGGCCGGAAGCGAGGCGATCGTCCGAGCCTGCGCGGCGCATCTGGGCCTGGACCCGGAACACGGCGGCACGACCGCCGACGGCGCTTTCACCCTGGAGATCCACCCCTGTCTGGGCCGCTGCGAACAGGCGCCCTTCCTCATGATCGGCGACGAGGCCCACGGCTTCGTGCGGCCAGAGCAAGTGCCCGCCTTGTTGGGAGGTGAGGCATGACCTATCAACCCGTGTTGACGGCCCGCTTGGGTAAGATAGACCCCGCCAGTCTGCAGGACTACGAGGCAGCCGGTGGTTTTCAGGCCCTGGCGCGGGCGGTCGAGTTGGGACCCAAGGCCATCGTCGAGCTGCTGCGTGAGGCCTACCTCCTGGGCCGCGGGGGCGCGGCCTTTCCGGCCGGTATTAAATGGAAGGCGGTGAGCGAAGCGCCGGCACCGAAATACGTCATTGCCAACGCCGACGAATCGGAACCGGGCACGTTCAAGGACCGCATCCTCATGGAAGGCGACCCCTTCGCCCTGGTCGAGGCCATGCTCATCGCCGCTTTCGCCGTCGGCGCCGAACAGGGCTACATTTACATCCGCGGGGAATATCCCCAGGCCATCGCCCGCGTGCAGCATGCGGTCAATACCTGCTACAACGCCGGATACCTGGGTCGGAACATCCTGGGCGCGGGGTTCCATTTCGACCTGGAGGTGCGCAAAGGCGCCGGGGCTTACATCTGCGGGGAAGAAACGGCCCTGTTCGAGAGCATCGAGGGTAAGCGCGGCTTTCCCCGGCTCAAGCCCCCCTTCCCCACCGAGTGCGGCCTCTTCGGCCGGCCCACGGTCATCAACAACGTCGAGACCCTCCTTTGCGTGTTGCCTTTGGTCCTACGCGGCCTGGACTGGTTCAAAAGCATCGGCCCAGAAAAGTCGCCTGGCCCCAAGCTCTATTGCCTTTCGGGTCGGGTCCATCGCCCCGGTCTCGTCGAGGCCCCCATGGGTACCACCCTGCGCACCCTCATCTACGACTACGGCGGCGGTGTCAGCGGCAGCGGCGAATTGGGCGGCGTGCTTCTGGGCGGCGCTGCCGGCGTCTTCGTCACGCCGGAGCATCTCGATGTGAGTCTCGATTTTGCCGGTCTGCGCACCATTGACGCCGTCCTCGGTTCGGGCGTGGTCATGGTTTTCGATACCTCGGTGGACATGAAGGCCGTGCTCCGGCGCATTGCCCGCTTCTTCCGCCACGAATCCTGCGGCAAGTGTTACCCCTGCCAGCTCGGCACCCAACGCCAGCATGAAATCGTCGAGCGCCTGGCCGCAGGGCGGTTGCGTTCGGGCGACCTGCTCGCCCTGCGCGAGATCGGCCAGACCATGCGCGATGCCAGCATCTGCGGCTTGGGCCAGACGGCCTCCGGCGCCATCCTCAGCGCCATAGACCGCTTCGGCTTCGACGAACACACCGGCCGTTTCCTGCGCTTTGATAGTAACTGGTAACTGGTAATGGAATTCCACTCCCCAGTCCCTAGTCCCCAGTCCCCAGTCTCCAGTCACCAGTCACCAATCCCCAGTCTCCAGTCACCAGTGACTAATCCCCAGTCCCCAGTCCCCACGTACCCCCATGTCCTCCCCCATCCCTGTTCACATTGATGACCGGGTTGTCATGGCCTCGCCGGGCGCGACCATCCTCGAAGCCGCCCGCAGCGCCGGCATCACCATCCCCACCGTCTGTTACCACGATCATCTGACGGCCAACGCCGTCTGCCGGATTTGTGTGGTCGAATGGATGGGCAGCCGCACGTTGGTGCCGGCCTGTGTGGCCAAAATCCAGCCGAATGCCCGCATTTACACCGACAATGAGCGCGTGCGCACGGCCCGCCGGGTTATCCTGGAGATGCTGGCCGCCACCGTGGACCTGAGCGAAGCGCCGGAGCTGCAAACCTTGCTGGCCGAATACGGCGCCGATCCACACCGTTTCGGTTCCGATGCGGCCCGCCGCGAGCATGGACCGGTCAAGGTGGATAACCCCTTCTACGTGCGCGATTATGACAAGTGCATCCTCTGCTGGCGTTGTGTCCAGGTCTGCGCCGAGGATGTGCAGTTCACCTTTGCCCTCGGTTTCAACGGCCGGGGCTTCGAGACCTCCATCGCCACCTTTTTCGACCGTCCCATGCCGGAGACGACCTGCGTCTTCTGCGGCAACTGCGTAGGCGTGTGTCCCACGGGCGCGCTGAAAGGCAAGCGTGAGTATCTGGCTGCGCAAGGCGCTCCCATCGGGCCGCGTTGATGGTTTTGTTCCACCCGTCGCCGAGCCGCACCTGGGAGGTGACGAGCGGCGGCGGAACCCAGCATCGTGTCCTTCTCGTTGGCGACAATGCCGCTCATGTTTTGATCTGACCGACCATGTCCACACACATCACACCCACCACCTGTCCTTTCTGCGGCGTCGGTTGCCAGATCCAGCTTCATGTCGAAAACAACCGCATCATGCGCGTGACGGCGGATTTCACCATGCCGCCGAATTACGGCAAATTGTGCGTTAAAGGGCGTTTCGGCACCGACTTTGTCCATCATCCCACCCGGCTGAAGAAGCCTCTCATCCGCAAGGATATCGTCCCCGGCCGACCCTTCGGCAAGGCGCGGCGGGCGCGTTCCCTGGCCGAGGATTACCGCGAAGCAAGCTGGGACGAGGCCCTCGACCTGGTGGCCGATACCCTGGTGGCGATTTACCGGGAATCGGGCCCCGATAGCCTGGGCACCTATTGCTGCGCCAAGGCCACCAACGAGGACAACTACATCTTCCAAAAGCTCTTCCGCACCCTCTTCGGCACGAACAACATTGACCACTGCTCGCGGTTGTGTCATGCCGGTTCGGTGGCCGGCCTGATGCGCACCATCGGCTCGGCGGCCATGTCGAACAGCATCGCGGAGATGGAGAACCTCGATACCTTCCTGGTCACCGGGTCGAACACGACCGAGAACCATCCCGTCATCGCCCTCAGCCTGAAGAAGGCCGTGGCGCGCGGGGCCAAACTCATCGTCGTGGACCCACGGCGCATCGAGCTGGTGGAGTTTGCCACCCTGTGGTTGCAGCAGCGCCCCGGCACCGATGTGGCCGTATTTCAGGCCATGGCCAACGTCATCGTCAGCGAGGGGCTGTACAACGCCGAGTACATCGCCCAACACACCGAGGGCTTCGAGGAATACGCGGCCTCGCTCGCGCCCTACACGCCCGAATGGGCCGAGAAGGTGACCGGCGTGCCCGCGGCCAAAATCCGCCAGGCCGCCCGCATGTACGCCGGCGCCAAAGTCGCCGCGCTCTATTGGGGGATGGGCATCAGCCAGAGCACCCACGGCGCCGACAACGCCACGGCCCTGGTCAATCTGGCCATGCTCTGCGGCCACATCGGCAAATACGGCGGCGGCCTCAACCCCCTGCGCGGGCAGAACAACGTCCAGGGTTGCTCGGACATGGGCGGACTGCCCAACGTGCTACCGGGCTATCGCTTCGTCACCGATGCGGCCGAACGGAGCCGCTTCGAGGCCATCTGGGGCGTGACCCTCAATCCCAAACCGGGCCTCACGGCGGTGGAGATGGTCCACGCCGCCGATCGCGGGCAGATCCGGGCCATGTACGTCATGGGCGAAGACCCCATGACCTCGGAGCCGAACCTGAATCACGCCCGCCACGCCTTGGAGAAGCTCGATTTCCTGGTCATCCAGGACATCTTCGCCAACGAAACGGCCCTTTACGGCCATGTCATCCTGCCGGCGGCCAGCTTCGCCGAGAAGGCCGGGACGTTCACCAACACAGAACGTCGCGTGCAGCGGGTGCGGCCGGCCCTGCCCCCGCCCGGCGAGGCCCGGCCCGACCTGGACATCCTGCTTGACCTAGCGCGACGACTGGAGCGCCGCCTGGGGGTGTATGTCCAACCCGGTTGGAACTACAGCGGCCCGGCCGCGGTCTGGGCCGAGGTGGGCCAGGTGGCCCCGGAATTCCGCGGCATCACCTACGAGCGCCTGGAGAAACACGGCATCCAATACCCCTGCTACGACGAAAACGACCCCGGCACCCTCTACCTCTTCGCCGATGGCGTGCCGCGGGGCAAGGGCAAGTTCTGGCCGCTCACCTTCCAGGAACCGGTCGAGACCCCCGATGCGGTCTATCCCCTCAACCTGTCCACGGGGCGGGTGCTCTACCACTGGCATGGCGGCACCCTCACCCGTCGGTCGGTGCTCAACGACATCTACCCGGAGCCCATTGTCGAGATCAACCCGGTGGATGCCGCAGCCATCCCTGTGGCGACGGGCGACCTGGTGCGCATCGCCTCCCGCCGCGGAGAGGTGGTGGCGCGGGTCGAGGTGACGGATCGTTCGCCCATCGGCACGATTTTCCTGCCCTTCCATTTCGTCGAGGCAGCCGCCAACCTGCTCACCCTCGATGCCCTCGACCCGGCGGCGAAAATCCCCGATTACAAAAACGCGGCCGTAGCCATCACCCCAGCCGAGGAACACGGCTGGAACCTGGTCCTCGAATGAACGACGGTCAGAAGAACGCCCTTGCCCTGCCGCCCGGCGCGGTGCCGGTGGCCTATCATCTGTATGACCGCGGACACTGGCAGACCGTGTCGGCGGCCATCGTCGAGGAAATCTCGCTGTGCCTCCATGTCAACGGCCGCGAGCTGGTCACCTATCAGTGCTCGCCGGTGGACCAGGAGGCCATGGCCATCGGTTTTCTGGCGACCGAGGGGTTCATCGAGAGCCTGGATGACATCGAGCTGATCGAGCTGTCGCACAGCGGCACCTGTGTGGATGTGTGGTTGCGCCGGCCGGTCACCTTTCCCCAACGCCTGATCAAAACCTCCGGCTGCGGCGAGGGCGTGACCTTCGATGACCTGACCCGACAGCGGCCGCCTCTCGAGCATCGCACCACAGTCACCCCGACCCAACTCGTGGCCCTGTTTCAGGAATTGGGCCGCCGTGAAACGCTGTATCCGCTGACGCGCGGTATCCACGCCGCGGCCCTATGTCGGCCAGATGGCATCGTCCTCATCGCCGAGGACGTGGGCCGTCATAACACCCTCGACAAGCTGCGGGGCAAGGCCATGCTCCAGGGCATCCCCACGGCCGGCGCCATTCTCATCACGACCGGCCGCATCAGCCTAGAGATGCTGGGCAAGGCGGCCAAAATGGACGTGCCCATCATTGCCTCGCGCACATCGCCCACCAGCCGGTCGGTGGCCCTGGCCGCCGCCTGGAACATCACCGTCGTCGGCTACGTGCGCCGCGACAGCCTGCGCGTCTACACGGCCGCCTGGCGGGTCAGGGCAGAGGAGGCGGTTTGGGCTGAGCAAAGGCGAGGCCGCGAGGACGAGAGCTGGGACGGAGACGATGACGACGCCATCCCCATACCCGCCCTGTAGCCCGACGCCGCAGACGTCGGGCTACGATGGGCCGACGTGCGAGCCGATGGGCGATTTGTGGCAGTGGACCAGCTTCCACTGCGGCGCTTCGGCTGTGCCGTAATTGTGGAAGACGCGCGTCTCGTTGTGCACCCTGTGCGAGACGCCGTTGGCCCCTTTAGCGCGGAGCAAAAGGGTGTAGGTGACGATGGCCGTGTCGCCGAAGAGCTGAACGCGTGGGTTCAGGATCTCGTGTTCGAGGGTTGCAGCCGCAGCCCGATCGCCGGCCAGCACGGCGGCGTGGTGGACGATCTCGCGCAGTGGAAATCGAGACCGTCAATGCGCACGGGCGAAATGTACCACTCGAAAAAGGAGAGGTCTTCCGAGGTGGTGGCGCGATAGGTCTCGATATCGCCCTGCCAGATGCTGCGCAGGTGGCGGTCCAGAGTCGCCAGGATGACGGCCGTTGGATCGGAGGCGGACATCAGCGCTGGCCTCCGTTATTGGTCTTGGGCGCGGCCAACAGGGTCGCCAGCTGGGCCGCGCCTTCCCGGTCGGTCACGGCCAACACCTCGTCGCCGGCTTCGAGGACGCTGATCCCTCGCGGGACGATCACCTCGCCGTTGCGGATGATGGCGGCGATAACGCAGTGTTCGGGCAAGCACAGGTCCTTGATGGGGATGCCGATGGCCTTGGCGCCGTGGGCGATTTTCTCTTCGACCAGCATGTACTGCCCGCGGCGCAGCTTCAGTAACGTCACCATATCGCCGAAGGACATCTCCTCGACGATGAGACCGGCCATGAGTTCGGCCTGATTGAGCGCGGCATCCACGCAGAAAGTTTCGTTGAAGAGCCAGGCATTGCGTGGGTCGTTGACGCGGGCGACCGTGCGCGGCACCCGGTATTTCGTGCGCGCCAGATAGGAAAGGGCGAGATTGTCGGGGTCGCTGGAGGTACAAGCCGCCACGACATCGGCCTCCTGAATCCCGGCCTGTTCCAGGATGCGCACATCGGTAGCATGGCCCTGGAAAATGGCCTCGCTGGGTAGATCGCGATGGAGCCGATGGAGGACCTCACTCCGATGCTCGACCACATGGACCTTGTGGTCCTGGGCCATCAACAACAAGGCCAGCTGGGTAGCCGTGCGGCCGCCGCCGCCGATAAGCACGAACATGGTCAGAATCTCCGTTAGCTTTTGGCTTTCTGTTCTTCCTTTTGCAGCTGGGCCTGCAGCTCGGCCGCGCCTTCGAGGGTAGCGCTCACATGCATCATGTCGCCTTCTTCGAGCACCGTGCTCGGCGTCGGCAACACCGCTTTGCCCGCCCGCGTCAGCGAGACGGCGATGCTGTTGGCCGCCAGCACCTCGGACACCTGCTTGCCGACCCAGGAATGAGGAATGGCCATTTCATAGACCTCGACCTCGCCGTGGCCGGTGGACAGGACGGGGGTCATCGTCGAGGCCAGCATTTCCTCGATGTGTTGGGCTGCCCATAGGGCCGAACTGACCGTTTGCAGGCCAAATGCCTCCAATAGGGGCAACCAGGCTGGGTCGTAATTGCGGGCGATGACGCGCGGCACACGGAAGCGCGTGCGCGCGACATGGCAGATCACGGCATTCAAACTATCCGAACTGGTGAGTGCGATCAGCGCATCGGCCTGTTCGATCCCGGCGCGATGGAGCATCCCTTGGTTCAAAACCTCGCCCTCGATGGTGCGACCGACAAAATCGGGGGGCAGATTGCCAAACGCGCTCGCCACCAGGTCAATGACCGTCACCCGATGGCCCTTTTTGGCCAGGAGATAGGCTAACGTGGCGCCGACGCGGCCACAACCGACAATGATAACCTTCATAAATGATGCTTTACTCCTCGTAACGGTCTGTTCTTCTTCTCATTGGCCCAGGAACAGGACGAAAGACGAACGACGGCGGACGGCATTTTTCGTCTTTCGTCCTTCGTCCTCCGTCTTTCCGACATATGGCCGGGTCAAGGAACGGGCCATCATGGACAGCGACCTGAGATTACCGATCAGGCGCATTTTCCTCGATCAGATACGGCACTTCGGTCACGACGATGCCCGGTTCGCGCAAGAGTACGGCGCGCAGCACACTGGCCGTTTGCGTGTGCAGCAAATTGTGCCAACGCTTGGCCGGAACGAACTGGGGTACGACGATGGTGATCGTTTCCGTGGGCTGGCGTCTGGCATTGATCTCGGCGATGTAGTCGAGCAACGGCTCCACCAGGGTGCGATAAGGCGAATCGAGGATGACCAAACGCACGCCATCGCCCCAGATCTCCCATTTCTGGCGTAACTTCTCGGCGGCTTCCGGGTCCACCGAAACGTGGACGGCGGTGATG
>JAOADB010000090.1 GCA_026417535.1 Caldilineales bacterium
GCGTGGTCGTCGGCGTACTCGTGGGTGTGATCGTCGGTGTGCGAGTGGGGGTCGGCGTCACATTGTCGGCAAAGACGTTGATCAGACGCACGGCCACCGGGGGCTGGAACCACTCGATGACGGCCTGTTGGTGCGTTTGTTCGATGATCTCGCCGTCGCTGCTCTGCTTGTCAATGCCCGTGAGCGCCATTCCAGCCGGCGGACGGATGACCAGTCGATAGTAGTCATGCCGAGTGGGCATGTGGATGTTCCAGAACCCGGCCCCATCGCTCGTGGCCGTGCGCACCGAAGTGCCGGGCGGGTTCTGGCCGCTACTGCGGACGAACAGCTCGAACTGGACGCCCGCCAGCGGCGTGCTCGTGTTACCGGCGACCCCACGATAGGCGTATCCACGGAAACGCCACGCGGCATCCGACGTTGGGGTCGCCGTCGGTGCCGCAGACGTAGGGGTGCGGGTCGGCGTGGGGGTGGGTGTAGCCGTGGACCCACCAGAAGTACGGGTGGGTGTTGGAGTCGCCGTAGTAGCCAGAGTCAGGTTGACCTGCTGCAGCTTGCGGTCGGCCCAGGTCATGGTCGGCGAGGCGCCGGCCAGGATGCCGTTGACGCGGAAACGCACCACTTCACCGGCGCGCATGCCCGGAATGGGCGGACTGACCGAAGTGTCTTCGCCGTAAATCCGCAGCAACCCGTACTGGTTGGCGATATCCACGATGAAACAGCCCACGATTTCGTTGCGCGGACTGACGGCTTGGACCACGGTCCCCACCGGTGCGCCGGGTGAGATGGTGCCATAGGCCTCGGCGTAGTACTGCGACGTGTCCGAAGGCGGCGCCGGACAGGCACCCTGAGGTGCGGCCGCCACGGCCGCTGGCGCCGCGTTCGTCCCCTCATAGCCCTGCGGCATGAGCAGCGTATCCTCACCGTAAATGAGCGTGGCCGGCTGTCGCATGTGGATCAGATACCCTGCCCCTTCCCGCATCTCCCGCAACGTGTTGAAGGAAGGCGGAATCGAGATGTCGTAGGTGCCGTCCATGCCGGTCACGCGGGTGTAGGCGCCGTCAATCGTCCTCAAGGCCTGGGTCAGCGGCCGCGTATCCGCCGGTAGATAACCCAACCAGTTCCAACCGTTGCTCAGCCGGATAGGCGTATTCACCGACACGGGCAACCCGTTCAGCGAGAGCGTGGCGTTACGGGTCATAAAGATCCAGTAGCTCTCGGTGGGAACCAGGTTGCGCAGGGTGTTGAACGAGGGGGGAATGGTCGTATCGAATGTCCCTGCGCGGCCTGTCACCCGCTGATAGGCGCCGGCAATGCTGGCGAGAACGGCGTTGACCGACGTGTCGGACAAGGCCAATCGGTAGGAGAAGAGATTCCAACCCTGACGCAGCGAAATGACCTGATCAACCGCAGCGCCGCTGCTGTAGTCCGGCTCCAGGATGAGGGGGCTGTGACCCACGGTTAGGGTCACTGCGCCGTTGCGGGCGTTGTCGAGATCGTCTGTACCACCGTCCACGATCACGCGGGCGTTGCCCTCTTTGCTCACGACCCGCAACCCATTGCCGGCAGCCGCCAGGGCGAAGGCCTGGTTGACATCGGGGCCGTTCGTCCAGACGATGTACTTCAGTTTTCCGATTTTATTGAAGGCATGGCCTTCGATGCGAGCATCCAGACCCGTCAGGCGTTGTTCGTAGCGCCAGGTCCCCAGCTCCTGAGCAAAGGTGCGATAGGCGTAATAGGCTGGTTTCAGGCTGCCGTTGCTGCGGATGAGACCGTAGGCATAACCGCCGCTGTTTTCGGGTCGATCCACAGCCTGGAACCAGACCATGGGGAAAATGCCGGCGCCGATGCCCTGGGTCAACCCTTTCATGACATAGCGGGCCTGAAGCTCCTCGCTGTACTCGTTGGGATCACCGCCACCCGGCGGTTTGCTGCTGGGTGTGCTGAATTCGGTCACCATCAGGGCCTTGTTGCGACCCGTGTACGAGCGCACCAGAGCCTGCATCTGCTGGCCTTTGCCGACCACCGAGCCCCATTTGTAGGAAAAGGCCTCGTAAAAATGGTAGTTGAGAATGTCGAAGTAGTCTCCGCCCCCTGCGGCCAGCAGATCGCGCAGAAAATTGGGGTCATACGGCCCACCCTCCGTCGTCCAGGCCTCATAGCTCAGCCCGCCAAGGGCCACCTGCATGTTGGGATTGACGGCCTTGACCGCCGGGTACACGGCCTGGAGCATGCGGGCATAGGCGTCGCCGCCGGCGCCCGGCGCCGGATTCGGACCGATGCCCCAGCATCCGCCCACCCAGGCATGGTTGACCACATCGCCGTTATCGGGTTCGTTGCCCAACTCCAAATAGCGAACGTTATAGGGCGAGACGCTGTAACGACTGGTCACGGCGGCGGCAAACTCGGCAAAAGCCGGCAAGGCCTCAGGCCGGATGGGGCCGCATTCGTAATCGGCCGCCCACGAAGGCGCATGCATCAGGGCCAGGATGATCTCATAGCCCTGATTGCGCAGATCGCGCAATCGGTTATCCGCCGCTGTCCAGTTGTAACCGGCTCCGGGTACAGGCTCGGTATTGGCCCAACTGATGGCGATACGAGCCCACTTGGCGCCGGCCGAGCGCAACGCCGGCAACGCGCCCCAATCCTGGGAGGGAATCAGCCAGACCCCCATGAAATCCCCGGCCACGAGCGATGTCGGCGCGGCTACGGCTGCAGGCGCCGGGATAGGTGCCCGTCGGGCCGGTGACTCCTCCTCCGGCGCCGGCGCCGCCAAGATTACCTCCCCCGCTATCCGGCCGCTCCCGGTCAGCAGTCCCCATACCGCCAATGATCCTGCCAGAAAGCAGGATATCGTCACGATTCGCAGATAGGTGGCTGAAGGCATAGTCGTGATGGTATGAAAAATTTATGGCAGATTGCCCTCAAAACATTCAAAAAACGATAAATTTTGCAACCTGCACAACAAAAAATGACGACAAAAATGACAGAAGAGAAAAGCAGTATCATCATCGCATGATGATACTGACCCCAATATCACTACTTGTGTCGTTCAATTGCCGCCTTCTTTGTGCCGGATCGCCGTTGATCCCCCACTGCAGGCGGTCGGAAGTTCACATGTTGTCAAACGGTCGCCCCAAGCCGGCAGGCGGTCATCCCAAACGGTATCGTCACCGCAGGTCCGGTCAGGGCAGCATACCCGGTGAGGGGGTTTTCATCATGACAAGGAGGGCTAGCCGATGGCGACCGCATGCCGGACTCATGCACACTCACACAACCCGCACACTTGCAGTCCGGTTCACAACTAACGGAGTACCGAAATGCCTATGGCTGCAAAGCATAGCACACAACAGCAAAGAGAAGAAAATAGGGCAAAGCACAACGAACGAAAACGAGGGCGCCTTGTTTTTCAGACGCTCGAACCGAGGATAACGATACCGTCCGGCGCGATGTCGAAGGCAACAGTTTGCCCCACCCGGCAGTCGTCGGGCAACGAACCGCCGAGTTCGAATTCGAGTCCGGAGACAAGGGCCGAAGCGTCCTCCGGCTGCAACCCTATGACGGGGGTAAGCTGCAAAACCGTATGGGTGCCGCGGAACGAAAGGTGCTCTATCCGCAATGGCAGGCGATTGCGCGCGGCGCCGGCGGTGCCTTCCTCTGCCGGTCGGGCCGCTTCGGGTCGGATGACCACGGTCACCGTGGCGCCAACGTCCATGCCGGCCGGCAGAGCCTGGGGATACAGGCGCCCCAAAGGCGTGAGTAAAACGGGTTCGGGTGCCACCGCTTCGATTTGGGCCGGCAACAGGTTCTTGAAACCCAAAAAACGGGCCACGAAGGCCGTGGCCGGCCGCCGATAGAGTTCGGTTGGCGTGCCCTGCTGTTCGACGCGACCGCCTCGGAGCAGCACGATGCGGTCGGCGATGGCGAAGGCCTCGTATTGGTCATGGGTCACGTAGATGGCCGTCTGGCCCAACCGGTCGAGCAAACGGCGTAGCTCCACCAGGAGCTGGTCGCGCAACACCCGGTCCAGTGAACCCAGCGGCTCATCGAGCATGAGCAAGCGGGGCATCGGTGCCAGACTGCGGGCCAGGGCCACCCGCTGTTGCTGGCCGCCGCTGAGTTCGTACACCTTGCGGCGGGCAAAACCGGTCAGGTCCACCCATTCCAGCAATTCGGCCACGCGCCGCCGGATGCGCGCTTCATCCCAGCCCTGCATGCGCAGGCCGAAGGCGATGTTATCGGCCACCGACAGATGGGGGAAGAGCACGTAATCCTGAAACATCAGGCCGAAGCCGCGGCGATGGGGCGGCACGGCCGTGATGTCTTCGCCCTCCAGCCATACCTGTCCCCGGTCGGGATGTTCCAGTCCGGCGATGATACGCAACAACGTCGTTTTGCCACACCCGCTGGGACCCAGCAGGCACACGGTCTCGCCTACCTCGACCGCAAATTCCACCCCTTGCAAGACGGGCGTATCGTCGAAGGTCTTGTGGATATCGGTGACGGCCAGGAACGGGGCCATACCGCTCATGCCGTCGTGGGACGGCGGGCAACCAGGGTGTACAGGGCCTGGCGGCGGCCGCGATAGCGTTGATGATGGTAGGTCAGGCTCATTTCGGTGAAGCCGAAGAGGCCCAGGAACTGCTGCATGATGGCCGGGGAGAACAACCACCAGGTTTCGCGCGGCTCGCCCAGGCGATAATCGGGCAAAAAGGCCATGTACGGGCCGCGCAGCCGCGCCAGCAGCCGGATGAGCAACGGGTGCCGCCAGAGCAACTCGGTGACGATGACGGTCTCGCGGGTCAGGCGCAGGGCGTTTTGTAGGGCCAGGATGGGGTCGCGCAGGTGCAGGAGCACCGAGCAAAAGGTGGTGATGTCCACCGGGCCAATGCTTTCCGGGATAGCGTACACCGTGCCGTATACCACTTTGGCCTGCGAGCCAAAAGCGCGATGGGCCAACCAAAAGCCGTTGTTCAGCCGCCGGATGTGTGCTTTGCGTTCTCGCTGCAGCGCAGCCGCGTCCTGCCCGGCAAACGGCACGATATCCCAATCGTAGTCCTCGCACAGGTCATAGGCCACAACCTCCGCCCCTTGCCGTTCCATGTAAAAGCATAGGAAGCCGCTGGCCGTGCCGATCTCGAGCACCCGTTTGCCGCGGAAGTCCACATGCCCCAGATAGGCCGCCGGGTCATCCCGCAGGTCCCAGGCGCCTTCGACATGCCCATAGCCGGGGATGTCCATCGTATGGTAAAAGTCGCAGTCGGCCAGGTCGGTCACGACCCGCGGGGTGGCGTAGGGTGAAAGGGAAGCAGAGGAATAGAGATGGACGGTCATTGAGGCGACTCCTGGCCTTTTGATAATCACAAAGGCACAAAGACACTAAGAGCATCAAGATATCAAAGATAATGGGTTATTTGTGATATTATGTGCGATTCTTGAGATTTTTTGTCTCTTTGTGTCTTTGCCTCATTATGATTAACCATTACAATATCCATCGTAAGCGTTACGTGCTGCTCTACCAATCGCAACGAGTCGAACATTTTCATCTTGCGAGCGATTTAGACGAAGGATGGTCGTGTTTTCCGGCCTCTAAAAGGCTTTCACAACACGGTGTTTCCGTGGGCAACGGGTACCGTCGGCCTGCCGGGATTATCCACGTTTCCGGGCCCTCTGTCCATCCGGAAGTCGGTGGCCTGCATGGACACTCATCCATCGTCCATCGCCCCTCAAAATTCGACGCCCCCGCCGTAACGCACGCGCTCGATGGCGAGAAAGCCGCAGGCCGTGGCGGCGAGGAGAAACACGCTCAGGGCCAGGGCCTGACCGTAGTTGGCCATGCCTGGTTGTCCCAAAAAGCGGTAGATGGCCACTGGCAGGGTAGGAAATTGGGGACGGGTCAGAAGCAGACTGGCGCCGAATTCGCCCATGCTCACGGTGAAGGCGAAAATGGTGCCTACGGCCAGACCGCGGCTGAGGATGGGCAAATCCACAAAACGCCGCACTCGCCAGGGGTCGGCGCCCAGGACGGCCGCAGCCTCCCGCAAGTGGGGGTCGAGCCCACGCAGGATGGGCAGCAACGACCGCACCACAAAGGGGAAAGCGATGAGGGCATGGGCAATGGGGACGATGACCAGGCTGGCCCGCAGGTTGAGGGGCGGTTTGTCGAGGGCCACGATGTAGCCCAGCCCCAGGGTGACAGCGCTGGTCCCCAAAGGCAACATGAACAACGGGTCCAACAGAACCTGCCATTGCCGTCGCCGCCCAGGCCGTGACCACGCGCTCGGCGCCCGACGCTCTTCCACCAGCAGATAGGCCGCGCTGATCCCCACGACCAGGGCCAGCGCGACCGTGGCGGCAGCGACCAAGAGCGAATTGCGCAGGGCCTCGATGGGGGTGACGAAAAAGACCGACCCCGTCCGGTTGATGAAGAGGTTGCGGTAGTGCTCCAGCCCCAGGCCGGTCGGCGTTGTCAGTGAGCGCCAGACCAGCGCCGCCAGCGGCATGAGCAGAAACAGGCCCAGGAGGGTGAGAATGCCGAAGACGAACAGCCGCTCCGGCCCCGTGCGCGGCTGCCGCTCGCCCGCCTGGGCCGGTCGAAAGGACAGCGGCACGGTCAAGCGCGCCTGCAGCCGGGTGTAGACGGTCGTGATCGCCAGGGTAAAGGCCATCTGTACCAGGGCCAGCACGGCCGCCACAGGGAGGTTGAAGAACCGCACGGCTGTGCGATAAATCTCGACCTCCAACGTGGCCATCCGGGGACCGCCCAGGATGAGGATAACCCCGAAGGATGTGAAATTGAACAGATAGACCAGCAGCCCGGCTGCCGTTAGCACCGGCGTCAGCAGCGGCAGCGACACATGGCGAAAGCGCTGCCACGCGTCGGCGCCCAACACGGCCGCTGCTGCGCCCAGCCGAGGGTCGAGCTGCGACCAAAAACCGCCCACCATGCGGATGACCACCGACGTGTTGTAGAACACATGGGCCAGCAACACGATCCACACGGTATGCAGCAGACGGATTGGGGGTGTCTCCAGGTCGAAAAGGCCCATCAGCGCCGTGTTCAACACCCCCCTTGGGCCCAACAGGGCGGTGAACGCCGTGCCCACAACGACCGTGGGTAGCACAAACGGCAGGGTGGTCACGGCCCGCAACAGCGTTTTGCCGGGGAACCGGTAGCGGGCAAACACATAGGCCGCCGGCAACCCCAGGGCAAACGCGCCCAGGGTGCTCACGGCCGCCTGCCAGGTCGTGAACCACAGCACGCGCAGATAGTAGGCGTCCGTCGTCAACGTTCGCCAGGTCTCGCTGCCTGTCACGGCTGTCGGCGCCAGGCTCAGACGAAAAATGGCGACGAGCGGATAGACGAAGAACAGGCCGAGAAAACTCAGAGGGATGAGGGCGAGGAGCGCGCGGGACATGGGATCAGGGGAGGTTGGGGGAGCTGGGAGGAGCTTAGGGGTGTTGTAGCTTCGGATGCCATCCGGAGAAACGCGGCAAAAAGGGAGCTGAGGGAGCTTGAGGAGCTGTAGCTTCGGATGCCATCCAGAGAAACGCGACAAAAAGGGAGCTGAGGGGAGCTTTCCGTCGTCCATCGTCTATCCTTGCCTGAACGGCGACTGTATTCGATAATGGGCAGACAACTGCCAAACGATGACGATGACACCTCCCGATCTGACTTTTCTACGCGAACTCAGCGCCGAAATGGGCCGGCTATTGCTGGCCCGGCGGCTGACCATCGCCCTGGCCGAATCGTGCACAGGCGGCCTGCTGGCCAGCATCCTGACCGATGTGGCCGGCAGCTCGGCCTACGTGGTGGGCGGCGTGGTCAGCTACAGCAACGAGGCCAAAATGCGCCTGTTGGGCGTGCCCGAAACCACTCTCCTGGCCCACGGCGCGGTCAGTCCGCAGACGGCGGCGGCTATGGCCCAGGCCGCGCGGACCCTTTTCGGTAGCGACCTGGCCGTGGCCATCACCGGCATTGCCGGACCCGGCGGCGGCACCCCGACCAAACCTGTGGGCCTGGTCTATCTCCACCTGGCTGCGGCCGAGACCGGCTGGGGCGAACGCCACATCTGGCCCTACGACCGCCTGGGCAACAAGCTGGCCTCGGTGCAGGCGGCGCTGAACCTGGTGATCCGGTTTCTCGGCGGCCGACCCCCGGCCCCTCCGCCGACAGGGGAGCCGGTGGTGGTGGAGGCCGTCCGCCGCGGCGAACGCTGGCGGGTCGAGGCCGTGTGGTGGCGGGGGCAACGGCGCCCGGTGGCAGGACACGGCCGCCAGACCGACCACACCAATGGCAGCGCCACGGTGATGGTCGAGCTGGACGACGGCGCCCGCCTGGAGCTGCGGGCCGATGTGGCCGCCGGGACCTGGCGCCTGCTGCGCGCCTGGCCCCGAACGGCGACGGTTTAGCGCCGGAGGAGCGGCAACCACAACGGTATCTGTGGCAGCGCCGGGGTGGCCGTTGGCGTCGGCGTTGCGGTTGGCGTTGGGGTGGGCGTGTCGGTCGGGGGTGGAGGGGATTGGGGCTGTAGGCGGAACGAGTGGGTCGAGGTCTGGCCGCCCACGACGAAAATCGGTTCGGCCAGAGCGGTTCTGTAGCCCTCGCGGTATACCTCGACCCGATAGGTCCCCCAGGCCAGGCGCAGGCTGTAAGCGCCCTGGGCATCCGTCGTGGTCGTCCCCCTGACCACTCCCTGCCGGTCGCGGGCCGTCACCAGCGCGCCCTTGAGGGCCGCACCCGGCTCGTCGGTTACGTAACCCGACAGAAAACCCGTCTGCGTCAGCGACTCGATGGCGCGGCGGGCGTTGACGATCCCCCAACCGAAGAGGTTGTTGGGCGAACCGTCTACATCGGCGCCGCCACAGACGAAGCTAATGAGGGGATCGGCCGTGGCCTGAAGGATGGCCTTGAGCATGGCCGTGTCCCCGCGCAGGCCAGGTTCGGCCTGAAGTACCAGCGCCGCCACCCCGGCCACATGGGGCGCGGCCATGCTCGTGCCCGACAGAGTGCCATACATATCGCCGGGAATGGCCGAAAGCACGCTCTGGCCGGGCGCGCTCACGTCCGGTTTGCGCAGGATCTGCCCATCGTAGTTGACCGGCCCGCGGCTGCTAAAGGAGGCGAGCTGATCGGCGCTCGTGGTGGCGCCGACGGCAAAGCTGCGCGGGTAAATGGCCGGTGGATGGAGGATCGTGCCGCAACCGGGACCGTTGTTACCCGCCGAGACCACGACCAGGATGCTGGCGGCGTCGGCGGCATTGACCGCCGGCTCGATGGCGGCAAGCTGGTCCAGGGTGCAGCCCTCCGACGGCGGGCAGCCCCACGAGTTGTTGATGACATCGGGCGCTTTGCTCGGATCGCCGTCCGTCAGCGGGTCGCCGCCATGCGGATAGGGGGCCATCAGCCAGTCGAAGCACTCGATGTAGGTCGAAGGCCGGCCCCAACCGTTGTCCATGTTGCGGCACCCGATCCAAACCGCCCCGGGGGCCACGCCGATGGCGTAGGTTGCGGCGGCCGGCCAGCCGGGGTTGTCCGGGGGCAGATTGTTGCCCACCATCGTGCCCATCGTGTGGGTGCCGTGCAGATCGTCATCGCAGGGTACAGGCTGCTGTAGCCGCAGCGATTGCCCCCATCAGGCGGGGGAATGTCCTCGTGGATGCTGTCGTGCCAGTTGTAATCGTGATTGACGCTGCTATCGGCGGGGTTATCGCCGCGATAGCGACGCCGCAGCGCCTCGTGCTGCCAGTCGTAACCCGTATCTTGGCCGGCGATGACAACGCGGACGCCGGTATAGCCCTGCGCCCAAGCCCAGGGCGCCTGTACCCGCGCCACGCCCCAGGGGATGGCCGTCGCTTCTGCGGAGGTCGCCGCCGACGGCGGCAGCGGTTCCAAGCCCCGGAAAGGCCGATCCGCCACGATACGCCGCACCTCGGGTCGGGCCAGCACGTCGCGCAGGGTCGGGGCATCCAGGGCTGCGGCCACGGCATTGACGCTCCAGAACCGGCGATAGGGAATGCCGCGGGTCTGCAGCCAGGCCGCCAGCGGTGCCTGTTGCCGCAGGGCATGGGTCCGCCGCGTCTCGTACACCCAGCGACCACGGGCGGCTTTGTCCGGCAGCCGATAGGCCGGGCCGAGATCGGGGCCCGGTTCCAGGAGGATGAGGACATCCGCCCGGCCCTGCTGGGCCAGCTCGGTCCATACGTGCGCGTCCACCCGCGGATCCCCGCGTGCCAGCGAAGGCCCGCCGGCGCCGGCCAACGTGAGGATGCTCAGGACGATCCCGATCNAAACGGAGAAACGGGGCATGGTGGGGATAATGGGTGAGTGGTAACTGGTGACTCGGCGGAAGATGGAAGACGAAAGACGGAGGACGAAGAAGCTCTGCAACGACTCAGCCCACTGCCTGACGTTCCGGACAGGTCTTCCCTTCCCGCCATCGGCCGTTCGCCAGGACGACGGACGAAAGACGAAGAAAAGTCGTCCTTCGTCCGTCGTCTTTCGTCTGCTTGAGACGGAACTCTGTCGGAACTTGAGCCATCATCGTCATCGGCCTGAGTCGTTGCGAATCTTTTTCGAGTTCTTCTGAGTTCCTCCAAGGTCACGCCGAAACGTGCTCGAGGCGGGCCAGGGAGACGAGCAGGCGCTTGACGCCGAACTGGGGGAACGCTACCGAGACTTCCTCGTCATCGCCGACCCGTCGTGAAGTCATGACGATGCCGAGGCCGAATTGCGGATGGCGGACCTGCTGGCCAGGCTGAAACCGCATGGGACCGGAGACGGCCACGCGCGGCCGTTCGCCCACAGCCTTTGCCGGTGGCGGTTTATCGGTGATGAGCTTGGTCGGGATGTCTTTCAAAAAGCGCGAAGGCTTGGCGAGGTCGCTGCGCCCCCAGGCCGAGCGCCGAAAGGCATAGACCAGGTAGAGACGGTCCTGGGCGCGGGTGATGCCCACATAGGCTAAGCGCCGTTCCTCCTCGAGGCTGTCGGGGTCTTCCAACGAGTTACTGTGGGGCAGCAACCCCTCTTCCATACCGGTGATGAAGACGACGGCAAACTCCATCCCCTTGGCCGCGTGGAGCGTCAGCAACACCGGCGCATCGGCCGCGCTATCCAGGTTGTCCACATCGCTGACCAGGGCCACCTCCTCCAACAGGGCTGGCAGGGCGATATCAGGGGGTAGGTCTTCGTACACGGCGGCGACATTGCGCAGCTCCTGGACGTTTTGCCAGCGGTCTTCGCCCTCGTCGGTGCCGTCGCGCAGCCAGTCCCGGTAGCCGGAGCTTTCCAGGATGCGGTCGAGGAGCCGGCCGGGGGAAACGGTATGGCTCAGGTCAATCCACTCCTGCCAGCGGGCATAGAAGTCGAGCAAGGGTGCCAGGGAGGCTTTCGGGAAGGGATGCTGACGGCCTTGGGCCGCTGCCGGGAGTTGCTCGGCGCCGGCCAGGACGCGCAACGCCCGGTAGGTGCTGAGGCCCAGCTCGCGCGCCCACTGGCTGAGGCGGTTGAGGGTGGTCGCGCCGATCCGCCGCGGAGGCACGTTGATGATCCGCCGCAGGCTGAGTTCATCGTCGGGGTTCTCCACCAACCGCAAATAGGCCAGGACGTCTTTGATTTCCTTGCGGCTGTAGAAACGGGTGGCACCGACCAGGCGATAGGGGACCCCACGCCGCACGAAAGCCTCTTCCAAAGCCCGCGACTGCGCGTTCGTGCGGTACATGATGGCGCATTGGCCCGGCCGCACTTCGCCGGCCGCGGTCAACCGCTCGATCTCGCTGATGACGAACTCCGCCTCGTCGTATTCGTCGTAGGCCTTATAGACGACGATGGCCGGACCGCGGCCCCGATCCGTGAAGAGCTTTTTGGGCGTGCGATACCGATTGTGCTTGATGACGGCATTGGCAGCATCGAGGATGGTCTGTGTGGAGCGGTAGTTCTGCTCCAGGAGGATGACTTTGGCGTCGGGAAAATCCTCGCGAAAGCGCAGGACGTTGCGGAAATCGGCCCCGCGCCAGCGGTAGATGGATTGGTCTTCGTCGCCGACGACGAACACGTTGCGATAGCCGCCGGCCAGCAGGCGTACCAGCTCGTACTGGGCCGTGTTCGTATCCTGGAACTCGTCCACCAGAATGTACTCGAAGCGGCGACGATAGGCGGCGAGGATGTCCTCGTGCTGACGGAACATCAGGACGGTCTGCATGAGCAGGTCGTCGAAATCGAGCGCGCTGCCAGCCTGAAGCCGCTGTTGATAACGCTCGTACACGCGGGCCACGATTTCGTCGTAGTAGGTGGCGATGGGAAAATCGGCCGGAGCGATCAGCTCGTTTTTGGCGCGCGAGATGGCTGCGTGGAGCGCCCGCGGGTGGAATCGCTTCTCGTCGAGGTTCAGGTCGTTCAGGGCCTGTTTGATCACCTCGAGCTGGTCTTCGGCATCGAGGATGACATAACGCGGGTTGAGGCCGATGTGAGGGGCTTCGATGCGGAGGAAACGGGCGCACAGGCGATGAAAGGTGCCCAAAACCAGCCCGGATGTCCGGCGCTCGTCGCCGACCAGGGCCTCGGTGCGCTCGCGCATGACGTCGGCCGCCTTGTTCGTGAAGGTGACGGCCATGATCCGCCACGGTTCGACGCCCAACTCGCGAATCAGGTAGGCCACGCGATGGGTGAGCACGCGCGTCTTACCCGAACCGGGTCCGGCGAGGACGAGCACAGGTCCGGTCGTGGCGAGCACGGCTTCGCGTTGGCGGGGGTTGAGTTGATCGAGCATAGCGTGGTGAATGGTGACTGGATACTGGATACTGGTTCGTTTGAGCGTTGTTTGGCCGTTGTTGCGGGTTTGGGCTGATTTCAGGACGAAGGACGAACGACGGAGGACGGAGGGGTTGGCGCCGTGTGGCGTTCGGCCGTCATCACGGGTTGCGGCTGATTTCAGGACGAACGACGG
>JAOADB010000091.1 GCA_026417535.1 Caldilineales bacterium
GCATGGACCCGATCCGTCCATACCAACCGGAGTCGTTCCTACTCTGGCAAGGCCTTGGCCTATAGCTTCATCCCGCCCTCTTCATCCGACTCATCCGCCCGATGCACCAAGGCTTTCCACAGCAGGCCACCCGTATCCACCACAATTGGCCGTTTACGACCGGTTATCGTTTTGCCGCCATCGTAGCCGCGTTCTCCACCCACTTCGGTCGTTTTCACCGTTTGGCTATCGAGAATGGCCGCACGGGGCTGGGGATGACTGCTGACGGGCAGCCCTGCGCAGAAGGGTGCGGAAAGTCACGCGGGAGCGTGTGCCGTTGGCAGCCGGTGCGCAGCCAATACCGGAACCAAAGCCATCGCCATCATCGGCCTGAATGGTTACTCAAAATCTATTTATTCCGGCGCCAACAACCCTTCCACCAGCGGCTCAAAACGGGCCGTGAAGTGGCGCAGCACGGGCGGTTCGTACACCATGCGCACCCCGCGGATGCGCGGGGCCAGTTTGCGCACGTGGATGAGCACCTCGGCCAGGTAGTCCACATGGCTTTGGGTGTACACCCGCCGGGGAAAGGCCAGCCGCACGAGCTCCATGGCCGCGGGTTTCTCGGTGCCGTCGGGCTGACGGCCGAACATGACGGTGTCAATCGGCACCGAACGCACCCCGCCCTCCAAGTAGAGCACCAGCGCCAGCGCCCAGGCCGGGTACTCGTACCAGGGGATATGGTGAAGGATGGCCCGGGCATCCAGGTAGATGGCATGGCCGCCGGTGGGCAAGACGAGGGGGATGTCGTTGTGCATGCAGATCTCGCCCAGGTACTCCACCGAACGGATGCGATAGCGCAGGTAGTCCTCGTCGAGCACCTCGCGCAGCCCGACGGCAATGGCCTCCAGGTCGTAGCCGGCCAGACCGCCGTAGGTGGGGAAGCCCTCGCTGAGGATGAGCAGGTTCTTGCAACGTTGGGCCAGATCGTCGTCGTTGAGGGCCAGAAAGCCACCGATGTTGGCGAGGCCGTCCTTTTTGGCGCTCATCGTGCAGCCGTCCACATAGCCGAACATCTCACGGGCGATCTCGAGGGGCGTTTTGTCGGCGTAGCCCGGCTCACGCAGCTTGATAAACCAGGCGTTTTCGGCAAAACGGCAGGCATCCAGGTACAAGGGCACGCCGTAGCGGTTGCAAATGGCTCTGGCCTCGCGGATGTTGGCCATGCTCACCGGTTGACCGCCGCCGGAGTTATTCGTCACCGTGATCATGACCAGGGGCACGCGGCCGGGGTTGTCGCGCAGCACCCGCTCCAGCGCCTCCAAATCCATGTTACCCTTGAAGGGGTGGTAGCGCTGCGGCTCGCGGCTTTCGGGGATGGGCAGGTCGAGGGCCTGAGCCTTGCGGTATTCGACATTGGCCCGCGTCGTGTCGAAGTGAGTGTTGTTGGGGACGATATCGCCCGGTTTGAGGACGGAGCCGAAGAGGATGCGTTCGGCCGCGCGGCCCTGATGGGTGGGGATGACGTGTTTCAGGCCCGTGATGTCACGGACGGCCGCCTCGAAACGGTAAAAGGAGCTGGCGCCCGCGTAGCTTTCGTCGCCCATCATCATGCCGGCCCATTGCCGCGAGGACATGGCGCCCGTGCCCGAATCGGTGAGCAGGTCAATGAGCACATCCTCGGCCTTGAGGAGGAAGAGATTGTAACCGGCCGCGACCAGCGCCGCCGCCCGCTGTTCGCGCGTCGTGCGGCGAATCGGTTCGACGGTTTTGATACGAAACGGTTCGATGATGGTTTTGAAGGACATGATGGGTGTTGGGTATTGGGTATTGGATATTAGATATTAGATATTGGTTACTGGTAAAAAGTTTGTGCAAATCATGATTATCACATGAAATGGGTCAAATAACGCAAGAAATTACCAGTAACCAATATCCAGTAACCAGTAACTAGTAATCAGTTACCATTTGAACGCCCAATCGGGTGGTTCGGGCAGGAAATCGGGAAATTCGGGATGATCGGCGGGACCGCGTGCGGGCGCCGACTTCGCCGAGGGCAACGGTTCGCCCCGGAGCCAGCGTCGGGCCATGATGGGTAGATCGGCCAGGGGGCCCCGATACTGGGTGCATGGCGGCAGCGAATCCACAAACAGCCGGCCGTAGGGTTTGCTGAGGATGCGCCGGTCGAGGATGACACAGACACCCCGGTCGGTGGTGGAACGGATGAGGCGGCCAAAGCCCTGGCGCAGGTGCAGGATGGCCTCCGGCACCGAGTAGTTGTAGAACGACGATTCGATGGTCTCGGACCGGGCGGCGACGATGGGGTCGCTGGGCACGGCAAAGGGAAGCCGGGCGATGACTAGCGCGCTGAGCGCCTCGCCCTGGACATCCACACCCTCCCAAAAACTGCGGGTACCGAGGATGACGCCGCGCTCGCTGCGACGGAACTCGTCCAGAAGCTGCTGCCGCGAACCGCCCTCGCCCTGAACGTACAGGGACAAGCCGGCCTCTTCCAACCACGGCCGCAAGGCCTCGGCCGTGCGTTGCAGCTGGGCGTGCGAGGTGAACAGCGCCATCAACCGACCCTGAGTCGCCAGACTCAGCTCGAGGATGGCCTGTTGCACCTTCTGCTCGTAGTTCGGCTGGTTCGGTTCGGGGATGTCGGTGGGCAGATAGAGCAGGGCGTTGGCCTTGTAGTCGAAAGGACTCGGCAGGGCCAGCTCGTCGGCCGTCTCGATCTTGAGCCGACTGCGCAGATAGGCGAAGCTGTTCGTGGTGCGCAGGGTGGCCGAAGTGAGGATGACGGTCTCGTTGGTGGCAAAAATCGTGTTCTGGATGAGATCACCCACGTGCAAGGGCGCGCTGTTGAGGGAAATGGTCTCCTCGCCTTTGTCGCTGTAGCGCAGCCAGTAGATGGTGTTGGGATCGGGCTCGAAAATGGCCGCCTGGAACAGCTTGTACACGGCGCCCAGATCGCGCAGGATGGCCTCCAGGTCGGCTATCAGCTCCTCGTAGCCGGTGATCGGATAGTTGCTCAGGTCGAGCAGCGCGTTGATCAAGCGCAACAGGGTGCCGATGAACTCGTGCAACGGCAGGATCAGGTTATCGCCGGTGATCTCCACATCCACCCAGGCCGGTTGCACCCGTTCCTTTTTGGTGATACGGAGGAGAACGTCGTAGTTGTTGCGCGCTTCGTCGTTGTCCTCGCCCCAACGCTGCCGGGCTTCCAGGCGCTCCCGGACAAAGCGGGCCATGGCGTCCAGACAATCGGCCATCCGGTGTTCGAGGGTGGGTACCCCTTCGGCCAGGGCCTGGGTCAGGGCGATGATCGGCTCGGCCCGGTCCGACGGGCAGGCGTTGCGCACGGCGGTAGCCACATCGGCCAGCCGCCCCACGGCCCGCTCTTCGGCCTCGGCCGGAGCCAGCTCGCGCAACCGCGCCGCAAAGGTGGGCAAATCCACCTCCAGGGTGTAGGCCTTGGTGGCGGCTTCCTCGAGATGGTGGGCTTCGTCCACGATCAGATGCTTGTAGGTCGGCAAGGCGCGGTTTTCGACGGCGATATCGGCTAGGAGGAGAGCGTGGTTGATGATGATGACATGGGCGGCCTCGGCGCGGGCGCGCGCTTGATAGAAGAAACAGGGCTGGTGACGGCCCTCGACACAATGCTTGGGCGAACACGTGGCGCTATCGGCGCAGATCCGCTGCCATACGGCCCGCTCGCGGCTGTTCGCCAGGGTGATCTCACTCTGGTCGCCGGTTGTGGTGCTCTGCAACCAGACGAGGACCCGGGCGATGACGCTGAGTTCGGTGGGGTCGAGATCGGGCCGGGCCATGAGCTGCTCCAACCGCCGCGGGCATAGGTAGTTGTTACGTCCTTTCAGCAGGGCCACCCGAAAATCGAACGGGAGCACACCGTGCAGGTCGGGCAGGTCTTTGTGATAGAGCTGGTCTTGCAGGTTGATGGTGTTGCTGCTGACGACGACCCGCTGCCCTGTTTGCACGGCCCAGGCCAGGGCGGGGATGAGGTAGGCCACCGATTTGCCCGTCCCGGTGCCGGCTTCGACGAGGAGGTGACGTTTTTCGTTGAAGGCCTGCGCCACGGCCCGCAGCATCTCGACTTGGGGCGGTCGGTACTCGTAACGGGCGAAGGCTTGGGCAAAGCGACCGCCGGGTTCGAGCATGGCCGTCAGCTCGTCCACGGCTAGGGGTTGCGGCCGCTCCTTGGGTTCCAGGGGGGGTGGTCCGGCGAAGAGACCGGTTTCCGGGCGGGCAGGGCTGGCAGTCGTCCGTCTCCCCGTCCAACGGAGCGCGGCCAGACGTTCGGCCTCTAGGAAGACCGGACGCAGGCTCCAGTCGGAACGGGTGGCGAGGCGGTTGATCTGCTGGAGCACGGGCAGAGGCAGCGCGGCCGCCCGTTCCAGCAGGGCCGTGAAGAGGTGCATCGAGGTCATGGCGTCGGCTAGGGCGCGATGGACCTGGGCCAGTTCGATGCCGAGGTAGGCTGCCAACCGTTCCAGCTTGTAACTGGCCAGCTGGGGCAGCACGATCAGGGCCAGTTCCCAGGTGTCCACGATGGGGTTGGCCGTGTAGAGGCCGGCGTTGCGGAGGAACGCCACGTCGAAGCCGATGTTGTGGCCCACGAGGGGCGCATCGCCCAAAAATCGCCGAAACGCGGAGGCCACACGGGCCAGATTCGGCGCGCGGTCGGCCTCCTCCTGGCCGATCCCGGTTAGCCGGCGGATGGCAGGCGGAATCGGACGACCAGGATTGACCACCTGGGAGAACGTATCCAGGACCTCGCCGTCGCGAAAGCGCACGGCGCCCAGCTCGAGGATGGCGTCGCGTTCAGGGTTGAGGCCCGTGGTTTCCAGGTCCACGGCGACATAGACTTGGCCCATGACGAACTCGGTCGGAAAGGGATGGAAGCGAACAACGGGAGAGTATATCACAGTCGGGCAACTCCTGCGGAGTTGCCCGACAAACGCCGCGCCGGACTTCGGCTTCGGCCCCACTCCGGGGTATACTCAAACCCATCCCCACTCTGTCCGAGCGAGTCATCCCTATGCGTATCATCCTCTATACCGGCAAGGGCGGCGTCGGCAAGACGAGCATCAGCGCCGCGACCGCCATCCACTGCGCCGATCTCGGCTATCGCACCATCGTCGTCTCGACCGACCCGGCCCATTCCCTGGGCGACAGCTTCGACCGCCGCATTGGCCCCGAACCCATCGCCTTGGGCCCCAACCTGTGGGCGCAGGAAATTGACCTCCTCCACCAGATGGAGCGCCATTGGGGTAAGGTGCAGCAGTACCTGGCGGCGCTGTTCTCCTGGCGAGGGATGGACGGCCTGGTGGCCGAAGAGACCAGCGTCCTGCCCGGTATGGAAGAGCTGGCCAGCCTGCTCCAGATCGCCTATCTGGCCGAATCGGGCCTATACGACGTGGTAATCGTGGACATGGCGCCTACCGGCGCCACCCTGCAGCTGCTGGCCTTCCCGGAAATGGCCGCCTGGTACGTGGAGAAAATCTTCCCGGTCGAACGCAAGGCCATGAAGGTGGCGCGGCCGCTGATGAAAGCCGTGACCGACATGCCCCTGCCCGAAGACGAACTTTTCGACGCCATCACCGAGCTGGTCTACGACCTGCGGCGGCTCGAACGGCTGGTCACCAACCCCGACATCAGCAGCGTGCGCCTCGTCCTGAACCCGGAGAAGATGGTCATCAAAGAGGCGCGGCGGGCCTTCACCTATCTCAACCTCTACAACCTCTCCACCGACGCCATCATCAGCAACCGCCATATCCCCGCCGCGGTCACCGACCCCTACTTCCGTTCCTGGAAGGAAATCCAGAGCCAGTACAGCGAGGTGGTCGAACAATCCTTCAGTCCGTTGCCCATCTTCCAGGTGCCCCTGTTCGACCGGGAGGTCGTCGGCGAGGAAATGCTCCGCCGGATGGCGCGGGCGACGTTTCAGGATAAAGACCCCACCACCATTTTCTACCGCGGCAAACCCCAGCAGGTCGTCAAGGACGGCGACGATTATCTGCTCGTCTTGCCGTTGCCGCTGGTGGACAAGAGCGAGGTCTCGCTCCATCGCGGGGTATACGATGAGCTGATCGTGCGCATCGGCAACTGGAAACGCCACATCAGCCTGCCGCAAACCCTGATCGGCCGTCAGATCGCCGGCGCGCGCTACCGCGAGAGCACGCTGGAAATCCGCTTCAAGTCCCGCAGCAACGGCAACCAGGGCTAGCGCCTACGCGGTCAGGCCTGTCTGGTCAATGTCTTCGGGCGCGGGCTTGCGCCCTTCCGGCGCCCGCTCCCAGGCATCGCACCAGCGCGTGGGCGGCAAGGGTCGGTTGTGATGGGGCGAAGCCGGGTTGCGGCAGAAGGCATGCAGACGGCTGACCTGACCGTCGCCGCTGCTGCGGAACACCTCGGAAAAGGCACAACTGAAGCAATCGTGCCCTCGGAAGCGGAGCCAAGCGCGACGCCAAGGGTTCATATTGGGTTACCTTGTTATACCGATTGTGTCAAGAATTGTACTATTTGTCCTTTTATAATCACAAAGACACAAAGTCACTAAAGACACCAAAAGGGTATTTTTCGACAAGTGTATACTAAATTTGTTGCATTAGTTAAAGATATGAAAAGAAAAATCGTGAAAATAGTAGAAAATTAACAAGATTGTTATTATCTCATGGATCCGATCCGCGTTGAGTGAACTCTCTTGGCGTTTTTGGCATCTTTGTGATTATAAAAAGAAGATAACAAACGCTATTCTTCAAACACGCTCTAAAATATTATAATTTCAGACTTTGTGTTTTTGTGTCTTTTATGATTAATTTGAGCGATTATCGGATCTTTTCGACGTTTCCGCGATGAATGTCGGCCGGACGATGTCATCGGGGTTCGGTCCGCGATAGACAATCCCGCGCAACGGGTCGAGGATGACCAGTTCGCCCTCGGTCATAGCCTCGTAGGCGCCGGTGGCGCCGATCAGCGCGGACAAACGCAGTTCGTCGGCCAACCGCGCCGCGTAGGATTGCAGGCTGCCTTCTTCCACCACCAGGCCGCCCACGCCCATCAGCAGATGCTGCCAGCTGCTGTCGAGGGTGTGGGCCACGACGATGTCGTCGCCGCCCAGCCGCAGATCGGACGGCAGCGGCGGCGCCAGCTTGCGCACATGCCCGCGCACCTTGTGATCGCCCAAGCCCAGGCCCCGCGCGAGAACCTCTTCGATCAGCTGGATTTTGATCAGATTGGTCGTGCCCGGCGTGCTGCCGGCCGTGCCGGCCGTGATGACGACCAAATCGCCCTCATGGACGAGACCGTGTTGCAGCGCCGCCTGAACGGCATCGTTGACGACCTCGTCGGTCGTGTTGCGCCGGGGCGAAAAGAGCGGAAACACACCCCAGTGCAGGTTGAGCTGACACCGCACGAGGGGGCTGGGGGTGACGGCGATGACCGGCAGATAGGGCCGGTAGCGCGAAAGCTGGCGGGCCGTGTAGCCCGACGCCGTAGGGGCAATGATGGCCGCCGCGCCCAGGTTACAGGCCAGATCGCTGGCGGCGTGGGCAATGGCCTGGGCGGCGTAGTGGGGTTCGGTCGTTCGCAGGGGACGGCGCCGCTCCCGCTTCACCAGCTCGGCTTCGGCCCGGGTGACGATGCGCACCATCGTCTGCACGGCTGCCACCGGATAGCGGCCTGTGGCCGTCTCACCGGAGAGCATCACGGCGTCGGTGCCGTCGAAAACGGCATTGGCCACATCGCTGGCCTCGGCGCGGGTCGGTCGCGGGTTGCGGATCATCGAATCGAGCATCTGCGTGGCCGTGATCACCGGCTTACCCGCCTCGTTGCAGAGGGCGATGATGTGCTTCTGGATCATGGGCACGTCTTCGGCCGGCATCTCGATGCCCAAATCGCCGCGGGCGACCATGATACCGTCGGCGGCCTGGATGATGGCTTCGATATTCGCCACGGCCTCGGGTTTTTCGATCTTGGCGATGACCTGCGTGCCCAGACTCGACCGGGACAGACGCCGGATGATGGCCTTGAGCTGCAACACCTCATCGGCCGTGCGCACGAACGAGAGCGCCACCCATTCGAGCTGATGGGCTATGACGAATTGCAGGTCTTCCAGGTCTTTGGCGGTGAGCGCAGGGATACGGGCATCGGCCCGCGGCAGGTTCATGCCCTTGTTGGAAAAGAGCGTACCGCCTGTAAGCACCCTGGCGCGGATGTCGGTGGCGGTCGTATCCAGCACCTCGAGTTCCAGCAACCCATCGTCGAGGAGGATACGGTCGCCGGCCGTCACCAGGGAGGGCAGGTCGGGATATTGGCAGGGGATGGCCTGCGGGCGGTCGGGCGCAACCGTCAGCACCACCTCCTCCCCGGCGGTGAGAAGGACACCTTCGGGCGGCAGCTGTCCCACCCGCAGCTTAGGGCCTTGCAAATCGCCCAGAATGGCCACGGGTCGGTCGAGCTCATCGGCGATACGGCGGACGCGGTGGATTGTCTCCTCATGGGTGGCATGGTCACCGTGCGAAAAATTGATGCGGGCTACGTCCATGCCGGCCCGCATCAGCTCGGTGAGCACGGTCGGGTCGCGGCTGGCCGGCCCAATGGTACAGACGATTTTGGTGAAACGCATGGCAGGACCTCCTCAAGCCCCGAGATGGATGATGGATGGGGTGTCTTTCGTCCCGGAAGCCGGGCAAAAGCCGAAACGACAGGGGGAACAAGGGGAACGAGTCAACGGAAGGGCGTCCTGGCGACCTTTCTCAACCGTTTCCGGCGGGGGCTTCCGCCGCCGGGGGTGCTTCGGTGGCGGTTTTCTCCGGCAGGCCGATGAGGATGTCGTCGCCGGCGGCCACGCGGGCCACGGCCAACCGCGCCTCTTTGAGCGCCCGGCTGAGGGGTTTTTCGCTATGCAGGCTGGCAAAGGTCGAAACCGCCGCTTTTTCGTCGAGTTGCAAATTGTAGCGTTCGCGCAGTTCTTCGCGATGTTGACAAATCCACAGATACAGGTCGGCTTCGGTGCGTTTGGGGAATTCTTTCATGATCCCGCTGGCGCGGATTTCGCGTGTGAGCGGCAGAAAGACGTTCTCGTACCAGCTGCGCACGGCCTCTTCGTAGGATACCTCGCGTTGCAGCTCTTTGCCGAGGAAATAGCGGTGGACGGCGATCTGCTCGTCAAAGAGGCGGTAGCGGCCCGGTTCGGTCAGGCGCACATCGGCATCGGGGAAGTACTCCTTGAGCCGGGTACGCTGGAGAAAGAGGCGATGGCCGGCTTCGGTCAGCCAGGCGCTCAGCTCCTCGGCGTTTTCGGCCTCGACCGGGAAGGGGACCTCCACTTTCGTGACGTAGGCCTCGATGGTTTTATCCCCACGGGCGCGGGCGACCGAGACGCGATGGTTGCCGTCGCGCACGAAGTAGAGGTCGCCGACCTGATAGAGCTCGACGGGTGGGACGCCGGTGGCGCTGTGCATGGCCGCGTCCACACGGCGCCAGCGCTCGAACAGGGCTTCGTTGCGAGGGAGAAAGGCTTGGGTGAAATCGCGATAGCGGCCGACGCTGCCCACGATTTTGTCGAGAGGCACCTCTTGGGTGCCGGGCAGGGTAATACCCTCGCGCGCTTGGAGGGCCGCCCGGACTTCTTCATAACTGAGCAAATCGGCGCTGCGGCCGCGCAACCGCGCCCACCAGTCCTGCAACAAGGCCTGAAGGTGGGCTTTGCGGAAGCGTTCGGTGGATTGGCTCAGGGTAATGGCCTGGAGTTCGTCGCTCATAGTCGGAACGGGTTCTAGGCATGGAAAAAGGCGCTACACCGGGTCGGCCGACCCGGCGCGGCGCCTTCGCCGGTGCAAAGGAAGTTGGAAACGATTCCACCCTACTGCGCGGCCGACCAAATTGCCGTAGGCCAGATTCCTATGCTCGATACTTTGTGTCATTTTTACAATAACCGACGATGGACGATGGATGGGGAAACGGGGAAGCTACCCTAAGCTCCTTCAAACTCCTCTGAGCTCCTTCAAACTCCTTCAAGCTCCTCCGAAATGCCTCCATTCCGTCACGCGTGGCGCTGATAGTCCGCCCACAAACGGTTGAACTGGCCGGCCGGGTCGTGGCGATAGGCTTCGCTGTCCACGTCCAGCGGTGGAAACGCCACGGAGACGGGCATTTTCAGGGCCTCCACCAGCTTCTTCTCGCGCCAGGTGTGCTCCTGCCAGCGCAACAACCCGGTGTAGCGACGCCAAGTGGGATAATCGTAGGGCGGTTGTTCCCACAACGAGGGCGGGATATCGGCCCACCGCCAGACCCATAGCTCCGGGCAGCGACGCTGACGGGCTAGGGCCAGGACCTCGGCCAAGTGGACGGCTGCTTCTTCCTCGGCCGCGTAATACACGCCTTCGCTGGCGAGACCCTTTCCGCCGGTGGGGTCGGTCGGCAGGCCGGCGAGATGGAGGGCGACGGGCCGGCCGGCCAGGGCAGCGGTCAGGTCGAGCAGGAAGGCGATCCAACGGGTGTTCAGCGGCAAACGGCGGCGGTCGCTGGCGAAGGTGGCGACGCTGAGGCTGGGCTGTGCGCCGGCCGTCAGTACCTCATCGGGCCAAAGGGTGGGCCGCCCCTCCAGGGCATCTGCTGCCAGCAAGACGGTCACATCCCGACCCGGCGCCGCTTCGATCAGGGCTTCCACCGTGCTTTGGAGCCAGGCCATGGCCGTTTCGGTGGGGATGGCCGCAGTCAGACGCCCCAATCCCGGCAGCGGTTCCCAGCCCAGCAGGGCGGGATGGTCTCGATAGAAGGCGACCAACTCGCGCACGAGCACCGGACGGGCCTGGAGCATCCGTTCATCGGTGCAAGGATGCCGCACCCGACCCCAGCGCACCCATTTGCCGTCCACGATCAGGGGCCAGCTGGGTGGCAACGGCGCCGGGAGGACACCCCAATCGGGCCACCACAAGGCGCCGTCCCACATGCCGGTCCATAATCCGGCCCGCACCCGCAACCCGTGATGATGGGCCAAGTCCAGAAAACGGCCAAAGGCGTCCAACGTGGCCGGCCGGATGCGTTCGGGTTGGGGCTGAAAATCGGCCCAAAACAAGGGCACCCGCACGGCCTGAAAACCAAGGTCGGCGATGTGGGCCAGGTCGTCGGCGATTTCGGCGGCATCGAAAGCCTGCCAGAGGGCCGGACCGGTGCGACGGGGGAGATAACCGATACCGATCAGCATGGGCGAAGGGCGCGCCGGAGCGTTCAGACGAGATCACAGAAACCGTTGGCGATGGGCCTCCCAGCCTTGCCGAACTCGCGTCTCGGGGCCGTCGGCATCGAGACGCAGGCCGAGGATGCGGCCCAACCGCCGTAGCGCCGCCTGCGCGGGGTGCACATCCACCCCCTGACCAGCCGCGTTCAACAGGGACACGGCCAGGTCATCCAATGCGACCAGCGCCTGGGGGGTGTCCAGGTCGTTTGCCAGGGCCGCCTCGAAGCGCCGGATGGTCTCATGCCAATGGTCGCGATGATCGGCCGTCGGTGCGGTCGTCCCACCGACAACGGTGGCGGCGGCCTTGAGGCGTTGGGCCAGCACCTGCGCCAAGGCTAGCTCGCCCTCATCGTGGGTCCAGGAGTGGCGATAGTGGTGCCCGGCCAGATAGAGGCGAACGGCGTCGGGCGTCCAGGTCTGTAACAGGTCGCGCACCATGACCAGGTTGCCCAACGACTTGCTCATCTTGGCCCCGGCATGATAGACCATGGCCACATGCAGCCAGAAACGCACGAAAGGCCGCCCCGTGAGGGGTTCGATCTGGGCGATCTCGCAGGCGTGATGGGGGAACAGGAGGTCACCGCCGCCGCCATGAATGTCCACGGTCTCGCCCAGGAAGCGCTGGGCCATGGTCGAGCATTCGATATGCCAGCCCGGTCGGCCCGGGCCCCAGGGTGAGGGCCAGGACGGCTCACCGGGTTTGTGCGCCTGCCAAAGCACGAAGTCGAGGGGGTCCTGTTTGTGGGGATCGTCGGGGATGTTGCCGCGCTCGTTGGCCACGGCCAGCATTTCGGACGGCGATAGGCGGCTGATACGGCCGAAATCGGGGTTGGCAGCCACGCGGTAATAGACGCTGCCGCCGGATTCGTAGGCTATCCCTGCGGCCAACAGACGCTCTACCGCAGCGATGATGTCGGGGATGACATCGGTGGCGCGGGGATAATGGTCGGGCGGTCGCACGTTGAGGGCGATCATGTCGTCCAGGAAATGCCGCGTCCAGCGATTCCCCAGGCTCCACCAGTCCTCTCCCACCTCGCGGCTCTTGCGCAGGATGTCGTCATCAATGTCGGTGACGTTTTGGACGTAGCGCACTGCGTGGCCTTGGTCCTCCAGGTAGCGGATGAGGACATCGAAGACGGTGTAGGTGAAGGCGTGGCCTAGGTGGGTCGTGTCGTAAGGGGTAATCCCACACACGTACACGGTGACGGCCGACCCGGAGGGTTGGAAGGTTTCGAGGGTGTTGGTCAAGCTGTTGTAGAGCTGCATGACAAGAGGAGGACGATGGACGATGGGGGCTTGCGTCGTTGGTTTTCGTCTCCGGTGGGGCGGATAGTCGGGTCGAAAGACGAAAAGACGGCGCGCCGAGAAAAGGTTTCGTCTTCCGTCTTTCGTCTGCAAACGGAAGGTTGAGCCGCTACGAAGGAATGATACCCCCGTTTTCGACTTGCCGCCAAGGTGCTGCGAAGTCGTTTCGCCCCCGTCCATCGTCCTCCCTCAGGGCCAAACAACGCCAGCCGCTCCCAGCACCCATCCGGGTCGCAAAGTGGAATGGCGCAGGGAGTTATACTACTCAGGCCGATGACGATGATGGCTCAG
>JAOADB010000092.1 GCA_026417535.1 Caldilineales bacterium
CGATTTTCTGCTCGAACGGCCTGCCGTGCAGGAGGCGATAGGACGATTTGGCCGCGTGGCCGTGCGGGACGAGGCGCGACGGTTGCTCGATGAGAGCCGGCGGGCCATTGCTGCGGGCCAGGCGCCGCCGTCGCCGGAAGCACTGGCCCAGGCGTTGGTCGCGCGGGTGCACCAACGGCTGGCCCCTACCCTGCGGCCCCTCCTCAACGCCACCGGGGTCATCATCCACACGAACCTGGGGCGGGCGCCGTTGTCGCAAGCCGCGCAAGAGGCCATGCTGGCCGTGGCGACGGGTTACAGCAATCTGGAATACGACCTGGCCGCGGGCGCGCGGGGGAGCCGCTACATCCATGCCGAACGGCTCCTATGCGAGTTGAGCGGCGCCGAGGCCGCGCTGGTCGTCAACAACAACGCGGGTGCCGTGACCCTGGTGCTGCGAACCCTGGCCGCCGGCCGTGAGGTGATCATCTCCCGCGGGGAGTTGGTGGAGATCGGCGGCGGGTTTCGGGTGCCCGAGATCCTGGCCCAAAGCGGCGCCCGTCTGGTCGAGGTCGGTACCACCAACCGCACCCGGCTATCCGACTACGAACGGGCCGTGACGGGCGCCACGGCGGCATTTCTCAAGGTCCATCAATCCAATTTCCGCATCATCGGCTTCAGCGAGGCCGTGGAACTGGCCGATCTCGTGGCATTAGGGCGCCGTCTGACGCCGCCGATCCCGGTCATCAACGACCTAGGCAGCGGCACCTTTTTGGAAACGACGCCGTTCGGCCTAGCCCACGAACCCACTGTGGCGGAAAGCGTGGCTGCCGGCGCCATCGCCACCACCTTCAGCGGGGATAAGCTGCTCGGTGGACCGCAGGCCGGTCTCATCGTCGGCGATAAGGCCCTGATCGCCGAGCTACGCCGCCAACCGTTGACCCGGGCGCTGCGGCCCGATAAAAGCACTCTGGCCGCGTTGCAGGCCACCCTGCTGGCCTATCTGCGCGGCACGGCCGTCCAGGAAATACCGGTCTGGCAGATGATCGCGGCGCCGGCCGCAGAACTCGAAACCCGCGCTCGCGGTTGGGCCGATGCTCTGAGTCGCCACGGGCTGCGGGTCGAGCTCCGGCCGGGTCACAGCGCCATCGGTGGCGGCTCATTGCCCGGCCAAACCCTGCCCACCACCCTGCTCGCCATCCTGACGCCTCATCCCGACCGGTTGGCCGCCCGGCTGCGCCACGGCGAACCCCCTGTGGTCGCCCGCATCGAGGATGACGTGGTGCTGTGCGACCCGCGCACCATCCTACCGGGCCAGGACGAGGCGTTGCTCCGGGCGCTGCGCACGGCTTGGGAGGCTGTCCATGCCAATTGAAACGCTGACGTTGCGCGGCCGCGTCATCCGCAGCGGCCGGGTCGAGGGTGAGGCCCTGGTCAGCCCGGCGCCTATCGGCTTTCTCGGCGGCGTGGACCCCGAAACGGGCGTCGTGCTCGAGCCGGGTCATCCCTTGGAAGGCCGTTCCATTGCCGGTAAGATCCTCGTCTTCCCTCATGGGAAAGGCTCTACCGTCGGTTCCTACACCCTGTTGCGCTTGGCGCGGGCCGGCGTCGCACCGCTGGCGATCATCAACGCCCAATCCGAGGCCATCACGGCCGTCGGCGCCATCATCGCCGATATCCCCATGATTGACCAGATTGACATCCACCTGATCCGGACCGGCGACACGGTTCGCATCGAAGAGGACCGGGTGGTGATCCGCCGGGTCGGCGGGTGAACCCGGCGCAGGCGATGCCGTCTTTCGTCCTCCGTCCTCAGGCCCGGCCGGTTGCAGGGACGAAAGACGAAGAAAACTCCCCCAAGCTCCCCTCTCAAACTCCCCACCCTGTGAGGTTGCCTCTGAAACCGCAAGAACTTGCCCGAACCATCGTCCATGTCCTCGATGACAAGCTAGCCGAGGATATTTTGCTTCTCGATGTCAGCACGCTCTCACCGTTGACCGACTATTTCGTCATCGCCACGGCCACCAGCGAACGCCAGAGCCAGGCCCTGGTGGATGCCCTGTTGGAGGCGCTGCGCGCACAAGAGGTCCGACCGCTCTTCATCGAGGGCGAACGGGATTCCGGTTGGCAGCTCCTCGATTACGGCGATGTCATCGTCCACATTTTCTCGCCGGAAAAGCGCGCCTACTATCGGCTGGAGGAGCTGTGGAAACGCGCCCAGGTCGTCGTGCGCGTGCAGTGAAAGTCACCGGTGATTGGCGACCGGGACATCTTGCGCCGTTCGGCCGATGGCGGGGACGGAAGACGGATGTCGTTCGTCCTACCTGAGCGTGCGATACAACGCCTCTTTCCAGGCGCTGGGGTCAATGGCCCAGCAGATCTCGATGTTCGGCGCTTTCGGACCCCACATCGGGTCGCGATAGGGCGGGATACGGGTGACATCGAGGGCGTCCACCACGGTCATGCCGCGGGTGAGGGGATCGCAAGAGACGGCCACAAAGTGCTTGCTACGCCGGATGCACACGGCCGGGTCGAGGGCCACGGCCATGGCGACCGGGTCGGGCAATCCCAAACCGGGATCCCCCTGAAGCCCGCGGCTGGCGGCCAGGGCATGTTTGTTGCACTCGATGGCGAAGCGGGCGCGCTCGGTGCCGAAGCCGAGAACGTACGCCATCTCCTCCTCGGTGAGATTGGCCTCGCCGCGGCTCACCTCCCAGCCGATCAGGAGGATGGGCATGCCCGAATCGAAGACGATGGCGGCGGCCTCGGGGTCGCACCAGATGTTGTATTCGGCTGCCGGCGTGACGTTGCCCACCGTGCAGGCCGCTCCCCCCATGATGTAGCACTGCCGCACCCAGCCCGCCAGCCGTGGCTCCAGGCGCAGAGCCAGGGCGATGTTCGTCAATGGGCCGAGGGTGACCAGATCGATCTCGCCCGGCGCCTCGCCGAAGCGTCGGATCAGCTCTAGCACGGCATGACCGGGCGCCGGCGCTCTCTTGGGCGGTGGATAGTTCATGCCGCCCATGCCGTCGGGACCGTGAAAGTAGTAGGCATGGAACGGTTNGCGCAGCAGCGGCCGCGTGCACCCTTCATAAACCGGGGTCTCGTACCCGGCCACCTCGACGGCGTAGCGGGCGTTGATGCTGCCCTGGGCGACCGGCATGTTGCCGGAGACAATGGTGATCGCCTCGACCCGAACATCGGGCCAGTGATGGGCCATGACGATGGCAACAGCGTCATCTGAGGCGGTGTCGGTGTCAATGATGAGACGACGCATGGCGACGCTCCTGAGATTGTGAAACGGTAAGATGGACGATAGACGATGGCCATCGTCTATCGTCTGTCCATCGTCCTCTCCAATTGGTGTCGGTATTCGGCCCACCAAGCGGGTAGGGTCTCCTCGCTGGGACCGAGGAAAACGGCGTCGGCCAGCGACGAAAGGGGTGTGCGCTCGGTGTTGAATTCGAGAATCTGCCCGCCGGCCTGTTTCGTGAGATAGGGGAGTTCTGCGGCCGGATAGACCAGGGCCGAGGTGCCAATGACCAGGGCCAAGTCGGCCTGCCGAAAGGCCCGCCGGGCTGCGGCAAAGACGGCCGAGTCGAGCGCCTCGCCGAACCAGACGACATCAGGCCGCAACAGCTGTCCACACTGTGGGCACAAGGGCGGTAGCGGCTCCAAAGGCGTCTGGCGGTTCGTCTCACGGAACGCGCAGGCCGTGCACCGGACGGTCCAGATATCGCCGTGCAGGAGCAAGACCCGGCGGCTGCCGGCCTGGGTATGGAGGCCGTCCACGTTCTGGGTGACCAGGGTGAAATCGGGCAGGATGTTCTCCATCTCGACCAGGGTGAGATGGGCCGGGTTGGGCCGGCAGGCGGCGATGCGCTGTCGTCGCCAGTCGTAGAACTCCCAGACGAGCTTGGGATCGCGGGCAAAGGCTTCGGGCGTGGCCAGCTCCTGGGGATGGTATTGCCGCCAGAGGCCGCCGGCCCCGCGAAAGGTGGGCACACCGCTGCCGGCCGAAATGCCGGCGCCGGTCAGTACGGCCACGCGTGGAAGACGCCCGCCCACCGTCATTCCCGAATCCAGCGCTCGGTCGAGCGCTCCCAGTCCACCATGTCGTCTTCCCCGAACCACAACCCGATCTCGAAAGCCGCGGTTTCGGGGCCATCCGAGCCGTGGACGAGGTTGCGGCCGATCTCGACGCCGAAATCGCCGCGGATGGTGCCCGCTGCGGCCTGTAGGGGGTGGGTGACGCCCATCGTGTTGCGAGCGATGGCGATGGCATTGGGTCCTTCCCAGACCATGGCCACCACCGGCCCAGAGGTGATGTAGTCAATCAGGCCGTTATAAAACGGCCGGCCTTTGTGGACGGCGTAGTGGGCCTCGGCCAACTCGCGCGACACGTTCATAAAACGCATGGCGATCAGCTTGAGACCGCGGCGCTCGAAGCGGCTGATGATGTCACCGATGAGGCCGCGCTGGACGCCGTCGGGTTTGATCATGATGAAGGTGCGTTCCATAAAACTGAGCGTGCTCCGTGGAGTGGATGTTGTTGATGGCCTTAAGAAGCGCAACGACTCAGCCAGTTGTTCCCGCTATGGGAGGATAGCGAAACGAAAGACGACGGTGTCTTCGTCCTCCGTCCGGCTCCTTCGCCCCGACGTCGGCCCATGGTCGAAACGGGAGCTCGAGCCCTGGCGAACGTCGGCCTGAGTCGTTGCCGGGACGCAAAAAAAAGGCCGGTCGTTTGACCGGCCCTACATTATGGGGCATGGCAAAGCCCGGAATCAAATCGCAGCCAGCTCCAGAGTCAGCGGAGCCGATGCTCTCGCCGCAGCCCCCTTGTCCACAGGGACTCCCTGCATGCTCCAGGGTCCCGTCCAGGTGATCTCGACCGGGACCAGCTGTCCGCGCAGGTCGCGTTCATCGCTGAAGAAGACGAGACGATTTTGGGGCGTGCGCCCGCGCCATTTGCCCTTATGTTTGTCCTCGACCAGAACTTCCACCGTTTTGCCCAGCCAACGCCGGTTCAATTCGGCGCTGATTCGCTCGTGCTGGGCCTCCAACAGGGCATGACGCCGGCGCTTCTCCTCATCGGGTACGTCGTCCACCATTTTGCGGGCGCTGACCGTACCTGGCCGCGGGCTGTAACGGGCGATATGCACTTTTTCCAGCCGGAGTTCCTCCAAGATGTCGTAGGTGCGCTGGAATCGGGCCTCGGTTTCGCCAGGGAAGCCGACGATGACATCGGTGTGGATGGCGACATCGGGAATGGTGCGCCGGATGCGCTCGATCAACCGGCGGTAGTCCTCGGCCGTGTAGCCGCGCTTCATGGCGGCCAGGATGGCGTCATCGCCGGCCTGGATGGGGACCTCGATATGGGGCATGACCTTGGGCAAGGCCGCCACCGTCTCCAGGAGTTCCTGGTCCATGTAGTTGGGGTGGCTGGTGAGGAAACGGATGCGCCACAGGCCCTCGACGGCGTGGACGGCGCGCAGTAGGTCGGCCAGGCGCGGGCCGTTACCGTTCCAGTCGTAGCCGTAGCGGTCCACGATCTGGCCCAGTAGGGTGACCTCACGCACGCCTTGGGCCACCAGGCCTTCGACCTCCTGCACAACTTCGGCCAGCGGCCGACTGCGCTCGATCCCGCGACGGAAGGGGATGATGCAGAAGGTGCAGGCGTGGGAGCAGCCGTACACCACCGGGACATAGGCCGCCACCGGCGCTTCGCCCAACAGGCTCAGATGCTTGAGGGATGCGGTGGGATAGGCGGCATCCTGCAGGCGATAGCGTTGCTCGAGCTGGCGGCGTTCCAGTTCCGCCAGGTCGGCCTCGACCATGCGGTTGCGCAGGTACTCGACCAGGGGCGCAGCTTCGCCTGGTCCCATGAACACGTCCACCCAAGGGAACGTCTCGCGCAGCCTTGGGGAGGGACGCACCCCAACCATGCAGCCCATGAGGGCGAGGGTGCGGTCGGGGCGGCTGCGTCGCCAGGGTCGCAGGGAACCGAGCTTGCCGATGGCTTTGTCCTCGGCGCTCTGGCGCACAACGCAGGTGTTGAGGACAACGAGGTCGGCTTCTTCGATTTCGTTGGTGGGTTCGTAACCCAGCTTCTCGAGTTCGGCTGCCACATGGGTCGAATCGGCGACATTCATCTGGCAGCCGATGGTCCAGATGTGATACTTGCGCATGAAACCTCCAGGTCGCTCCCGTGTACGCGGGGCCGGGGGGTAGGATGAAGGATAGTCAACACAAGTATAATCCGAGCACCGATGAAATGCCAATTGCACAGGAAAGCGAGGCGTTTCGGGGGAGTTCAGGGACGCTTTGGCGGTCTTACCAGCCCGCGCAGCCCTCGATACCAGCGATAGGGATAGTAGAGCGGCAACAGGTAGGGGTGGGAGATCTCGTAACGATGGCGCATGTAGGCCGGCGACGGAAACAGGTTGATCCAGGCATAGCGCAACCGTGACGACCACGCGTCCATGGCCATGAGATCGGTCCAAAAGCGTTGCCACACGGGCCGATGCGGCGCCGTCAACCGGGTCACCAGGCGGCGTTCCGCGGCCGAAGGCGCCAACTCCCGGAGCTGCGCCAACACGCTCGGAGGGACAGGCGCCTGCCAGTGTTGGGCCAAGCCTATGAGGACGTGTCGGGTGCTGAGGACCAGGTCGTAGGCTCTGGCCCGGTCCAGGATCGTCTGCCAGTCCAGTGCGGCGGCGGCCAGCAAGGCCACGATGTCGAATTGCCAGAGCAGGCCCTGACCGCGGTGGTGTAGCCAGAGATGGGCGCACAAATGGAGCAGCTGCGCTTCGGGACCCAGGACATCGGCGGTGAATCCTGCGACCGGCTGTCGCGTCTGCCAGAACCAGTCCATGTCCCCCAGACGCTGGTAATGGGGCGAATCGAGCAGATGCCAGTGCAACTCGATGCCAATGGGCACGGGATGGGATTTGAGGAGCACAACCTGGCTTTCGTAGGCCAGGGTGGCCCCAGGGACGACCTCGTCCTCGAGCGGATGGTAGCTGGCGTCCTGCAACACGGCCATGGCCGTAGCGGCTGCAGCCGTTCGCACCAGGAGGTCGAGGTCGGCCATTGGCCGCAGGCCAGGATCCTTGTAGAGACCGGCGATCAAAGCCGCGCCCTTGAGGAGGATGACATCCACGCCGTGGCTGTCCAACAAGGGCAACACCCGGCCCAGTTCATTCAGGAACAGGCGGTTGTGCAGGGCGGTGCTCGTGTACGCCTCGCGCAGTGGCGCCCGCGCCGATTCTGGCAGCCAGGAGCACGGGGCCAAGGTGGCATAGAGCAGGGGGAGAACGCCTTGCCCGGCTGCTACGGCCAAGGCCGTATCCCAGCGAAAGTCGGGCCGGGCGGCCAGCTCGGCGGCCGCGTCCGCAGCCGTCGGATCGAACCGACTGCGCAAAGCCGTGCGCAAAAAGGTGGCGATGAGGGGTGAGACGGGAGACATGAAAAAAGCCATACAAAAAGGCCGGGATGGATGTCATCCCGGCCTGGATGCAAGGATAAAAACGAAGTCGTTGCAACCCGAAACGGCTACGAGACGCCGGCTTTCTGGGTCTCGGTGCGACGCACGCGGCGACGACGCCTGTCGCGCACCGGGGTCGGCTCGGTACCGTCGCCGCTGTAATAGCCATAGTGGTCGTAGTAATAGTAGTAGTAATAGTAGCCGTAACCGGCGCCCTGGGCCGGCAAACGGTTGAGCACGGCGCCCACCACCCGGGCCCGTACCCGTTCCAACGCCGCCATCGTCCGTCGGGCCATCTCGCGACGGGTTTGACCCGCACTGATGACGAGGAGAACGCCGTCCATCTGGCTGCCGAGAATGGCCGCATCGGCCAAGGCCGTGACGGGCGGGCTATCGAACAGGACGATATCGGCCTGGGCCGAGAGGGCCTGAACCAATTCGCGCATGCGCGCGGAACCCAGCAGCTCGGCCGGGTTGGGCGGCAACGGCCCAGACGTGAGGACCCGCAGACCCTCAACTTTGGTTTCCTGGAGGAGTCCATCGGTTGCCGGTTGGGCCGTGAGCAGGGCCGTCGTGAGACCGGCGTTGTTGGGCAGGCCGAATAGGCGGTGCTGACGAGGCCGATGGAGGTCGGTATCCACCACGATCACCCGCTGCCCCATCTGGGCAAAGGCGACGGCCAGATTGGCCACCACGAGCGACTTGCCCTCATGGGGCGCCGGGCTGGAGACGAGCAGAGTGCGAAGCGGACGGTCAATGCCGGCAAACTGGAGGTTCGTGCGCAAGACGCGAAAGGCTTCGGCCCCGGGAGAACGGCCCTCGTTGGTTGCGATCAGTTCTTCATACGAGGATATCGCTCGGCCCAAATGGGGCACGGCGCCCAGGGTAATGAGGTTGGTGATCTGGCGAATGTCGTCGGGATTTTTGAGGGTGTCGTCGAGATAGTCCAGCAGATAGGCGGTACCGGCCGCCAAAGCAAACCCGATGGCCGCTGCCAGGAGGATGATGGCTACCTTGTTGGGTCCTACCGGCTCGGTCGGAAGCACCGCCGGCTCGATGACGGTAAGAGTGTTGCGCGCCCCGCGTTGGGTGTTGGCAAGGAGAGCAGCGTAGTTGGACTGGAGGGTGTTCAGTTTGTTTTGCAAACCGGCGATCTGGGTTTGGGTGTCGGCGATCTGGCGGGCGCTGAAGAGGTTGGCCAGTTCGGCCTGTTTGCGCTCGATTTCCTCCTGGGTCTCACGGATTTTCACTTCCAGGTCGGTAAGCTGTTGCTCGATGAACGCCTGCCGTTTCTGTTCGGTGCCCCCCGGCGCCGTAGGACTGATAGCAATCAGTTGGTTGGCCAGCTCGTTGGCCACGGCCTGGGCGCGCTCCGGGCTGGTATCGGTCACGGTGATCTCGATGAGCTGGGTATTGGGCACAACGCGCACGCTGTACTCGGGCAGCGCGCTCAGCCCTAGATTGGCCATGGCGGCTCGGCGCACCGGCTCCCTTTGGGCAATATCGGCATAGGTCGTGGCCAGCTGCTGCCCCAGCCATACCTCGTTGGCGTTGGGGTTGCGATTTTCGATGACGCTGCCCACCATGACGGTGGCATGGGTGCGATAGATGGGCGGTTGCCGAAGGGTAGCCATCGCGCTGGAAACGGTAGCCACCAGGGTCGAAGCCAGCAACAACCACCACCAACGCCAGAGTGGCAACACGTATTCGCGCAGGTTCAGCGAGCGTTGGTCCAAGGCTTACCTCGCAAGGAACGGAATGCTCACAGCGGAGAATGAACTAAGTGTAATCCGAAGACCGCAAAGAGGCAAGCAATGATGGGAGCGGAGGCACGTTGACAGGTTGGCAGGTTGAAACCCCAGCTCCCCCCAGCTCCCCTTCCTTCAAACTCCCCCAAACTCCTTCCCAACTCCCCTACTTCACCCAAATGGGACTGTGGTCGTTATACGGCGAGGTCAGCAAAGGGCGCTGGTCGGCGCCGGTGGCGTCCATGATCCAAAGCTGGCGTCGGCCCGTAACCCGATTCGAGTCGAACACGATCTGACGCCCATCGGGCGACCAGGAAGGGTGTTTGTCCCATTCCCAGGTGTTGGCTGTAAGGCGGGTCAGGTTGCTGCCATCGCGCGCGACGATGTAGATCTCGTCGTTGCCGGGTTCCTGGGAGACGAAGGCGATGCGGTTGCCGTCGGGCGCCCAGGCCGGGTCGTAGCTCATGCCCGTCAGCAGACTGACCTGAGTGCGCGTGCCGTAGCGGGGCGCAAAGACGAACACCTGGAGCACGCGCCGGGTATCGGGTTCGACCAGCAGCCGCAGCTCGCCGTCAGGGGTTTGGGTGGTCAGCTCGGCCTGCTGGGCCTGGGCATAGACCCAGCTCTGGGTGACATAGGCCAGGCGACCCGTGGCCGGATCGAGCAACCACAGGTTGGTGCGCTCGCCCAGGTTCGGCGTGGGCCGGTCGCTGAAGAAGAGAATACGCCCGCGCAAAACCGCGGGCAGCGAGCGCGACACGGGCGTGGGGGTCGGCGTGGGCGTGGCGAAGAACGCGTCGGGTAGGAAAACGAGCAGTGGAACGGCCGTTGCCGTCGGCGTCGGGGTCGGGGTGACGGCGTAGGGAGGCAAGGGCGTCAGGGTACCGGTCAGGACGGCCAGGGTGGCGCGTGCAGCCTGTTCGGTCGCCGTGGCGGCGTTGGCAGGCCGTGGGGTAGCGGTGACGATGAACGGCGTGGGCGTAGCCGTGGCGACCAGGACGTAAAAGGGCAGCGGTGTCGGCGTGCCCTGAGTCTGCACCACGAGCAGGCGCGCCAGGGCCGTAGCCGCGTTGGCCGGCGTAGGCGTGGGTGTGACGACGGTGGCGATGACGGCCTGGGTGGGGATGGGGGTGAAGGTACCGGTGGTGAGGGCCACGGCCGTGGCATAGAAGGCCTGGGCCGTCGCCGTGGCGGAATTGGCCGGGGTGAAGGTCGGGATGACCAACGGCGGGATCAGGCCCAGGGCCTGGGCCGTGGCGATATTTTCGGGTGTAGGGGTCGGCGTGGCGAGATTGACAGGCGCCGGGGTGTAGGTGCCGGTGGTGGCGGCGACGGCCGTGGCCGTCAGCGCTTGAACGGCCACGGTGAGGACGTTGGCCGGCGTCGGGGTCAGGGTGGCCACGACCAGCGGTTCGGTGGGCAGAGATGGCGGTGTGGACGGCGCCGGTCCCAGACTGAGGACGAGCAAGGGCGGCTGGCCTCGGGTAGCCGGTCCGCCGCCGCTATCCCAGCCGAAAAGGCTGCGTTCGCCTCGATCGGGACCCAGGAGGCGCAAGAGCACGGCCGTATCGCCGGCCAGCCGTCGTTCCGCCAGCCAGGCCAGGGCCGAAGCATCGAGTTCCCAGACGTTCTCGCGGCCCACGGCCAAGTCACGGGCGCCCAACCGGGGCAAGAGGGTCACGGCGGCGGGGGCGTTGAGCACGGTCTGGAAATCGGCGCGAGCCAGGTCGGGAACGGCCTCGGCGGCGAGTAGTTGGGCCGTCCAGACACCTTCGGCCGCAGGGTCCAAGCGTTCGTCGTTGAGACCGACGAGGACGAGATAGGCCCCTCGCAGAGGCGCGCCGCGTGGGACGCGCTCGAGTTGGAAACGGGCAACGGCCAGGAAAGTCTGGCCCTCGACATGGCCGGCGTAGAGGAAGGAATCGCCCACCCGAACCCGGCGCGCATCGGCATCGGTCCACCAGGCTACATCGCCGGCCTGGGGCGCCAGCATGAGCACACGGCCATCCGGTTCGGGAGTAGGGGTGACAAAACGGGCAAAACTCGCCGGGGTCGGCGCGATTTCGGCCGGGGATGCGGGCGATGGCGTGGGTGTGGGCGAGAGCAGCCCCGGTCCGGAAGGGGTTGCCGTCGCAACGACAGGGCCCGGCGCCAAGAGGAGACGGCCGTACAGGACGATAACGGCCAGCAAGGCCACGCCCACCACCCCCAAATAGAGCCATCGCCAGGGCGGCAGGCTTGGAGCAGCGGCCGTTTCCGGTTCAACGGGAGCCGTGACCTGCTCGACCGGAATGAAATAGGGGCAGGCGACATACTCGCCGAAGCAAAAGGTCTGCTGATGGTCCAGGTCGGGCGCAGCCGGCGGCTGTTGGGCGAAACAGCGATGGCTGCCGTGGGGGGTGGTGTGAACCAGGGTGCGGTCGCTGCTGAGACCCAGGTGGGGGCAAATGGCGATGGACACAGGGGGTAACCGGACGATGGACGAGGGACGATAGACGAGGGACGAACCTACCCACGTGCCAACGTGTGGACGTCGCTCAGCGGCCTTTGAACTGGAGCATGATGGCGGCGGTTTTCAGGAGGATGATGAGGTCGAGGAGAAAACTGCAATGGGTGACGTAGTAGAGGTCGTATTCGAGCTTGATACGAGCGTCCTCGACCGATTCCCCATAACGATAACACACCTGAGCCCAACCCGTAATACCGGGACGCACGGAATGACGGGCGCGATAGAAGGGAATCTTGGCCGCCAGCTGCTCGACGAACTCGGGCCGTTCCGGACGAGGGCCGATGATGCTCATCTCCCCGCGCAAGACGTTGATGACCTGGGGCAGCTCGTCCAGACGAGTCTTGCGCAGGACCCGGCCAATGGGCGTGACGCGCGGGTCGTTTTGGCTGGCCCAAACGGCCGCACCATTCGCTTCGGCATCGGGGCGCATCGAGCGAAATTTGAGGATGGTGAAAGGCTTGCCCGACCGCCCCACGCGCAGCTGCGTGTAGAAAAGCGGCCCAGGGGAACTGATCCGATTGGCCAGAAAGACCAGCGGAATGAACAAGCCCAACACGACCAGACCGGCGAGCGCCATGAAGATGTCAAATCCGCGCTTGAACAGGCCGTACAGACGCTCCGACTGGTTTTCGTGCATGGGCATGACGAGATGGAAATCGCCGCCCAAATGCTCGACCGGCACCCGTTTCAACAGCCGCTCGTAGATGGTCGGCATGGTGGTCAAACGCATGCCCGCCTCGCGACAGAGGAGCAGGGTGTCGAACAGGGCCGGAGACAGAGCATGGCGAAAGGTGATGGCAAGGATGATCTCGTCCACCCGTTGCGCCACCGCCGTCTGCACCAACTGTTTGTGATCGCCAAGCACCGGCAAACCACCGATGGTCTGGCCGATGAGCTCGGGGTTATCGTCAATGAAGCCCAGCAGTTCGTAACCGGTGCCCCGGAAGGGGTTGGTCTGATTGCCGGAGGCTTTTTGCAGCTCGGCGAGCAGGGTGCGGCCGGCGCGGCCGGCGCCAACGATGAGCGCACGCTGGTTGAAGCTGGGTTGGACG
>JAOADB010000009.1:0-9638 GCA_026417535.1 Caldilineales bacterium
CGCCCCGACCCCTGCCGCCGGACGGCGCCGTCACCCTCAACGAAATCCTCCCCGCCCCGCGAGCCGTGGACTGGGACGGCAACGGCACCACCGACCACACCGACGAGTGGGTGGAACTGTACAACAGCCTCGGTCAACCCGTTGACCTGGGCGGTTGGCGGCTGTGGAAAGGCGCTATCGGCGCCGACGGCCTGCCCGACGGCTTTTTCTACACCTTCCCCAAAGGAACGTTGCTACCGCCCTACAGCTACCTGCTTATCTTCTATCGCCAGAGCCGCCTGAGCCTGCCGAATACGAACGGCAACCTGCACCTGGTGCGACCCGATAGCCGCATCGCCGACAGCTTTACCTGGACGGCTTCGCCCGGTTACGACCGCTCCTTCAGCCGCTATCCCGACGGCAACGGCGCTTGGGGCGTCGGCGCCGTCACCGCCGGGTTGCCCAACCATCCCCATCCGCCCCCGGCGCCCCCGCCCACAGGGGGGCCGGCGGCCACACCCGTGCCCGACCCCGGCCTGGGCGTCGGCGTGGAACCCATCGCCCGCGCTTACGAGCTGAGTCTGGACACCCGCATGACGGTGGAGGGCGTGGTTACGGTGCCGCCCGGCCTCTTCGGCAGCCGCGTCCTCTATCTTCAGGATGAAAGCGGCGGGCTGCGAGTGTATCTGCGCAGCGGCGAGTATCCTTCGCTGGCCTTGGGCGACCGGCTGCGCGTGACCGGCTATCTGCGAGCGTTTCACGGCCAGCGGGAACTCAATCTCCCCAGCCCCCGCTGGTTGGTGTGGTTGGGCAACGGCCCGGCCCCGCGACCGCGCTTCCTGCGCACGGGACAGGTCGGCGAACGCTTTGTGGGCCGCCTGGTCATCGTCACCGGCGCCGTTGTCGGCTTCCGAGACAACCATTTCTGGGTGGATGACGGCAGCGGGCAGATTCGGGTGACGGTGGATGCCGATCTGCCCTGGCGGCGTCCCTATTTCCGCCGCAACTCGATATGGACGGTCATCGGCGTCGTCGGCCGCTACGACGATTTTTACCGCCTCCTCCCGCGCTATCCGACCGACATCGTTCCGGCGCCGGGGTTGTTGCCGCTGACGGGCGGAGGAGCGAACTCCGACGAGAACTGCTCAGGCCGTTGTCGTTGAGAGCTCAGGCTTGCCTTCCGCCTCTTCGTTCGCAAGGTGAAACTGTCCGGCTCCTTGCGATGGGTAGAGCCTCGCGTAGCGCCAGATGCCATCTTGCGCTACGTCCGTCGTCCCTACCCATGACCGATAACGTAACCCGTTCGGACCATGAAAGCAGCGGGCCTAGCCATTCCCGTCAGCGCTTCAGCCGATCCATGAACTGCTTGCGAAATTTGGCCACCTTGGGCGCAATGACAACCTGACAATAGCCCTGGAAGGGATTCCGTCGGTAGTACTCCTGATGGTACTCCTCGGCCGGATAGAAGGCCCGAAAGGGCACCACTTCGGTGACGATGGGCCTGCCCCAGATGCCGGCGGCATCGAGCCCGGCGATGACCTCTTCCGCCACGGCCTTCTGTTCGGGCGAGTGGTAAAAAATGACCGAGCGGTACTGTGGCCCCACATCGGCACCCTGACGGTTGCGGGTGGTTGGGTCGTGGATGCTGAAGAAGACGTGCAGCAGGTCGCGGTAGGAGATGATATCCGGATCGAAGGTGATCTGGACGACCTCGGCATGGCCGGTGCGGCCCGTACAAACGGCCTCGTAGCTGGGGTTGGGTACATGGCCGCCCGCGTAGCCGGAGACCACGTCCTCGACGCCCTGCAATTCGTCGAAAACGGCCTCGAGACACCAGAAACAACCTCCGCCCAGGGTGGCGACCTCACGGCGAGGGGTGGGGGGTGGCGTCGATGGCGATGACATAGGGAGGACTCACGGAGATGGGCCCCGAAGCTGGATACCCAAATCGGCAACGATGACGAAGTAGCCGGGTGAAAACCAGGCTCCCTTATCTGTTCAGAGAGATGACCCCATTATAGGCAAGGGGGACGGATTGTCAATTCGTTTCGTCTTCGGCCCAACCCCGCTCACATGCGCCCACTCCGCCGGTGTCCGTCTCGCAGCGACCGCACCTTACAGGCCCAGCCGACAGCCTCGCCAATGGGCACAGACCCTTCGCCAACCCAAACATCGAGGGGCCTCGTCCGGAAACGCCTGCGGCGTGGCGCGCACCACCCACACGGCGCCACCCTGTGCCCCGGCGCCAAGGTCATGCCGGGGGCCTGAGGGCGGCACGTCCCAGGTCGGGGGTTCCCTCTGCCCCATCCTCCGCCATCCCCGGCCCTGCGGCCGTGGTCGTGAACGAGGCGATAACGTTGGAACGTTTTAGCCTCTGGCGTTTCCCCACCCACCAAGCCGGTTGTGGAAAGGTCAAACTTGTGCCAAGACGAAAATTCCATCCGGAACGTGGAGGGAGCGGGCCGAGCCGTCACGTTAGCCCGGCCAATTTTCGAGATGGGTTTTGATCGTACTCACGAAGGCGTCGGCTGTGGCGCCGTCGAGCACGCGATGGTCAAAACTGAAACTGAGATAGGCCACGGGCCGAATGGCGATGACGTCCTCGGCGTCGGGCAGGAGGGGATGCCCACGACTGATCACCACCGGCTCTTTGTGGATACGACCGATGCCCAGGATGCCGGTCTGGGGCTGATGGATGATGGGAGTGGCGAACAGGCTGCCGCTCGTACCGTGGTTCGTGATGGTGAAGGTCCCACCCTGAATCTCGTCGGGTTTGAGCTGGCCCTCTCGGGCGCGACGGGCCAGGTCGTTCACGGCGCGGGCCAGGCCCAACAGGTTGAACGAATCGGCGTGGTGGATTACCGGTACGATCAGGCCGTCGGGAATGGCAACGGCCAGACCGATATGGATCGCCCGTTTGAGGATGATGCCCTCTTCGCTCCAGGCCGCGTTGGCGTAGGGGTGGGCCTTGAGCGCAGCCACGACGGCAGCGATGAAATAGGGGGTGAAGGTCAAATCCACGCCGTCACGGGCGAAAGCCTCCTGATGGGCGTAGCGATGCCGCACCACCGCCGTCATATCGCAATCGAAAACGGTGGTCACATGGGGTGCCGTATGCTTGGATCGCACCATGTGCTCGGCAATGAGCCGCCGTATGCGATTCAGCGGTACCACCTCTTCGGCCACAGCGGGCGGTGTCGGCGCAGGGGCGACGGCTTCAGGAACTGCCGGTGCGATCGGCGCGGGCGCAGGCGCGGCCGGCGCCTTCTCCTGGGCGGCCAGATAGGCCAGCACATCCTGCTTGCGAATCCGGCCTTTCAGCCCCGTCCCACGGATGCGGCTCAGGTCAAGGCCGTGCTCGGCGGCCAGCCTGGCCACAACCGGACTGATAAAGCCCACCTCCTCAGTAGCGACCGTCTCGGTCGGGGCGCCGGCGACGGCCGGAGCCGCCGCCGGCGGTGCCGCTTCCGGCATCTCACCCGGTTCGCCGATCAAGGCCAGAACCGAACCGACCGGCACCGTCTTTCCGGCAGGGGCGAGAATGCGCAAAAGGACGCCGCTGGCCGGGCTGGGGATCTCGGTATCCACCTTATCGGTCGAGATTTCGACCAGCGGGGCCATCTTTTCAACCCGGCTGCCCACTTCCACCAGCCAGCGGTTGACAGTGCCTTCGACCACGGATTCGCCCAACTTGGGCATGAGCACTTGTGTCGCCATGACAAGACCTCCGGGAGGAGGAGAAGAGGGGAGCTTGGGGGAGCTTAGGGGAACTTGGGGGAGCTTGGGGGAGCTTGAGGGAGCTTAGGGGAGCTTTACCATCGTCCATCGTCCAATTCACCGCCCCTCACTACCCTCGCAGCAGGTATCGGCCAGTACCACAGCCGGCGTCTCGCCTTCGCCGGGCAGGACATGGAGATGACCGCCGTAGGCCCGGAGCAGATGGGCCGGCGACAACGCCTCGGCTGGCGGCCCCAGGGCGATGAGGCGTCGGTTGAGCAACATCACCCGGTCGAAATGGGCTGCGGCCTGGTCGAGATCGTGGGTGGCGACGAGTACGATGATCCCCTGGGCGCGGAGCCGGTCGAGAATGGCGAAAAGGGTCTCCTGACCGGGGGTGTCCAGGCCGGTCAACGGCTCATCGAGCAGGAGGATTTCGGCCTCCTGGGCCAGGGCGCGCGCCAGGAACACCCGTTGCTGCTGGCCGCCCGACAGTTCGCCGATAGGGCGGTCGGCCAGCGCCTCCATATCCACCTGGCGCAAGGCATGACGCACGATCGCCCAATCTCGGCTGCGGGGCCAGCGAAACAGACCGATTTTGGCGCTGCGGCCCATCATGACCACGTCCGTCACCGTGACGGGAAATGACCAGTCAATCTGACTGCGCTGGGGTACGTAACCGATGCACAGGTGCGCGCCGGGCGGGTGGCCGAACACGCGCACGGTACCCGCCGTTGGCCGTAGGATGCCGGCGATCACCTTGAACAGTGTGCTCTTGCCGGCGCCGTTGGGGCCGACAACGGCCACCCGTTCGCCAACACCGATGGCGAAACTGACATCGAGCAAGGCGGGGATGGTGTTGTAATACACCGTCAGGCCCTCGGCGACCAGCCCCGGCGCATCGGGCGCGTGGTCTACAGGGGTATAACGCAATTGCTGAAGGGTCTGCATGCTGCTATTCCGTCACGGATTCGGCCTGCTGGCAATCGGCACAAAGGCCGTAGGCTTCCAACAGATGGCCGGAAATACGAAAACCCGTGCGCGCTTCGAGTTCGGGCACCAACGCGCTCAGGCCGCAGGAATCGAACTCGAAGGCACGCAGGCAATTCGAGCAGACAAGATGGTGATGATTCCCGGTGGGGGTGAGCGTATAGCGCACGATGGGCAGACCCATCGTGGCGATCCGGCAGATGCCTAAGCGGGTGAGCAGATCGAGGGTGCGGTAGACCGAGGCCCGGCTGATGGCCGGCGCCCGCTTTTGCACGGCTTCGACCACTTCCGGCGCGGTCAGATGCTCTTGCGACGCCAGCACTTCGATGACCACCCGCCGCGGGGGTGTGATGCGCACCTCGGCTTGGCGCAGCGATTGCAAGGCCAGTTCGGCATTGGCGGACATGGATTGGCGTTGGTCACGGATCGGGGAAATGGACGATGGACGAAAGATCGTCCATCGTCTGTTATTGGCCGATGAACGGGACAGAAAAAGGCACTACAAGGTCACTGTTCAGGCCCATGGTGATGGCGCTCAGGTTCCAACGGGGTTCCATCCCAGGCAGATGAAAGTGTAGCGCAAGATGCCATCTTGCGCTACGTCATTCGTCCATTGTCCTGGCGAGCGGCCGCTGACGGGAAAGAAAGACCCATCTGGAACGTGAGACCGTGTTACCTTCGATACGAAAAAGGCCACGTCCGGAGTGTTACTCGAAAGCGCCTGCCGTCTCGACAACCGGCGTTGGTTCGACGGCGGCATGGCGGGGCTCCCGCACCCAACGGTGCAGGGCCAACCAGGCGGCCAGGCTGAAGGCGGCGCTGATGGCGAACAGTCCGTCATAGCTCCAGCGGGCCAGCGCGGCGGCCAACAAGGGACCGACCATACTGACCAGCCCAGTGGCCGTGTTGGCCAGCCCGGCGTATGTCGGTCGGCGCGTGGCCGGCGCAAATTCCAGCACGATGAGGATGCCGGAGACGACGACGGCGCCGCCGGCCACACCGAGCAGGACAAAGCCGATATCAAACCAAAACGCCTGCGGCGCCAGCCAGACGGCCAGGAAGGCCAGACACGAAGCCAACGCACCAAGCTCGAGGGACAGTTTGTGACCGTAGCGGTCGGCCAGGAGACCGAAGACGAGATTGCCCGCCGTCTGCCCGATGAGCAATTCGGCCGTGTAGATGCCCACCTTGCTATCGGGCACGCCCCATTGGCGCAGGGCAGCCACCGTTACGAAGCCGGAGGCCATGCCGCCCAGGACGAGGAGCAAGCGGGCCACGAGGAAGCGCCGGAAATTGGCATCCTGGCCCAGGATGGCCCGCAGGTCGGCCAGGAACGGCGCCTGGCCGAGCCGATGGACCGACACAGGCGCTACGGGTTCGCGGGTCAAGGCCAGAAACAGCCAGCTGGTGTTGATGGCCAGCGCCGCCGCGGCAAAGACGTAGAGGAAATTGACCGGAAAAGGATGGTTCTCCAGCAGCCGGGTGCTGAGCAAGGCGCTGAGGGTGCCGGCAGCGGCCCCGAAGAAGAGGGAAACGCCCAAAAAGCGCCCGCGTCGTGCCACCGGAAAGCATTTGGCGATGAGGTCCTGCCAGGCCGGGGCGATGACGCCGGCCCCCAGGCCGTGCCAGGTGTAGGCCAAGAAGAAGACCGCCAACGCTGCCAGCGGCGACACCGGCGCCAGCAACGCCGCTGCCACCAAAAACCACATCGGCACGCGCTCGAGCACGAAACCCAGCCGGACGACGATGGCCTTTTTCCGGGGAACCCGTTCGGTAAAATGGGCCGTGAACAGCTGGGGCAGGAACCAGGCGCCCTGAGCAATCATGGCCGCCAGGCCGAGGGCCAGCGGATGCGGAGTCAGTTTGCTGATGAACAGGGGAACGATGGTGGTCGCAGAGATGAAACTCAGACCGAACCAATACCAGGTGACATCGAGCAGGTTGACGACGAAATTCCAGGGGTAATGCCGCTCGACCTCGGCCATGATCTCGCCGTCCGAACGGTCGGGAACCGGCGGGTCGAGCTGCAAAAACCAGCGCCACAGGGGATAACGACGGAAGCGCCCAGGCATAGTCGAGTGCAGTGATGGGGCAGGGATCGCTCACTCACGCAGCGTCTCTTGCGGCGGTAGAACGGCCAAAAAATCGTCCTCGAAACGGCGGCTGTAGGCTTCCAGCAGCGCCTGTACTCGGTCTGGGTCGGATGAGGCCACGAGCAGGCCGGCATGATGCCGCTTCTCCAGACGCCAGACGATCTCGGGGTCCTGATAGGCCGACAGATCGGGCCATTCCTGCCGGGCCAGACAGGTGATCAGCCCGGCATGGTCGTGGCGCACCGGCGGCAGGGTGTAGGGTTCCCTGCGGGCATGAAGGACCTCGATACGGGCCCATTCGGCCCAGGGGTTAAGGCCGGTCGCCGCCTCGATCAGCCGGTCAATGTTGGCGCCGCCGACCCGAGCGGCCATCTCCAGAAAGTAAAAACGTCCGTCGGTGGCGCTGCGGATGAATTCGGCATGGGTGACCCCGCGCACCATGCCCATCGCAGCGATGACCTCACGGTTCAAGGCCTCCAGAAGCTGCGCCTCGGTGGACTCGCGCGGCAACGTACTCGTGATGAAGATGCCGCCTTCGTGCATGACCCGGAGCGGAGGACGACCGTAGCGGCTGGCAATGGCAAAAGCCACCTCGCGCTCGGAGACGATGGAGTCCACATGATAGACATCGCCCGGCACGAACTGTTCGAGGACGTAATAGGAGCGTCGATCGCCCAGGCTTTCCAACACCCGCCAGCATTCCTCGGCCGTGGCGAGCTTTTTGATCCCGACCGACCCGGCCTCGGAACGCGGTTTGAGCACCCACGGCGGCGGTACCCGTTCCATGTAGGCGCGCAGCCGGTCGTCGTTGAGGGCATGGACGAACTCGGGCACCGGGATCCCGCGTTCGTGGGCCTGCATGCGCATGGCCAGCTTGTCGCGAAAGTAGCGGACAGTGGTCTCGCCCATGCCGGGGATGCGCAGGTGCTCGCGCAGATGGGCCGCCGTCTCCACATCGAAATCGTCCAGGGGCACGATGCGGTCAATGACACGGGTGCGGGCCAGGTAACTGACGCCGTGGATGAGGTCGGGACCCGGATCAAGCCGCGGCATCAGAAACCGCTCGTCAATGGCCTCCATCGGCCAAGGCTCGTCGGCCAGTTTCTCCCGCGTGAGCAGGATGACATGACAGCCCAGCTCCTTGCAGGTTCGGATGAAGCGCTCGCCTTTGAAATAGCTGGCCAGGCACAGGATGGTGGTGGGATGGTCATTCATGGCAAACGAGATCCCGACGGGAAAGGATGAAGACGGCCACGGCTCTACCATTATAGCCGGGGCGTTGCGGCGGCGGCAACCGGGTCTGCAGCAGCACCACTCCGCAGGCGCTGCGCTACACGGCCGCCAACAACCAGCGGTGATGCGCCCACACCGCCTTCAGCTGCCAGGGCAGCGCCGCGTGATCGAGCCAGGCATAGCGCATCACGCGGGCGCGCAGGTCGGGTTGGGCGCCGGTATAATAGGCCATGGTGCTCCAGCTCCAGCCGTCGCCGCTGAATTGCGCTTGCAACCGGCGACTGCGGATGCCCAGCCGCTTCAGCACCTCGCCGGCCGGCATTACCGTATCGGGCCAGGGCGGGACATCGAGCACGCCCGTATCGAGGATGCGGGCGCCGGCCGCTTCGAGCACGCGACGCACCCGACCGATGTCGGCCCAGCGTTCGTCCACCGTGCGGAAAAAGTCGCGGTCGAGCACGAACTTGCGCAGCCAGTAGCCCACCTGCCAGGTATTGGGCATGGCCACAAAGATGAGATGCCGACTCAAGCGCACCAGCTCTCGCAGCAGGCCCGCGGCATCGGGCAGATACCACAGGGCAGCCCAGTTCCAGGTCAGGTCGAAGCTGCGGTCGGGCAGAGGCAATTGTGACCAGCGCTCCGGCGAGATGACGACCAAGTCTGCGGTCAGACCCAGTTCGGTCCAAATGCGGCGGATATGGGCCGCGCGGTCGGGCGTATCGTCCACCAGAGTTACCTGCAGACCGGCGCGGGCCAGCATGGCGCTGTTGATGCCGCTGACCCCGGCCATGCCGTAAATGGGCGCTTCCAGAACGGTTTCCACCCGCTCGGACCGGCACAACGCCGCCAGAAAATCATCGAGGACGAAACGTTCGTAAACGAGGCCCAGGCCCTCGTTGTAATCGGTGAGGTACTTCTCCCAAATGGGACGCTGGGCATGACCGGTAGGCAAAAAGGGCGATGGGGACATAGGTACTCCTGACAGACGCTTATGGTAGCATAAGCCCCGCCAAAACCCCTTGTCCGACTTTCCTTCTCACCCGGAAACTGGTATAACGGACGATAGACGATGGACAATAGTGCATTGCCATCGTCTATCGTCCATCGTCTATTGTCCGTTCTTCTCGAGGAGTTGACCCATGCCGCTCATCGAAAAACTCGGCGCTTTCTATCTGGGCAAGACCTACGACCTCAAAAACGGCCGCATCGAGGACGAACCGGTCATTTACGATGCCCGCGACCTGACCACCCATGCCGTTTGCGTCGGCATGACCGGTTCGGGCAAGACTGGGTTGTGCATCGGCCTGCTCGAAGAAGCCGCCCTCGACAACGTCCCCGCCATCTTGATTGACCCCAAAGGCGATCTGACCAATCTACTCCTGACCTTCCCCGAGCTGCGGCCGGAGGACTTCGAGCCGTGGGTCAACCCGGACGACGCCCGCCGCAAGGGCATGACCGAAGCCGAGTACGCCCGCGCCGTGGCCGAAACCTGGCGCAAAGGTCTGGCCGATTGGGACCAAGGCCCCGACCGCATCCGCGCCCTCAAGAACGCGGCCGAATTCCGCATCTACACCCCCGGTTCCGACGCCGGACTGCCCATTTCGATTCTGGCGTCATTCCGTTGCC
>JAOADB010000009.1:9648-32482 GCA_026417535.1 Caldilineales bacterium
TTGCCCGCCTCTGAACTGGGATGACCACGAAGAAATCCTGCGCGACCGCATCCAGGGCACGGTCAGCGCCCTGTTGGGCTTGATCGGCATGGAGGCCGACCCTTTGCGTTCGCGCGAGCACATTCTGCTCTCGCACATCATCGAACAGGCCTGGCGTGCGGGAGAAGACCTGGACCTGGCCCGGCTCATCACGGCCATCCAGAACCCACCCATGCGCCAGCTGGGCGTGTTCGATGTGGATACCTTTTTCCCGCCCAAAGACCGCTTCACCCTGGCCACGGCCCTCAACAGCATCATCGCGGCCCCCGGTTTTGCCGCCTGGCTTCAGGGCGAACCGCTCGACGACATCGCCAACTTCCTCTATTCGCCTGCCGGCAAGCCGCGCCACAGCATCTTCTACATCGCCCATCTCGACGATGCCCAGCGCATGTTCTTCGTCACCCTGTTGTTGGAGCAGGTCATCACCTGGATGCGCCGCCAACCGGGCACGACCAGCCTGCGCGCCCTGCTCTACATGGATGAAATTTTCGGCTACTTCCCCCCGTCGGCCAATCCGCCCGCGAAGCGGCCCATGTTGACCCTGCTCAAACAGGCGCGGGCCTACGGGTTGGGCATCGTCCTGACAACCCAAAACCCGGTTGACCTCGACTACAAGGGCCTAGCCAACACCGGCACCTGGTTCATCGGCAAACTCCAGACCGAACGCGACAAGCTGCGCGTGCTCGACGGTCTGGAATCGGTCATGGCCGAAGGCGGCGCCAGCCTGAACCGCAGCCAGCTCGACCGCACCCTTTCGGCCCTGAACAACCGCGTTTTCCTGCTCCATAACGTCCATGCCTCTGCGCCGACCATTTTCTACACCCGCTGGGCCATGAGCTATCTGCGCGGGCCGCTCACTCGCAGCCAGGTGCGGACGCTCATGGCGCCGCTCAAGGCCCAGGCGACGACCACGGCCGCGGTTGCGGCCCCCTCGGCCCCGGCAACCACGGCCGTTGCGGCGGTAACCCCCGGTGGCTACACCCAGGTGCCACCCACCCTGCCGCCCGATCTGCCCCAGGTCTTTCTACCCCTGCGCATGAGTCCCAACCGGGCTTTGGCCGTCCTGGAAGGCGCGCAGAAGCGTCAGCTCCAGGCCGAGGAGACACGCCTGGTCTATGAACCGGGTCTGGTGGCCATGGGAACCGTGCTGTTCAGCGACCGCACCCGCAGCATTGAAGCCACCCGGCGCGTGGTCCGCTTGGTATACGGCCCTGCCCTCGGCGATACCGTGGCCTGGGAGGAGGCAGCTGCGGCCGATCTCGACCGCCGCGACCTGCTCAAACAGCCCGAAGGTCAGGCTTTCTTCGCTCCCGTGCCCGAAAGCCTCAACACGGCAGCCAAGCTCAAGCGGGCAGAACGCGATTTTCTCGACCACCTCTACCGGGAACAGACCCTGGAGGTGCTCTTCAGCCCCGCGCTCAAGCTCTACAGTCGGCCCGACGAGTCGGAGCGGGATTTCAAAATCCGCTTGGGTCAGGTAGCCCGCGAGCGCCGCGATGCCGAAGTGGACGCCTTGCGCAAGCGTTTTCAGCCCCGTTTCGACCGCCTACAAATCCAGCTGATGCGGGAACAGCGCGAGCTGGAGGAGGACAAACAGGAACTGACCGCTCGCGGGCGCGAGGAATGGCTAGCCGGAGCCGAGACCCTGGCCGGGATGCTCGGTCTGGGCCGGCGACGGGCGCTTTCTTCGGCGGCCACGCGACGGCGCATGACCGCCGCAGCCAAGGCCGAAGTGGCCGAATCCGAGGCCGAAATTGCCCGCTTGCAGAAGGAAATCGCCCAGCTGGAGAGCGATCTCGAGGCCGAAATTGCCGCCATCGCCCGTCGCTGGGAGGAAGCCTTGGAAGGGGTCACGACCTATGCCGTCCGCCCCAAGAAGACCGATTGCACGGTCGAGCTCGTGGCGCTGGCCTGGCTGCCGTTCTGGGAGATCGGCTATCGCACGGCCGGAGGCGGCCTGAGCCATGATCGGGTTCCGGCTTGGGAGGCCCCCGCCGCCTGATCGCCCCCTCTACCCTCTTCTGACACGCCAACCCATGCACGAATCCACCACCCTGGCCGTTGTGGATGCCAACATCCGCAGCGGCGAAGACGAACTTGCCCGCGAGAGCCTGCTGGCCAACCTGCAGGCCTATCGCGAACCCCACGTGACGCCGCTTTGGGTGAACTGGCTGCGCGAACGGGCCGACCTGCGCCTGGTCTGCATGGTCCATCGCCTGGCCCGGTTCGACGATTTTCTCATTGACGTGGTGCGTTCGGCCCGCGGCGTCACCGGCACACAGGCCATGCTTTCCTTCGGCGGCCGTGCCCACATCGGCCGCCTGATGGAGGTCCCCCTGGCTGCGGGCGGACGTCATCGCCTGCACGCAGCCCATGTCGGCATTGACGTGGTTGCCGGATACGACCGTGAGACCTTCGAGGCCATCTGGCACATCCCTTCTCATCCGCGCGTGAAACCGGTCTGGCTGTTGCGGAACTATCACAGTTACGGCGCCGACCTGACCATGCTCCTACTGGCTACCGACGAACCGGCCATCACCGGCTATGTGATGAGCTGGATCCGCCCCATTCCCGGCGTCATGGATACGACCCTGAGCACGATTGCCGATTGGGCGCTGTTGGCCACGCCCGAACAGCTCATCGCCGTCGCCGAGGAGTTCTTCCATCTGGAGCGGGAAGAAATCGGAGGAGTTTGAGGAGTGTTGGAGGAGTTTAGAGGAGCTTTGAGGAGTTTGGAGGAGCTTTGAGAAGCTTGAAGGAGCTTTCTCCGTTCACCATTCATCGTCCATCGTCTATCGTCCATCGTCCATTCCCCATGCCCGAATTCATTCGCTTCGACATCACCGACGGGGTTGCCCGTCTGACATTGAACCGGCCCGACCGGCTCAACGCTCTGACCCGTCTCATGACGGTTGAGATCCTGGAGGCCATTGCCACCTGCCATCGCGAGGAGGGCGTCCGCTGCGTCGTCCTGGCTGCGGCCGGCCGCGGCTTCTGCGCCGGCCAAGACCTGACCGAGTTCCAGACCTTGACCGGCCCGGAAACGGTCGGCGACCACCTACGTCAGGGGTTCAACCGGATCGTGTTGGGGCTGCGGCGGCTGGAGAAGCCGGTCATCGCCCAAATCCAGGGCGTGGCTGCCGGCGCCGGCCTGGGGCTGGCTTTGGCCGCGGATTTGCGCATCGCCTCGGAACAGGCACGCTTCACCGCCGCTTTTATCGGCATCGGTCTGGCGCCCGATACCGGCGTGAGCTGGTGGTTGCCACGCCTGGTGGGGCCGGCCAAAGCCTTCGAGTTGTTGGCGACCAATGCCGTGATGGACGCCGCCGAGGCTCTACGGTTGGGCCTGGTCAATCAAGTCGTCCCTGCGGACCGCCTGGAGACGACCGTGGCCGAGCTGGCCGGCCGACTCGCGCAGGGGCCCACCCGGGGCATTGGTCTGACCAAGCGCGTGTTGCAACGAGCGCTGGAGGTGGACCTGGCCGCGGCGCTCGAGTACGAAGCGCAGGTCCAGGACATCGCCTACCGCACGGCCGACCATCGCGAAGGCGTTGCTGCCTTTCTGGAAAAACGTCCACCGCGTTTTGCTGGACGATAGACGATGGACGATGGAGGACGGAAGAGGCTTCATCGTCCGTCCTTTGTCTTCCGTCTTCCGTCCCCCCAATCGGCCGAACTCCAGTATCCAGTTCCCAGTATCCGGCCCCCAGTCACCAGTCACCATGAAAGCCACTTGTCCTTTCTGCCGTTATCAGTGGTTCATCACACCCGAAGCCCTGGCGCTGGCCCTGGAACAAAGCCCGCCGAAAGGTCGCAGTTTCGGCATCACCTGTCCGCGCTGTCGGCGCACGGTCAAACTGGCTCGGCCCAAAACGGCTCCGACCCCGGCCCGCCCCGACGCCTCCGACGAGGCCCCGGTTGCGCCTTCCCCTTCGGAATAGCACTCGTTTTTCTGATTACCTTGCCATTTTGGGCAAAACAGCGTCTTGGTGTACACTATTTGCTTGCATTCCCTCGAAAACCCGAACCCACCATCCCAGAAACCGGCCGCCCAGGCCGGTCTTGTCTGTTTTATGGAGGCTATCCCTGCATGGAAGTTCTGTTGCTCAAACCCGTGCCGGGCCTGGGTGAGGCCGGCGCCATCTGCAAGGTCAAGCCGGGCTACGCCCGCAACTACCTGATCCCGCGTGGACTGGCCTTACCCGCCACCGAAGGCCTGCGCAAACAAGCCACCCAGATCAAAGAGGCGGCCGAACGGCGACGCCAACGCGAGTTGACCGCAGCCCGCAGCCTGGCCGAGCGCATCCGGGCAACCACCCTAACCTTCAAGGCACGCGCCGGCGAGGGCGGCCGTCTGTACGGTTCGGTCACGGCGGCCATGATCGCCGAACGGCTGAGCCAGGCCGTCGGCGAGGAGATTGACCGACGGCGTCTGCGCCTTGAGCATTCGCTGCGCGAGCTGGGCGAACACGAGGTGACCATCCATCTCGCCACCGGTGTGGATGCCGTCTTCAAGGTCGTGATCGAAGCCGAAGAGGCCGGCGAAGCCCAAGCGGTCACCGGGTGAGCGGTTCCTGACGATACACGGTCAACCATCGAGACGAAGGACGAAAGATGAGCAGCCATTTCGGCCCGCTGTCTTACGCTCCGGATGGGTCTTCCCTTCCCACCATGGGCCGCTCGGGCGGACGACGGACGAAAGACGGAAGACGAAGAAAAGTCGTCCTTCCTCTTTCGTCTGCCTGGGGTGGAACTCTCTCGGAACCTGAGCCATTCTCGTCATCGGCTTTGTCTTTCGTCCTTCGTCTCCTCCCAGCCTTCATCGCCCCGGCGCGATATCGAGCACGGTCAGGTTGAGAAAACGACCGTCGCTCAGCGGCCGGTACAGAATGAGACGGAAGCCCGTGGGGACGGCCTCCGCCGGGAGATCGAAACGAAACGCGTCGGCCACCGTCTCGCCCGGAACGAGCCGATCGGTGGGCTGGAAACCCAGGGCCGGGGCGGGATGGTCCTGTTGGGCCAGCTCGGTCTCGCCGTTCAGCAACCGTAGGCTCAGCGCCCACGACCCAGTTGGCGTGCGCGTAGCCTGTAACCACAACGTCACATCCCATTGACCGGGATGGGGGCCGGGACCCCAACGGTAGCCGACCAGCCGCAGCCCGTCGCCCACATCGCGGTCCACGGACATCACGTCGCCCGGATGCACGTCCGGCACATGGCCGGCCCCTGCGGCCAGCAAACCCGGCGACCAGGCCGTGTAGCGCAGGGGCAGGCCGGTCGCGGCAGCAGCGTAGAGGGCCGCCGCCGGGGTGACGAAGACGATCTCGCCCTGGGCCAGCCGCGCGGCCGCCTGCGCCGTTGTCAGAGCCGTCAGGTCCGGGCGGCGGCCGGCGATGATGGTCAGGTAATCGAGGGCGAGCTTCTCCTCGACCGTGCCCAGAATGGCGGCGCCGGGCGGCGGTTGTGCCGCCAAAATGGTCTCGCCGGGTTGCAGGCCGGTATCCTCCGGCCGGTTGCGCTGATCGGCGCGCGGGTAGGATTCGATCGCCTTGGGCACGATCAGCGCCGCCAAGAGCAACACCAACGCACCGCGCCAGAGCCGGTCTGCCCGCGCAGACCAGACACGCGCCAGGGTGACTCCCGATCCGACTAGGACGAGTGGGTAGAGGGGCATGAGCACCTGGTACCAATTGCCCAGCCGGTCAATGTAGCCGAAGACCAGGTAAATGAGCGCCGTCAGGCCATAGAACAGTCCGTAGGCCCGCCCCAGCAGCCCCCATCCGACCACCCCGCACACCAGCAACAGCGGGGTCAACTCGGCGATCATCAGCTCGGGAAAACCGCCCGCCAGGGGGCCTAGCGTCCAGGTCAGCTCAGCGCGGCCCTGCCGGGTGGAGAGAAAGTCCAGGAACCAGGCCCAAGTGCTCGGCCAGGTCCCGGCCCCGCGCCATTCGGGGTGTTGGGCCCCGCGGAGGTAGATGAAGCTGTAACTCAGTAGCGGCGCCAACGCCAGCAACACTCCTCGGCCAACCAGCCGACCACGGCGCCACAGGCCCGGTTCGCGGGTGAGTAGAAAGAGCAACACCCCTGGCGCCATGAACAGGACCGTGACGAGATGGGCCAGGCACAGACCCAGCAACAGCGCCAAGCCGTAAAGATAGCCATCTCGTCGGTGTGCGTCCCAGCGATGGACCAGCAGGGCCACGGCCAGGGTTTGGGCCACGGCCGATGTGTATTGCTCGGTGGTAACGCTGTAATACCAAAAGAAATAGGTAACCCCGTAAAAAAGCGTGATTCCGCAAGTAATAATCAAATTGCTGCCGGTAACGTCGTAAAGCAACAAAAACAACAACGTCAGCGCGATGAGCGCCCACAACGTCGAATACGCGCCCAGGACGGCGACCGGGTTGATCGCGATACCCAGAGTTTGCGCCAGCGTTCGCCAACCGTGAAACCAGAGCCAACCGCCCAGCGTGTAGAGCGGATAACCCGGCGCGTTGGCTGGCCGGGCCTGCACCTGGGCGTACTGGTGGGTGATGAGGTCGCCGCCGGCCAGCTCGCCCGGACGCAGGCCATTGTCGAGGGTGGCGAGATAGAGCACGCTCATCGCCAGGAGAAAGCCGGCCAGGACCAGCCGGCCGCGGCGGTCGAGGGAGTAGGGCATGGGGGATGGCTGGGGACTGGGGACTGGAGACTGGGGACTGGAAACTGGAGACTGGAGACTGGAGACTGGTAACCAGGTTTGGCCGATGGCGGGACAGAGGACGAAAGACGAACGACGAAAGACGAAGAAACCTTCGTCCTTCGTCCTCGCTTGGGGCTGATGGCGGGATGGAGGACGAACGACGAACCCCTTCGTCCTCCGTCCGTCGTCTTTCGTCTATAATACCCCACCGATGTCTACCTCGCCTATCGCTCCTGTTGCCGTTTTCGATTCGGGCGTCGGAGGGCTATCGGTTTGGCGAGAGGTTGTCGCTCTGCTGCCACAGGAGAGCACCCTCTACCTGGCCGATCAGGCCCATGTGCCCTACGGCCCGCGCCCGCCCGCCGAGATCGCCCATCTGACCCGGAGGGCCGTGGCCTGGCTGCGGGCGCAGGGCGCCAAGCTGGTCGTCATTGCCTGCAACACGGCGTCGGCCGCCGCCCTGAACGACCTGCGGGCGCAATGGCCGGACCTGCCCATCGTCGGGATGGAGCCGGCCGTCAAGCCGGCCAGCCTGCACACCCGCGTCGGCAAGGTCGGCGTCATCGCCACGCCGGGCACGCTGACGGCCCCCCGCTTTCACAGTCTGGTCGAACGTTTTGCCAACGGCGTGGAAATCCACACCCAAGTGTGTCCCGGCCTGGTGGAGTGGATCGAGGCCGGTCAGGTGAATGGCCCGGAGGTCGAGGCCCAGCTGCGGGTCTGGCTGGCGCCCTTGCTGGCTGCCGGGATTGACGAGCTCGTCCTGGGTTGCACTCACTACCCCTTTGTCATGCCGCTCCTGCGTCAGATCGTGGGCGAAGGCGTCGAGATCATTGACCCGGCCCCGGCCGTGGCCCGCCAGGTCCAGCGCTTGCTACAGGCCCATCACCTGGTCGCCCCTCCTGACGCAATTCCCCACCATCGGTTCTACACGACGGGCGATCCCACCGCCCTGCAGACGGCGTTGCAGCGCCTGTTGGGATGGGAAGCCGCCGTCGAGGCGGTGCCATTGGCCTCGTCATCGGCTACGGCCGCGACGGCGCCGCCAGCAAATCCCACCACAACTGCCAGTTCGGACGCGTCGGCCTAGCCGGTGCCGAGAGGCCCGCGCTTTCCGCGGCCGGCGTAGGCGCCACGATGAAGGGTACAAACACGGTCTCGCCCTGGCGGGCCAGATTGGCCTCACGGGCAAAAGCCTCTACTGCCGCCGGATCATCCGCCTGGGCCAGGAGTGCCTGTAGCTCCTGTTGTCGTTCGTGTTCGGCGGCCACGCGCGTCTGCATGGCGCTCAAGTCACGGCGTACCTGCTCTTCCACCAAGAGACGACCGCTGTAGATCGCAATCAGCCCCAGACAAAACACGGCCACCAGGGCGACCAACAGCCGTCGCACCCTGGGCAAATGGCGTCGTACCGAAGGCGATGTTCTCACAGCCTTGAGAAAAAGGGTCACCGCTCAGGCGGGGCCTATCCTTGTCGCCTCTCGCAGGGACGGATGACCACAGACGAACGATGCAAGGGGACATGTCTTTGTCATCCGTCGTTCGTCCTTTGTTTCCACGGTTGGCCGAGGGCAGGAACGGACTCCCACCCTGAAACGGTTACAAAAAAACTTCGGGAGCCTACAGGGTCCCGAAGTTCTGATGTTCAGTGCCGATGGAGGGATTTGAACCCCCACGGGCGCCTGCCCACTGCGCCCTGAACGCAGCGCGTCTGCCAGTTCCGCCACTTCGGCTTACGTTTCTATATTAACCACTACTCCGGCCATTTGTCAAGCTCCAATGTGCGGCGTTCCACGCGAGTCATTTTCTCCGTGAGCATGTACCAGCGGGGGAAGGTGCGAAACCGGTCGGCCGGCTCGTTCAGACGGCCGATCTCGACGTCCTTCACGGCCGTGGAGACGCCGTACACGTAGAGCGGGTAGTAGAGCACGATGGCCGGGACATCCTGGGCAAACAGGACCTGAAATTCTTCGTACAGCTGCCGCCGCAGATTGCGGTCCGTCGTGATGCGCGCCTGTTCCATGACGATATCGGCCTGGCGATTCTGCCAACCGGTGAAATTCTGACCGTTGGGCGCCAGCTGCGTCGAGTGCCAGAGGGGATACGGGTCGGGGTCGCCCAGATACTCCTGGATGATCAGCGCGGCCGTGAAATTGCGCGTCATGAGGAAATCGCTGGCCAAGCCGGCAAAGGAGACGGCCTGCGGCACGGCCCGCACGCCCAAAGCCGCCCAATCGTCGGCAATGGCCTGGATGGTCTGCGCCGACGTGGGTGCGTCGTCGCTCAGGAGGGTCATCGTCATGACCACACCGTTCTTCTCGCGCACGCCGTCGCCATCCGTATCCACCCATCCGGCCTCATCCAGGAGCGCACGGGCGCGTGCCGGGTCGTAGGGATAGGTCGGGATATCGGGATTGTAGGCCCAAGTGCCGGGCAGGATGGGACTGTCGGCCGGAACGCCCAGGCCGGGGATGACCTCATCCAACAGGTGTTGGCGGTTGATGCCGTAGGCCAGGGCCTGGCGTACCGTCGGCTCGGCCAGGAAGGGGGCGTTGGGCGAGGTCAGATTGAACAGAATCATGGCGAAACCGGGCAGGGTCGAGGTGAAGAGCTGCAGATTGGGCATGGCTTCGGCCTGGGCCAACAGCTCCGGCGGTACCCGGCTGATGCCCTGGACTTCGCCGCGCTCGATGGCGGCCAGGATGGCCGTGTAATCCCCAAAAAAGCGAAACTCGATGGCCTCCAGCATGGGCTGGGTGGGGAAGCCCTGCGGCACCGGTTCCAACCGGACGCGCTGGCTGTCCACTGCCGTCACACGGAATGGACCGCTGCCGATGGGCTGGGTGTTGAGCTGGGCCTGGGTGAGATCGCCTGGCCGATAGCGCTGCCAGTAGTGTTTGGGCAACACGCCGAACCAGCGGATGGTCGTATAGTCGGGAAAGGCCGCGTAGGGCTGGGTCAGCGCAAAGACGACCGTGCGTTCGTCCACCTTGGTGGGGATGACCGAGCGCCACAGGCCGGCCAGGTCGGGCAACACTGGCAGGTCGGGGTCCTGAAACAACTCGACGGTGAAGATGACATCATCGGCGGTGATGCGCAGGCCGTCGTGCCAGCGGGCATCGGCCCGCAGGGTGAAGGTGAACACATCACTGGCCGGACTGGCCTCCCAACTTTCGGCCAGATCGGGCTGGAGATCCCCGCGTTCGTCGTAGCGCAACAGCCCGTTGAAAACGAGCACGCACAGGTCGCGGTCCACGTCGTTGTACTGACAGAGGACCGGATTGATGTACTGCGGATTGCCGACGACGCCCTCGACAAAAACCCCGCCGCGCGCCGGAATTTCAACCGTGGTGTAGGAGTAGGTGGCGTAACTCAACAGGGCGCCGATGAGCAACAGACCCAACAGCGCCAGCGTGGCCTGCCAGCGGATATGACGGCTCACGAGGAGGGGACACCCGAGATGCAGACCGAAAGCGGCGAGGCCGTCAGCCGGCGAGGATGACGGCCACGATGGAGATGATGAAGAACAGCGCTGAGACGGCGATGGTGAGCTGGTACAGGGTTTTTTCCAGCCCGCGGCGGGTGCGATAGACAGTGGTGTCGCTGCCGAACATGCTGCCCGCGCCGCTGGCCTGGCTTTGCAACACGACCAACACGACGATGAGAACGGCGATGATGATTTGGGCGATGAGGATAAAGGTAGTCACGAACAGGTCTCCTGAAGAAGGATAGGAAAATTCAGTATACAGCCGTAGTCGCGGCGACCCAAAATCGCACAGTCCGGCGTAGCGGGGTTTTTGTAGCACAACTGCGAGCCGTTGTGCTGCAAATCAGAGAGTAATGGTGCGGGCGCGGTGCGTGGCGACAACGGCATCAATGGCGGGGAGCAGCGAGGCCGGGACCGGTTCATCCGTGTTGAGCACCATGATGGCCTCCCCGCGCGGACTGCGCCGGCCTACGTGCATGAAGGCGATGTTGATGTCGTTCTGGCCCAACAGGGTGCCGATGGCGCCGATGATGCCAGGGCGATCCTGATGCCAGCTCAGCAAAAAGTGGCCGCGAGCCACGAAATCCACCCACAGGTCTTCGATGGCGACGATGTGAGGCTCTCCGCCGAGCACGCTCCCCCGCACGCTGGCCGATTGGCCGTCCGAGCGCACGGTCAGGGTGATCATGTTCTCGTAGCGCTCGTAGTGATGGCGCTGACGGCGTTCCGAGAGGATGATGCCCCGGCGCTGGGCGATGAGATTGGCGTTGACGATGTTCACCCGCTCCTCGACCACGTTGGCCAACAGCCCGCGCAGGGCCGCCGCCTGCAACACGGTCGTATCGTACTCGGCAATGGGGCCGTGCAACGTCAGCTCGACCTGCTGGATCTGGATGGGCGAGAACTGGTTGAGAAAGCGGCCCATCGTCTCGACCAGGTGGACGAAGGGCGTGAGGAACTCGACATGGCCGGGCGGAATGAGCGGCGCGTTGACGGCATAGCGGGCCGGCCGTCCCGAAAGGACGTCAATGACCTGGGTGACGGCGTCAACGGCGACCTGGTCCTGGGCCTCGGTGGTCGAACCGCCGATGTGAGGGGTGAGGATGACCCGGGGATGGCAACGCAGGCGGGCGTCGGGCGGGGGCGGCTCCTGGGCAAAGACATCGAGCGCGGCGCCAGCGACATGGCCGCTATCGAGCGCGGCGAGCAGGGCCTCTTCGTCCACGATGCCTCCGCGGGCCGTGTTGATGATGCGGACGCCGGGTTTGCATTGGGCCAGACGCTCGGCATTCAGCAAATTGCGCGTCGTCTCGGTCAAAGGCAGGTGGATGGAGACGAAATCGCTTTGGGCCAGCAACGGCTCCAGACCGACCAGCTCCACCCCCAGGTTGGCGGCGTAATCGGCCGAGACATAGGGGTCATGGGCCAGGACGCGCATGCTGAGACCCTGAGCACGGCGGGCCACATGGCTGGCCACGCGGCCCAGTCCCAGCAGACCTAGGGTCTTATCGCGCACCTCGATGCCCATGAAGTCGTGGCGCCGCCATTCCCCGCGCATCATCGAAAGATGCGCCGCCGGGATCTGGCGGGCCATGGCCATGAGGAGGGCAATGGTGTGTTCGGCTGCGGCGACGACGTTGCCGGTGGGCGCGTTGGCCACGATGATGCCGCGTTGGGTGGCCGCGGCCACGTCCACGTTATCCACGCCCACGCCAGCGCGGGCGATGACCTTCAAACGGGTGGCCGCGGCGATCAGCTCGGCCGTGACCCGCGTGCCGCTGCGGACGATGAGGGCATCGTAATCGCCGATGATGGCCTTCAGTTCGGCGGGTGAGCACTCGGTGCGAATGTCCACCTCGAAACCCGCCTGGAGGAGGAGGTCAATCCCGGTTTGGGCAAGCGGATCGGAAACGAGAACGCGCTGGGTTGGGGAAGGAACCATAGCAAGAGGCAAAAACGGGTCCGGAATCGGTGCCGATCCGGTTCGTTCACATGGTTTCCGGCGCCGTCATTCCCATCAGCTCGAGGACATGCGCCAGGGTGATCTTGACGGCTTCCACCAGGCGCAGCCGGGCGCGGGTCAGTTCGGCATCGGCCGGGTCGGACGAGATGACCCGGCAGGCGTCGTAGAAGGCGGTGAAGGTGCGCGCCAGGTCGAGGGCATAATGGGGCAGATGGTGGGGGGCCAGATGGCGCACGGCCTCGAGGATGACCTCGCCCAGCTGCAGCATCTTGCGCAGCAAGGCCAGCTCGGCCGGATGGTTGAGCAGGCTCAGGTTGGCCCCTTCGCTGCTCAGCCCTTGGGCCGCGGCCTTGCGCAGGATGGACGCCACGCGAGCATGGGCGTATTGGACGTAGTACACCGGATTCTCGGCGTTTTGCGCCACGGCCAGGTCCAGGTCGAAGTCAATCCGGGCCTCGTTGGAGTGGCTGAGGAGGAAGAAGCGGGCCGCGTCGGAGCCGACCTCGTCCAGCACTTCGCGCATCGTGATCAGCTCGCCGGAGCGTTTCGAGATCTTCACCTCCACCCCGCCCCGTTTCAGGGTGACCAGGTCGTAGAGGACGATGCTCAGCCGTTTGGGGTCAATGCCCAGGGCCAGGAGCATGGCCGGCATGCGCGCGGCCTGATTCTGATGGTCCACGGCCCAGACGTCAATGACCCAGTCGAAACCGCGGATGATGAACTTGTGATAGTGGTAGGCGATATCGCTGGCGTAGTAACCGGGTTCGCCGTTCGAGCGCAAAAAGACCTCGTCGCGGTCACTCTTGGGCAGATAGCGGCTGGCCCGGAACCACAGGGCGCCGTCCTTCTCGTAGAGGTCGCCCTGCGCCTCGAGGATGGCGCGGACGCGGGCGAAGACGCCGCTATCGTAAAGGCTCTGTTCAGAAAACCACTCGTCAAAAAACACGCCCATCTGCGCCAAGTCATCGGCCAACTCGGCCTGCACCAAGGCCAGCCCCAGGCGACGAAAGATGGGGATGGCCTCGGCCTCGGATAGGGCCAGGAGGCTATCGCCGTGTTCGGCTTGGATGGCGCGGGCGTAGCTGATCATGTAGGCGCCGGGATAGCCGTCGGGCGGGATGCTGACATCGAGGCCGTGTAGCTGCTGGTAACGGCGCCAGAGAGTGGCGGCAAAGGTATCCACCTGCGCCCCGCGGTCGTTGATGTAGTACTCCCGCTGCACCTCATAGCCACAAACGCTCAGCAACCGGGCCAGGGTGTCGCCGATGGCGGCATTGCGGGCGCCGCCGAAGTGGAGCGGTCCGGTGGGATTGGCGCTGACGAATTCGACCTGCACCCGCGCGCCCTTGCCCAAATCGGTGTGATAGTAGGCCGGCCCCCGGCGCACGATGGCCTCGACCTGTTGGGCCAACCAGTCGGCCGCGACGAACAGATTGAGGAAGCCCGGCGGCGCCACTTCGACTCGTGCCAGACAGGGATCGGCCGGTAGGTGGCGAGCGATGGCCGCGGCGATCTGCAGAGGTGCCAGCGTGGGCCGACCGGCCGCAGCCAAGGCCTCGTTGACGCTGCGGTTGATCTGCAAGGCGATGGCGCTGGAAAAATCGCCCTTGTCGCTTTGCCGGGGCCGCGTGACCACGGGCAACGGCGCCGCAAAGGCCGGCAGATCGCCTGCCGTTTGGGCGGCCGTGATCCCTTGGGCGAGCAGCTGAGCGAGTCGGTCGGGAAGGGTCATAAACGAGGCGGGGAATTGGACGATGGACGATGGACGCTCTTTCCACTGTCCATCGTCCGTTATGGATAGCCAATAAAAAGGCCCTCCGGCAAGGAGAGCCTGGTGGGCGATTCACCGTCGAGGTAACCCAAGGCCAGGTTTCCGAACCGGTAGGCCGAAAAGAGCGGACGCGGCCCAAAAGCCGGATGCAAAGGCAAGGATAGCGGATGGCACCCACATTGTCAAAGCATGGGTGGGTGTTTGGTAAGTCACCCTCCCCCTTCTGTCCTTTTTCTTCCGGTGATAAGCCCTTTCAACCTCTCAGGCGCCGCAGGTGAACGATTTGACAAGAAGGGCCAATATGTGTAAGCTTGCCTTCGCATGAAATCGTTTTCATGCCGACGACGGTCTGCACAAAGGACCTCGTTCGCCGGGCGTCTCCTCTCTTGCTTTCCCTTCCCCGCGTTCCTTTCCGTTCCCTTCTCAAGCATCAAGGAGGCTTTGATGAAGAGCAAACATCTCCTCGTTGCCCTCAGCCTGTTGGTGGTCATCGCCATGCTGGTGGGTTGTGCCCAGCAGGCCACGCCGGCGCCGGGCGGCCAGCAGCAGGGGGCTAAACCCTACATCCCCGTTATCTCGAAGGGCTTTCAGCATCAGTTCTGGCAGGCGGTGAAGCAGGGCGCCGAACAGGCCGCCAAGGACTACAACGTGGACATCACCTTCGAGGGGCCGGAGACCGAAGCCCAGGTGGACAAGCAAATCGAGATGCTGCAGGCCGCGCTGGCCAAGAACCCGGCGGCCATCTGCTTCGCAGCCCTGGACAGCAAGGCGGCTATCCCGCTCCTCGAGCAGGCCAAGGCCAAGAACATCCCGGTCGTTGGCTTCGACTCCGGCGTGGATAGCGACATCCCCATCGCCACGGCAGCCACCGACAACGTCGCCGCGGCCGCCTATGCTGCGGACAAGATGGCGGAGCTGATCGGTGGTTCGGGCAAGGTGGCCGTCCTCGTCCACGACCAGACCAGCCGCACCGGCATTGACCGCCGCGATGGCTTCGTCAACCGCATCAAGGAGAAGTATCCCAATATCGAGATCGTCAGCGTTGAGTATGGTGGCGGCGACCATCTCAAGTCCACCGAGATCGCCAAGGCCGTCATCCAGGCCAATCCCGACCTGAAGGGTTACTTCGGTGCCAACGAAGGCTCGATCATCGGCGTCCTCAATGCCGTCAAAGAGCTGGGCATGGAAGGCAAGCTGGTTGTCATCGGCTACGATGCCGGCAAGCAGCAGAAAGAGGCCGTGCGCAGCGGTGTCGAGGCCGGCGCCATCACCCAGAACCCGATCGGCATCGGCTACAAGTGCGTCGAGGCCGCCGTCAAGGCCATCCGCGGGGAGTCTGTGCCCAAGGTTATCGATACCGGTTTCTACTGGTACGACAAGACCAACATGGACGACCCGAAGATCGCTCCGTTGCTGTATGACTGAGCACGGGTACACGACCTTCGGGTCGTGAGCCCCCTGCCGAACTCCCATGCGAGCAGGAGAGTGCGAGGAGCGCCAACGTCGGGTCGGCCGTCGTGGACCCTCGCCTCTCCTGCTTTTGTTGTAACTGCTCGGTCTCTGCCTTCAACCTTCGGATGGTCCTTCGTTTTCACCATTGGCACAAGAACGAGAGGAAGAACACGAGAGGAAGAACACATGAGAGAAGTTTTCTCGTCTTTCGTCGTTCGTCCTTCGTCTTTGAAACAGGACCGAGGCAGGAAGCGAGGCCAATCATCGATATTGGCCGAGTAGTGATCCCTTGGTTTTGAGTCCGGCCACAAAACCTGTACACTGTGTAAGCGTTCCGCCAGCGTTCCTCGTCTTTTGTGCGGGCGAACGACAAGGAAATGTTGCACAACTGCGAGCAGTTGTGCGACAACCATCATCGTCATCGGCCTGAGTCGTTACGACGAAAGTATCTCGGCAAGGCGAAGTCTGCCTTGCCCTATTCCATCCGAACGCTCGGTCGCCAGACCTGCGGAGGTGCTGTCATGAACGATCTGGTCCTGATGGAGGGTATCAACAAGGCTTTTCCCGGCGTGCAGGCCCTGAACCAGGCCCACTTTGACCTGCGCGCAGGGGAGGTCCATGCGCTGGTGGGGGAAAACGGGGCCGGCAAATCCACCCTGATGAAAATCCTAGCGGGGGTGTACAGCAAGGATTCGGGGCGGATCGTGTACCGGGGCAAAGAGGTCGAAATCCCCAACCCGCGAGCGGCCCAAGACCTGGGCATCAGCATGATCCACCAGGAACTCAACCTGATGCCCCATCTCACGGTGGCGCAGAACGTCTTCATCGGTCGCGAGCCGCGACGCGGCCTCTCCTTTCTTCTCGACGACGACAAGATCAACGCCCAAACTCAGACCCTGTTCGATGCGATGCATCTGCGGTTGGACCCGCGGGTGCGGGTGGCCGATCTGACCATCGCCAAACAGCAGATGGTCGAGATCGCCAAGGCCCTCTCCTTCCAGGCTCAGGTTCTGATCATGGATGAGCCGACGGCCGCGTTGACCGAGGCCGAGATCGAGGAGCTGTTCCGCATCATCCGCCAGCTGCGCGACCGGGGCGTGGGCATCGTCTACATCTCCCATCGCCTGGAGGAGCTGAAACAGATCGCCGACCGCATCACCGTCATGCGCGATGGCCGCTACGTCGGCACCGAAGATGCCCGCACCGTCCCCATTGAGCGCATCATCAGCATGATGGTCGGCCGCACCATCTACGAATCGAAACCGGAGCTGCCCGAACGTCCCAGCCAGGAGGTGGTGCTGGAGGTGCGCGGCCTGAACCGGGGTAATGTCATCAAGGACGTCAGCTTCCAGCTGCGCAAGGGCGAAATCCTCGGTTTTGCCGGCCTGATGGGCGCCGGCCGTACCGAAGTCGCGCGGGCCATTTTCGGGGCCGACCCGATTGACTCCGGCGAGATCTACGTACACGGCAAAAAGGTCGAGATCCGCCATCCCCGTGATGCCGTGCGGCATGGCATCGGCTATCTGTCCGAAGACCGCAAACGCTTTGGCCTGGCCCTGAGCATGGATGTCGAATCGAACATCGTCCTGGCCTCATTCGAGAAATTCCTGCGGCCGTTGGGTGTGGTCAACACGGCCAGAACGCGCGAGACCGGCCAGCACTACGTCGAGGCCCTGGCCATCAAGACGCCGAGCCTGCAACAGCGAGTCAAGAACCTGTCGGGCGGCACGCAACAGAAGGTCGTTGTCGGCAAGTGGCTCACCGCCAACACCGACATCCTCATCTTCGATGAACCCACCCGCGGCATTGACGTCGGCGCCAAGAGCGAGATTTACCATCTCCTCAATGACCTGGCCAGACAGGGCAAATCCATCATCATGATTTCTTCGGAGCTGCCCGAAATTCTGCGCATGAGTCACCGCATCATCGTCATGTGCGAAGGCCGCATCACCGGCGAATTGACCGCGGCCGAGGCCACCCAGGAACGTATCATGACCTATGCCACCCAACGCCGCGTGCTGGTGGATACCGGCGAGGCGGAAGGCGGCGTTTCTTCTGCTCAGGAGGGATGAACCATGGCAACTCGCGAGGCTTCTGCGACTACCCGTTTGAGCGCGCGCACCCTCTTTCGTTCCGAAGCTGCGCAAAAACTGCTGGCTTTTGGCGCGCTGATCGTCATTTTCATCTTCTTTTCGGTCGTTTCGCCCTTCTTCCTGACCCGCGATAACGTCATCGGCATCCTGTTGGCCACGGCCGTCAACGGTATCCTGGCCCTGGGCGTAACCTTCGTCATCATCACCGCCGGGATTGACCTCTCCGTGGGCACGGTCATGACCCTTTCGGCCATGACGACGGCGGTGGCCATTGCCGTTTGGGGGCTGCCCATCCCTCTCGGCATCCTCGTCGGCTTGCTGACAGGCGGAGTCGCCGGCTTGGTCAACGGCCTGGTCATCTCGCGGATGAAAATCCCGCCCTTCGTGGCCACCCTGGGCATGATGATGATGGCGCGCGGATTGGCTTTGGTCATCCCGGCCGCCTTGTTCGGCTCGGTCAAGCCGGTGTACTTCACCGATACGCCCGTCTTCAACCAGATCACGATGGGGTCGGTCATCGGGAGCGTCATCCCGGCCTTGCCTGTTCCCAACGCCGTGCTCATCCTCTTCGGCGCCGCCCTGATCGCCTCCTTCATCTTGACCAAGACCATCCTGGGCCGCTATGCCGTTGCCATCGGCAGCAACGAAGAGGCGACCCGGCTGTCGGGCGTCAATGTGGCCAACTGGAAGACGGCCATCTATGCCCTGTGTGGTCTGTTCAGCGGTTTGGCCGGCGTCGTCATCGCTTCACGGCTCAATTCGGCGCAGCCGGGTTTGGGCGCGGGCTACGAGCTCGATGCCATTGCCGCAGTCGTCATCGGCGGCACCTCGTTGAGCGGCGGCGAGGGCACCATCCTGGGGACCCTGATCGGCGCCTTCCTGATGAGCACCCTGACCAACGGCCTGCGCATTCTGGGTGTGCCCCAAGAATGGCAGATGGTCGTCACCGGCGCCATTGTTATCCTGGCCGTGTATCTCGACATCCTGCGGCGCCGCGCTCGCTGAGGACCGGTCGGGGCTCAGCGCCTCACCGCAACCGATCACTGCCCGGACGAGGATGCGCGGCCCATGGCTGCCGATTTGCTCCTGGCCCACGACCTGGGCACAACTGGTAACAAGGCGACCCTGTTTGCCTGTGACGGACGCGTTGTGGCGTCTGTCTTTGCGCCCTACGAGACGGACTACCCCAGGCCGCAATGGGCCGAACAGAACCCGGCCAATTGGGAGAAGGCGCTGTTCGACTCGACGCGGAAGCTGCTGGCTGAGGCCGCTGGCGCCGGCTATACGGCCGCCGATGTGGCCGTCATCAGCTTCAGCGGCCACATGAACGGCGCCCTGTTGGTGGATGCAGCCGGTCGTCCCTTGCGGCCGGCCATCATCTGGGCCGATCAACGGGCCACGGCCCAGGCCGAATCTATCGCCGATCGCGTCGGCGCCGACGCAGTCTATCGCCTGACCGGCAACCGCATCAGCCCGGCCTACACGGCGGCCAAACTGTTGTGGCTCAAGACGCACGAGCCGGAGGTCTACGGCCGCGGCCGCTGGCTGCTCCAGGCCAAGGACTACGCTGCTTTCCTATTCAGCGGCGTCATCGCCACCGACTACTCGGATGCTTCTCTCACCCTGTTGTTGGACCTAGAGCAGCGTCGCTGGGCCGATGGGCTGCTGGAACGGCTAGAGCTCAATCCCGCCCTGTTTCCGCCCCTCTACCCTTCGGCTCAGGTCATCGGTGAGGTGACGCGCGCCGCCGCAGCGGCCACCGGCCTGCGGCCGGGCACACCCGTCGTCATCGGCGGCGGCGACGGCGCCTGCGCCACCGTCGGCGCCGGAGCCGTGGCCGCAGGCGATGCCTACAACTACATCGGCTCGTCCTCGTGGGTGGCGCTGACCACGGCCGCGCCCGTCCTCGACCCGGTCCGACGCACCTTCAACCTGATCCATCTCGATCCTGCTCTCAACGTGGCCCTGGGCACCATGCAGACGGCCGGCGGCGCCTTTGACTGGCTGGAACGGCTGCTACGGGCCGATGGCGACCCGACCCCGCTGTACGAGGCCCTCGATCGGGCCGCAGAGCGGGTTCCGCCTGGCGGTCACGGTTTGCTTTTCCTGCCTTATCTGCTGGGCGAGCGCACCCCCCATTGGAACCCCCACGCCCGTGGGGCGTTCATCGGCCTGACCATGCCCGACGACCGGGGCACCCTGGCGCGGGCTGTGCTCGAGGGGGTGGCCTTCAACCTGGGCCTGATCCTCGATATCCTGCGCGGGCATGGCCCCGCAGCCGACGCGGTTCGGGTTGAGCGCATCCGTCTGATCGGCGGTGGCAGCCGCAGCGCCGTCTGGCGGCAGATCCTGGCCGATGTCTATGGCCTACCGGTGGAGACGGTGGCCTTGCCTGCCCAGGCCACGGCCCTGGGCGCGGCCATTGCCGGCGGCGTCGGTGTGGGTCTCTATCCGGGTTACGAGGTGGCCCGGCAGCTGGCGCCCGCCGGCGCGGTCCATCACCCTGATCCGGCCACCCAGGCTCGTTACGCGGCGCTGCGCGAGCTGTTTGCGGCGAGTTACACCGCTCTGGAGGCCATCTTCGCCCGACTGGCGGCCCTGCCCGAGATGACTTGAGAGACACGTCTATGACCATCGAAACCATCTTCCACCTCCATCCCTCGCACTTCGGCGAGGCCGAACGTCCTCTGGTCGAGCGTGGCGAGCTGCGGGCTACCACCTTTCTCTACCCCAGCGGCGTTCATGCCCTACGGCTGAGCAACGCCGTTGGTGGTATCATCGTCCTACCCTATCAGGGCCAGCAAATCTGGGACGCGGCGTTTTACGGCCGCACCCTGACCATGCGCTCGATGTTCGACCGGCCCTATCCCACCACGGAGTATCTGCGCACCTACGGCGCTTTCCTGGTGCATTGTGGGATGACGGCGATGGGCGTGCCCGGACCCGGCGACACCCACCCCCTGCATGGCGAGCTGCCCAACGCGGCCTTCCGGTCGGCGCAGCTCCTGGTGGGCGAGGACCCGCGTGGGCCTTATCTGGCCGTCACCGGCGAATACCGCCATACCGTGGCTTTTGCCCATAACTACGTGGCCCGGCCGGTGGTGCGGCTCTATGCCGGCAGCGGGCGCCTGGCGGTTTCGCTGACGGTGCGCAACCTGAAGCGGACGCCAATGGAGTTGATGTACCTGGCCCATGCCAACTTTCGGCCGGTGGACCATGGTCGTCTGCTCTACACGGCGCCCTGTACGCCGCAACACGTGCGGGTGCGTCGGAGTATCCCCTCCCATGTGCGGCCGGCGCCGGGCTATCGCGAGTTCCTGGAAGAGCTGGCCGCCCATCCGGAACGTCACAACGTGCTGGCGCCGGACCTGGCCTTCGATCCGGAGGTTGTCTTTTTCGTGGACTACCTGGCCGATGCCCAGGGTTGGGCCCACACCATGCAGGTCCATCCCGACGGCGCGGCCGATTTCATCAGCCATCGGCCCGACCAGCTGCGCCATGGCGTGCGCTGGATCAGCCGCACGCCCGACCAGGACGCGCTGGGCATGGTGCTGCCGGCCACGGCCGAGCCGGAGGGCTACACGGCCGAGAAGGCCAAAGGCAACATCCTAACCCTGCCTGGCGGCGCCGAATGGCGCTGCGACATGGAAATGGGCGCGCTGACGCCGGCCGAAGCCACCGAGTTGGCCGCTCACATTGAGGGCGTATTGGCGAAAGGAGGTTGAGGGGATTCGGAGGAGCTTGAAGGAGCTTACTTAGAGGAGCTCAGGGGAGCTTGAGGAGCTTTCCCCCGCTCTCCCATCCATCGTCTATCGTCCATCGTCCGTATGGCCACCATCCACGATGTCGCTCGTCAGGCCGGGGTCTCGGCCGTGACCGTCTCACGGGTGCTCAACCGCAGCGCCCGGGTAAGCCCGGCCACGGAAGAGAAGGTGCGCCGCGCCATGGCCGAGTTGGGCTACGTGCCCAGCAGCGCTGCCCGTAGCCTGCGCCTGCGACAGACGCGCACGCTGGCCTTGCTGGTGCCCGACATCACGAATCCTTTCTGGACGACGGTGGCCCGCGGGGTGGAAGACGCGGCCCAGAGCGGTGGTTACTCGGTCTTTTTGGGCAATACGGATGAGAACCCGGCCAAACAACAAGCCTACCTGACGGCGTTGGTCGGCCAACGGGTGGACGGCGCCATCGTGGCGCCCTATGACACGAACCCTGCGGGCCTGGCGCTCCTACGCCAGAGGCACATTCCCACGGTGTTGATTGACCGACGGGTTGAGGGCTGGCAGGTGGATACGGTCGTGGGCGATTCGCTGGCCGGGGCCTGCGCCCTGGTACGGCATCTCATCGCCTTGGGCCATCGCCGCATCGCCATGATCTCCGGCCCGGCCTCGACCACGACGGCAGCCGACCGCGTGGCCGGCTATTGCCTGGCCTTGCATCAGGCCGGGCTGCCCCTCGAAACGGAGCTCGTGCGCTTTGGGGAATATCGGCCGACCGTGGGCGAGCGCCTGGCACTGGAGCTGCTGGCCCTGGAACCGCGGCCCTCGGCCATCTTCGCCGCCAACAACCTCATTGCCATCGGCGTGATCGCGGCCATCGGCAAGGCTGGGCTGCACATCCCCGACGATGTGGCCGTCGTGGCCTTCGATGACCTGCCCGACGCCGCCAGCGTATTCCCGTTTCTGACCGTGGCCGTACAGCCGGCTTACGAGATGGGTGCGACCGCGGCCCGCCTGTTGTTGAATCGCCTTGAATCCGGCCCCGGCCGGCACATTCAGCACATCGTCTTCCCAACCCGCCTGATCGTGCGCCGTTCCTGCGGCAGCCCCCTGCCGCCCGGCCAGGACATGCCTCCCATTTCCCTGCCTTTGCCCGCCTACAGCCGCTGCACACCGGCGCCGGCTTTGCCTCCCACCGAAGTCCAGCAGGCTCACACGTTGCTACAAACCCTCTTGGCGGCGCTGCCGGCCGTTCGTCTTCCGGCCGATGCTCTGGCCCATTCCCCCCGGCATCCCGTATCCGGGCCGGCGCCGTTCGTGCAGGAAACCGTCCCGTTATCCCTCAAGGACTAAAGGAGACCCTATGGCATCGTCAACCGCTTTTCCCATCGCTGCTCCTCGTAATCGCCTGGTGGGTTCCATGCCCAAGATCGGCATCCGTCCGACCATTGACGCCCGCTTGGGCGGTGTGCGCGAATCCCTGGAAGAGCAGACCATGAACATGGCCCGGTCGGTCGCCCGTCTGTTGACCGAGAACCTGCGCCATGCCAACGGTCTGCCGGTCGAGTGCGTCATCGCCGACACGACCATCGGCCGCGTGGCCGAGGCCGCGGCCTGCGCCTGTCTCT
>JAOADB010000093.1 GCA_026417535.1 Caldilineales bacterium
TCGGCTGATGACCGACTACGCCGCCGCGTTGGGCATCGGTCTCAAGCACAACGGCCTGCGCCCCGATGCCGATGCCACCCACATCAACGACCCCAGCTACTCCCTCTTCGGGACGGGCCAGTACGATCCCATGTTCAAATGGTGGCAGGATGTGTCCATCGGCTGGGAGTCGTACGAAGAGCAGTACATGACCGGGTTGACCAACACGGTGTGGGGCGTGCTCTCCGGGCTGGATAAACACGCCGATTATTTCGTTTTCTCGCGCACCCTGATCGAAAAGCCCGAACGTCATCCCATCCTCCGTTTTGCCTTGCAACACCTGGGCAAGACCATCGCCGACAGTCCGTCGGCCTGGGTGGCCATGAGGGAGACCGAATACACCTGGTATCCCCAGTTCGGCAACTACGACTTCTTCATGGTGCAGAACGACGCCGTGCCCGGCGGCCGTACCGTGCCCTTGTGGAACGTGTCCGCGTTTCCCGAAGGTCGCTACACCCGTCGCACCGACATCGCCACCGGCAACCCGGCGATGTATTTCGACATCGAAGACGGCTATCTGTTCGATACGCGTGAGCCGGTCCGTCTCAACATCACCTACTACGACAACGGCACCGACCGCTTTGATGTCTATTACGACGCTTGGGATAGCCCCAACAAGTTGGCCGGCACGGTGACCAAGACGAACACGCGGCGCTGGCTCAAGGTCAGCTGGGTTCTGAACGATGCCCGCTTCGGCAATCGTCAGCCCGGCGGCGGCAGCCATCGCGGTTCCGATTTTCATATCCACGCCCGCGGGGACGGCGATGAAATCATCCACCTGGTCCAGGTCGAACGTCTGAACCTGGTCGAACCGGCCACCCCCACCGTTACGCCGACGCCTACGCCCACCCTCGACCTGAACCCCACCCCGACCTGGACGCCCGAACCGCCCGGTTATCGGCTGACGCGCACCTATCGCCAGGGCGAAAGCGGCTACACCCGCGCCCACGATACTTTTGTCAGCGGTTGGGACCCCAACGCCAACTACGGCGCCAGCCCCACCCTTTCGGCGCGTTCGGAACACCTGATGTTGGCCCTGCTCCGTTTCGAGGGGTTGAGCCTGCCGCCCGGCGCCCGGCTGGAGCGGGCCACCCTGCGCCTGTATGTGACCGGCCGCAGCAGCAGCGCTACCATCTACCTGCGGGCCTTCGACGCCCTGCGCCACTGGCAGGCGGCCGAGGCCAACTGGTATCAGGCCCGCAACGGCCATCCCTGGGGCCGACCCGGCCTGGGACCGGCCGACTACGCCGGCCCGCCGACGGATGTTCGCTTCGTCAACACCACTCAACGCTGGGTGACGTTGGATGTCACCGACCTGGCGCGACGCTGGCTGCAAGACCCGGCCAGCAACCGGGGCATCGTGATTGACGGTTACAGCAACGCGCGCGTCCAATACGATGTCGTCTCATCCGAAGGCGAGAACCTGAACCAACGGCCGCAGCTCGTGCTCGAGTACCTCAATCCCGATTTCAACCCCACTCCCGCCACGCCCGACCCCTCCTGGACGGCCACACCGACGCCCACCCCTTCGCCCACGCCGACCCCCACCCCTGCGCCCAAGCGGGTCGGCGCCCGTCGGGGCAGCGCCACCGTGGACGGTCGTCTCGACGAATGGGATCTGAGCGAGCCACTCCTGCTCAATCGGGATGTGGCTTCCTATTTTAGCGGCCTTCTGCCCCACCCGCAGGATCTATCGGGTTACCTTTGGGCCATGTGGGATGAAACGGCTCTCTATGTGGCCGTGCGCGTGACCGACGACCGCATCGTCGTGGACAGCGATGGGCTTTGGCACGATGATAGCGTCGAAATTGCCCTCGACGGCGAATTCGACCGTCGCAGCAACAGCCCGACAGGCGGCGACCATCAGTTCACCGTGCGCTACGATGGCGTCGTCCACGACCGCGCCGTGCTCACGGACCGGGTGCGCGCGGCCGTGCGGCCGTATGCCAACGGCACCTACGATGTCGAGCTGGCCATTCCCATCGAGACCTGGGGTGGCACACGGCCGGGTGTGGGTGTGCAGATGGGTTTCAACTGGGGACTGAACGACGACGATGACGGCGACGATCGCGATAGCGCCCTGATCTGGAGCGGCCGCAGCACCTATGCCGGCGCCGAACATTTCGGCGTCATCGTTCTGGAGGAGGGCGGCCCGCCTGGGGCCACGCGTACCCCGACCCCGACGCGTACGCCCACCCCTACGGCGACTCCCACCCGCACCCCCGGCCCTACGGCCACGCCCACACCCACCCCTACGCGTACGCCTACCCCCACCATCACCCCGACGCGTACCCCCACCCCGACTCCCACGGCTACCCCCACCCCGACGACCGTCTGGCTGACCCCCGTCGCCGACACCTACTACAGCCAGTGGACGCCCACCACCAACTTCGGCGCAGCCGATACCATGGCCATCCGTTCGGAGAACGTGGCCGAGGCGTTTCTGGCCTTTGACCTGAGCGACATTCCGGCCCGTTCGCAGGTGCTGGCCGCCACGCTCCGGCTCACCACTCTTTCCCAGTCGAACACGCAAACGCTTCGGTTGAGCGTCCAGCGGCTCAACCGCAACTGGAGCGAAAGCAGTTTGACCTGGGTGCAGGCCAGCGCCAACGAGGCCTGGGCCCAACCCGGTGCGGCAGCCATCCCCGCCGACCGCAGCGCCACCGTGTACGGCACCCAAACCCTCGCCGCTACCGGCGCCTTTACCGTCGAACTGACTTCACTCCTAGCCGACTGGCTCGAAAGGGGCGTGCCCAACTACGGCCTGGTCATCAAGGGCGAGAGCAACGGCCGCGTGCAATACAACCTGGCCACCCGCGAACAGGCCGACCCGGCCGTCCGCCCCGTGTTGGAACTGACCTATCGGCCCGGCGCAGCCGCGCCGGTTACGGTTACGCCGACGAGTACCCCCACCCGCGCGCCGGCCACGGCCACACCCACCCGCACCCCCACGGCCACGCCGACGCCGACACCCACGGCCACGCTGAGCCCAACCCCGACGCCTTCCCTCCCACCGGGCGGTCAGGTCGTCGAATTGACCCTGCCGGCCGTGGCCGATACCGACATCAACGCCTGGTATTCCACCGAGAACACCGGCAACCGCAGCGTGATGCGCGTCCGCACCGGCGGCATCATGCAGGCTCTGGTGGCGTTTGACCTGGCCGACGTGCCCGCGCGCGCCATCATCGAGGAGGCGCGGCTGCAGGCGTGGGTGGTGGATCGCACGAATACGACGGCCATGACGGTCGCGGCTTTTGCCCTGGTTCGTCCCTGGGATGAGATGAGCGCCACCCACCAGCAGGCGCTGACCGGCACACCCTGGCAGCTGGCCGGGGCCAACGGCGCAGCCGACCGTAACCTTACCCGCCTCAGTGCGGCGACGCTACCCGCCAGTGGTCCGGTCAGTTGGGATGTGCGTGCGGCCGTCCAGACCTGGGTCGGCTCGCCCGGCACGGCTTTCGGGTTCATCCTGACCGGCGATGAGGGCGGCTATGTCCATTACAGCCTGGCCACGCGCGAACACACCGACCCCTCCTTGCGGCCGCGGCTCTACCTGCGCTATCGCCTGCCGCCTACCCCCACGCCGTCGTCCACCCCGACCCATACTCCCACGCCGAAGCCTACCCGCACCCCGACCATCACTCCCTCGCCTTCGGTCACGCCGACATCGCCCCCAACGGGAACGCGACGCCTGGAGGCCGTCTACGGTTCCGTCGTCATAGACGGCCGTTTGGACGAATGGACGGGCGCGGCCATAGTCCTGGATGCCACGACGGCCAACCGCGTCAGCCATCCCGGCAGCATCACCGGGCCGGCCGATAGCAGCATGCTCGTGCGCAGCCGCTGGGACGACGGGTTCCTCTACTTCGCGCTGGAAGTCCGCGACGACGTGCTGGTGTCCGATAGCGGCAGCGAATTGTGGAAAGACGACGCCCCCGAGGTCGGCCTGGACGGTGAGTTCGACCGCCAGAGCAACAGCCCCACGGGCGGCGACCATCAGTTCACCGTGCGCTACGATGGTTCCGGCGCCGACCGCGCCCTACCCATGCCGGCCGGCGTGCGTTGGGCCACCCAGATCGTGCCCGGCGGTTTTGTGGTCGAGCTGGCCGTGCCCGGCAGTGTGCTCGGCCCAAGCCCGTTGACGGCCGGCCGTCTGCTCGGCGTGGATTTCGGCCTCAACGATGACGACGACGGCGGCGAACGGGACAACTTGCTGGTCTGGGCCAGCCAGTCCACCTACAACGACAGCGCCCGTTTCGGCACCCTTGTTCTGGTCGGTCCGGCCACGCCCACGCCTACGGCCACCTTCACCCCGTTGCCGGCCACGCCGACCCCCACGCGCACACCGACGCCGACGGTTCCGCCGACCGCAACGCCCACGCCGACGGCGCCGCCGACGCCTACTCCGCCGGCCGGCGCCGAAATGGTCCTCTCGCCCGTGGCCGATACCTACCTGTCCTTCTGGTATCCGAACACGAACTACGGCGCCGGGACCATGCTGTTGATCCGACCGCAGGTGGCGGTGGCGTTGCTCCGGTTCGATCTCGAGGCCCTGCCGCTGCACGCCCTGATCACCGAAGCCCGTCTCGAGCTCTATACCCTTGGCCGCACGAACTCGCAGCCCCTCACTGCTCAGTTCTATCGGCTCCGACGCGCCTGGCAGGAGAACACGGCCACGGCCTATCTCGCCGCGGTGGACCGCCCCTGGGAAGCGCCGCTGGCCGCCGGTCCCGGCGACCGCGAGACGACGCCGTTTGCCGTGCTCGACCTGCCTCTTAGCGGTTGGACATCCCTCGACCTGACCGCTCTCGCCCGGGAGTGGCGGTTGGCGCCCACGAGCAACGCCGGCCTGCTGATCGAGGCCAGCAGCACCGGCAACGTCCAGCAAAGCCTGGCCGCTCGCGAGTGGACGCAGAGTGGCCTGCGCCCGCGGCTGGTCGTGCGCTATGTCCTGGCCACGCCCACACCCACGCCGACCCCCACGGCCACGGCCACGCCGACGTTCACGCCGACGCCGACGCCGACCCCCACCTTCACGCCCACTCGCACGGCCACGCCGCCGCCCACCCCCACGCCCACCTGGACTCCCACGCCCACGGTCACCCCCACGTTTACACCTGTGCCCACGGCCACACCGACGCCCACGGCGACGGCCACGCCGACGCCAACCAACTGGCGCGTGCTCGACGGCGGCAGCGACACCTTCCTCTACAGCTGGTTCCCTGCCATGAATTTCGGGAGCGATACCGTCCTGCGCGTGGGCGGGGTCATGATACCGGGGCAACCTCCGGTCGCCCATGCCCTGATTGCCTTTGACCTCGGTCGTCTGCCGCCTGCTACCAGCATTCTGGAGGCCACGCTACGGCTCCACCCGCTCACGGACCACCTGCCGACGCCGACGCGTCTGGTCGCCTATGAGGTGCTGCGCCCCTGGGATGCCCGGGCGGCTACGTGGTATCAAGCCACGGCCAGCGCGCCGTGGTCGCAACCCGGCGCGTCCGGCGTGGACGACCGCTCGTCCTCACCGGTTGCCGTCAGCGCTCCCTTTGGGCCGGGCGAGGATGTCGTCTTCAATGTCACCGAGACGGTGCGGCATTGGCTGGCCGACCCGACCTCCCACTACGGTTTCCTCATCGCTGTGGCCAATGATGCTCCCGTCACCCTCGATCTCGCCAGCTTCGAGCACACCTACTTCCGCTGGCGTCCCCGGCTGGAGCTTGTCCTCAACCCGAATCCGTGAGTATGATGGACGATAGAAGGCAACCCCTTCGTCCCGGTCATCGGCCAAAACCCGCCAACCCGCTTTACCAGTACCCAGTATCCAGTACCCAGTATCCAGTTACCCAGTTACCCAGTTACCCATCCCCACCTTCCGTCGTTCTTTCCTCGTCCTGATCATCGGCCAAAACCCAGAATGACGGACAAACGACGATACGAGAAGTCCGCTCTATGTTGGCGTTACGACCGGCGCATTGGCGCTTGTGGCTCTACCGGGTGCTGACCAGCCTGCTGGTGTTCGGCGGCGTGCTTACCGTCGGCGGCTATGCCTGGCTGCTGGTCAAAGCACCCGATTGGGCCGACCAGGTGACGGCCGTGCTCGTCATCGGGACGAACAGCCTGCTGGCGATGTCCCATCCGGCTGCCGGCTTTGCCCTCTGGTTGTTCCTGACGCCGTTTGCGCCGTTTCTGCCTTTCAATATCCACATGCCGGCAGGGGTGCCCGACCTCAGCTTTACGCGCGTGGTCGGCGCCTTTCTCATCCTCTATTTGCTGGCCGAGATGGCCCGCGGCCGTCGGCGGCCGGCGCCCCTGACGCCTGTCGAGGCGGCTATCCCCTTCTTTGCTCTGCCTTTGCTCATGGCCGCCTTTCGCTCCATCAACGGCTGGCTGTGGGCCGTGCAGTCGGCTTTCGATAGTCTGCTGATGCCCCTGCTGGCCTGGTTCATCGCCCGGCAGGTGGTGCGTTCGGTCGTGGCCTGGCGTGGCCTGCTGGCTACCCTCCTGACTGTGACGGCCATCATCGCCGTGCTGACCATCAGCGAACAGCTCACGGGCTATACCCTGTTCCGGGTGGCCAGCACGAGCACCTACTACACGGCAGGCGTGCGCAAGGTGGCAGCCGTGTTAGGCAACCCGGCCTATATCGCCGTTACCCTGGCCCTCGTCGTGCCCTTTGCCCTCGACGGCCTGGATCGCGCCGGGTCGTGGCGAGAGCGGGCGCTCTTCGGCGGCCTGGTGGTCCTCTATCTGCTTGCCATCTATCTGACCTATAACCGCTCCGGCTGGCTGGCCGGGTTGCTGGCCTTGGTGGTCATGGCCGTCCTCTCGCCCCGCTGGCGACGGCGGGTGTTGCCGCTGTTGGTCGTGGCGGGATTGGCCCTGGCGCTGGTCTGGGGCGGCCTCCAACAAACGGCGGCCGGCCGTCGGCTGACCGCAGCCAGCCCGGTGGATTACCGCCTGCAGGCGTTGGAGATGGGGTTGCGCCTCCATCGGCAGGAGCCGATCCTAGGCGTCGGGTGGGGGAGTTTCGGTCGTCTGGCCGCCCAAAGCGGTTTTCGGCCCGGCGCCAACATCCACATCCTGCCGACCACCCACAACACGTATCTCAACTTCCTCGTGTCCGGCGGCTATCTGCTCCTGGGCGGCTATTTGCTCCTGGTCGGCGCCCTAATCTGGACTCTGTGGCAGGTCGGCCGCCGCTATCGGCGGCGCGGGCTGCCGGCGCCTTCGTTTCTGGCTGCGGCCTGGAGCGCGGCCTGCGCCTATCTCGTGGCGACGGCCGGGTTCGATAGCTATTTCGCCATTTACACGAACATCGTCTTCTGGGCGCTCATGGCTGCGGCCGTGAGCCATGCCCAGGCGCTTGTCGAGGTGTCGTGATGGGTTTGTACCATCGGTTTCTGCGCACGGTGGCCTTGCCTCTTGGCGCCCGGCTGGCCGGTTATCAGGCGGTGTGGCCCTATCTGCGGCAGCTGGAGGCCTCGCAGTGGTGGTCGCTGGAGCAGCTGCGCGCGTTGCAGAATGCCAAGCTGCGGCGGCTAATCGCCCACGTGTACGAGCATGTGCCCTTTTACCGCGAGGTCATGGATGCCCGCGGGCTGCGGCCGGAGGATATCCGCACCACCGATGACCTGGAGCTGTTGCCCATCGTGGACAAACACGTCATCACGGCCAACTACCGCGAGGCCCTGCGTGACCATTCGTTGCCGACCGCACAGCTCATTCCGGCTTCGTCCAGCGGTTCCACGGCCGAACGCCTGCACTACTGGACGACGAAAACGCAAAAGGCCAAGAAGTGGGCCGGTCTGTTCCGCTGGTGGGAGATGGTGGGTTACCGCTTCGGCGACCCCTATTTCACCTTCCAATTGGCCGGCAACCGGGGACTGCGGGGGATTCCCGTGCTGGAGAAGCTGGAATGGGTCATGTTGCGCCATCGCTGGCTTTCGGCCCAGCAGATGACCGATGAGATCCTGGCCGAGTACGTGCGCCAGCTCGACCGCTATCGGCCCGTCCTGTTCCGTTCCTATGCCTCTACGGTCTATTACCTGGCCTGTTTCATGCGGCGGGAGGGCCTGCGGGTGCCCATCCCGGCCATCCTGACCACGGGCGAGACCCTGAGCGAGGACATGCGCCGCACCATCGAGGAGGCCTTTGCGCCGGGGCGGGTGTACAACGAGTACGGCGGCGATGGAATGCAGATCGCCTGCGAGTGCGAACACCATCAGGGACTGCACATCAACGCCGAGACCTACATCGTCGAGATCGTGCGCGACGGCCGACGGGTGCCGGAGGGCGAGCTGGGCGAGATCGTCCTGACCAATCTGGAGGCCACGGCCACGCCGTTCATTCGCTACAACATCCACGACGTGGGCGCGCTCAACCTCAGTCCCTGCCCGTGCGGCCGCGGCCTGCCGCGGCTTTCCCGGCTGGAGGGCCGGCTGACCGACCTGTTCCTCACCGCGGACCGTCACTGGCTGACCGTGCACCAGTTTACGGCCTTTTTTGCCAAAATACCGGCGGTCAAGGCCTTTCAGGTCATCCAGCGCCGGGTGGACGATGTGCTCATCCGGCTCGTGGTGGACGAGACCTTCAGCGAGGCCGACCATCGGCGCATCCTGGAGACCTTCCGCGGGTATCTGGGGCCCAACAACCGGTTCACCCTGGAGTTCGTGGACGAGATTCCCACGACGCCGGCTGGGAAACGGCGTTTCTTCATCTCCGAGGTCATCGAGACCACGGCGACCGCGGCCACGGTGGCCTTGCCGGACCGTCCGGGAGCGTCCTCGTGAGCGGTTCCGGACGGGTGGGGGTGGCCGTGGTGGGGCCGTTTCCTCCGCGGCCGGGCGGGGTATCGGTGCAATGTGCGACCCTGGCCGCGCATCTGACAGAGGCCGGTCTGTCGGTGACCCGGATCAACACCGACCTGCCCGCCTGGCGTCGCGGTTGGCGACGCCGGCTGTTCCCGCTTGTCCAGATGTGGGCGCTGGCGCGGCGCATCCGTTGCACCCGTCGGTGCTGGCGCGTCCTGCACGTGCACGCGGCCTCGTGGTGGGGGTTCATGCCGGCGGTCGTAGCGTTGCTGGCGGTCGGTCGCGGGCGTCGGCGGGTGCTCACCTATCACGGCGGCGAGGCCCCGGCCTTCCTGGCCCGCTGGGGTTGGCTGGCGCGGCCGGTTCTACGTCGCTACGATGCCGTGTTGACACTCACGCCCACCCAGGCCCGGCTCTTCGCCGACCACGGCATCTTGACCCGCCTCGTGCCCAACATCGTGTCGGTGGAGCGGTTCCCGTTTCGGTGGCGCTCTCGATTGCGGCCGCGGTTGGTGTGGGTGCGTCAGTTCGAGCCGGTCTATCGGCCCGGCGACGCCTTGGACGTGCTCGCGCGGGTGCAGGCGCATCATCCCGAAGCCACGCTGACGATGGTGGGGGATGGTTCGCTCATGCCGGCTCTGCGGCAGGCCGTGGCCGAGCGGAAGCTGCGCGGGGTATCCCTGCCGGGACGACTGCCGCCGGAGGCGTTGCCGGCCGTGTACGATGCGGCCGACCTGTTTTTGAACACCTCGTCGGTGGACAACCTGCCCCTGAGCCTGATCGAAGCCGGCGCTTGCGGCTTGCCGATCGTGAGCACGGCGGCCGGCGCCATCCCTGACCTGATCGCCGACGGCGAAAACGGACTGCTGGCGCCGGTGGGCGATGTGGCGGCCCTCGCCGCCGCCGTCTTGCGTCTGCTGGCCGATCCGACCCTGGCGGCCTCGCTGTCTGCCGCCGGTCGGCGCACGGCCGAACGATTCACCTGGTCGGCGATAGCCCCGGCCCTCTTCGCCGCCTACGGTCTCGGTTGACTTATTCAGGGGAGCTTGGAGGAGCTTGCTTGAGGGAGCTTAGAGGAGCTTTCCATCCATCGTCCATCGTCCATCGTCCACCCATCGTCCACCCATCGTCCATCATCCATCACCATGTCCGAACTCCATCACGCCATTTTGGGTGCGCGGTGCACCATCCAGCCTCAGGCGATTGTCGGCCTGATGTATCGGCCCGATTGCGCACCCGCCCGCCTGGGCGACGATTGCATCGTCCGCGCTTTTACCGTCATCTACGGCGATGTCGTCATCGGCAACCGCTTCCGCAGCGGCCACCATGCCCTCATCCGCGAGCATACGGTCATCGGCGACCGGGTGCTGGTGGGCACGGCCACGATTATTGACGGCCACGTGACCATCGGCCACCATGTCAGCATCCAAAGCCGGGTGTACATCCCCACCCACACGACCATCGGCAACTACGTGTTCATCGGCCCGGCGGCCGTGTTCACGAACGACAAGTATCCGCTGCGGCAACGCCAATCCTACCGCCTGCAAGGCCCTACCCTGGCCGACCACGTGACCATCGGCGCCAACGCCACGCTGCTGCCGGGGGTTCACATCGGCGAGGGGGCGATGGTGGCGGCCGGCAGCGTGGTGACGCGCGATGTGCCGCCCTGGAGCCTGGCCATCGGCGCGCCGGCCCGCATCGTGCCCTTGCCGCCCCATCTGCGCGAGCCGAATCGTTTTGCCGATTGAGAGGGCGAAGGACGGATGACGGAAGACGAAACCCTCCGTCGTTCGTCCTTCGTCCCTTCCTTGGGCCGAAGCCGGGAAACCCATCCAGCCGGCGCCGGAATCCACCATTCGCCGGGGTCCGGGCTTGCAAAACCTTCATCCATCCGCCTCCCCGTTTTCACGTCGGTTTCATCCGAGGATGGTTAGATAATCGACGATGGACGATGGATGGAAAGCTCCCCCAGCTTAGCTCCCCTAAGCTCCCCCAGCTTCCCAAACTCCCCTCAACTTTCCCTTTTCGCGCGCCGGATCGTTTTTGACCTTACTCACAAAAACGGCGAAAATGCGGGATCGTCACCGTTGACAGGCGGAGCGATCCCGGTCAAGGGAGTCCGCCGCTCGACGGGCGATCGGCACGTTTGCTGCCATTTCTCACCTCTCGAGGTAACCCGTGACAAGGACGCTTAATGCCGCCGTCATCGGTGTCGGCGCTATGGGAGCCAACCACGCCCGTGTGTTTGCCCGTATGCCCACGACCAATCTGGTGGCGGTGGCCGATATTGACCCCGTTGTCTGCGATCGCATTGCCCGCACCTACAAAGCCAATGCCTACAGCGATTACCGCGAAATGCTCGCGCGCGAGGCCATTGACGTCATCAGCATCGCCCTGCCCACCCATTTGCACTGCCAGGCGGCGCTGGAGACGATGGCCCGAGGCATCCACACCTTTGTCGAGAAGCCCCTGGCCGACTCGGTGGCGAACGCCCGTGTCATGATCGAGGCCAGCCTGCGCTACGGCGTCGTTCTGGCCGTCGGTCATATCGAACGCTACAACCCCGCCGTGATCGCGCTCAAACAACGGCTGGATAACGGCCAGCTCGGCCGTATCTACCAGATTCACGCTCGGCGCATCGGGCCTTTCCCCCCGCGCGTTCAGGATGTCGGCGTGGTGTTCGACCTGGCCACCCACGAGCTGAACATCATGGAGTACCTGACCGGCACCGGCATCCGCAGCATCGCCGCCGAGGTGATGTGTGTGGACAATCACAACGGCCACGAAGACCTGCTCTCGGCCATCGTCCGCTTCGACGATGGCATCGTCGGCATGCTCGATATCAACTGGCTGACGCCCACCAAAATCCGCCAGCTTTCGGTCCTCGGCGAACACGGCATGTTTCTGGTGAACTATCTGACCCAGGAGCTCTGGTTCTACGAGAATCGTTCGGCCATGGACCGTTGGGAGAGTCTGGCCGCCAGCGGACCCAGCGAGGGCAGCGTCATCAAGTACGAGCTGGAACGGGTCGAGCCGTTGCGGGCCGAGCTGGAGGCCTTTGTGGATGCTGCCCTGCACGGCTCCAACGGCCTGGTGAACGGCGAAGAGGGGCTGCGAGCCGTGTTTCTGGCCGAGCAAATCCTCCAGGCCGGTCATGAGCACCGGATGATCACGCTGCCGCCCTATCGGCCTGTGTTGGCGCCGATTCGTCTGCCGGGAAGCCATGACCCTGGCCGGTAAATCGCTCCTCGTCACCGGCGGCGCCGGTTTCATCGGCAGCCACCTCGTGGATCGGCTCGTCCGCGAGGCGCCGGGCAACCTGGTGGTGGTGGATAACCTGTGGTTGGGCCGCGAGGCCAATCTCGACCAGGCCCGCCAGGCCTTTCCCGGCCTCAAGTTTTATCCGGTGGACGTGCGCCAGGCTCGCGCAATGGCCGCCATCCTCCGTCGCGAGGAAACGGAGATCGTCTTCGACCTGGCCACCATCCCGTTGCCGGCCTCGCTCGTCCGGCCGAAGTGGAGCGCCCGCGCCATCTACGATATGGCCGCTACCCTGTGCGAACTGGGCCGCCGCGGCCTGTATCGCACCCTCATCCACTGTTCCAGTTCCGAGGTGTACGGCACGGCCGCCTATGTGCCCATGGACGAATCGCATCCGCTGCTGCCGCGCACGCCCTACGCCGCCGCCAAAGCGGCTGCCGACCTGCTCGTCCAGAGCTATCAGCACAGCTTCGGCCTCGATGCGACCATCGTCCGGCCGTTCAACAACTACGGCCCCCGCCAGAACGACCAGAACTACGCCGGCATCATCCCCATCCTGTCTCTTATACACATCT
>JAOADB010000094.1 GCA_026417535.1 Caldilineales bacterium
GTCCTCACCGCACTCGACGACCGCGGCCGCGAGGCTCTCGCGCGCAACCGCGCCATCATTGACCGCCTCGCCCGGATCGACGGGCTGGCCGAGGGCGCCGCGCCGAAGGGTTCGGTCACGATCCCCGTGCCGGGCGGCGCCTTCGCCCTTCCGCTTCAGGGCGTGATCGACTTCGCCTCTGAAAAGGCGCGCCTTTCCAAGACGTTGGAGAAGCTCGACAAGGATATCGGCGGGCTGAAGGGGCGGCTTGGCAACCCGAAGTTCGTGGCCTCGGCGCCCGAGGAGGTGGTCGAGGCCGTTGGGGATCGACTGCTGCTGAACTTCGAGCTGGTGAACGATTCGCCCCGGCTGGACGGCGTGGAGACCCTGGCCGTGGCCCTGTTCCGGCGGTTCAACCTGTTCGACCGGGCCATGATTTCGTCTTTCAACCCGCGCGTCCTGTGGGCCGTGCGCCGTCAGGAGCCGCGCATCACCCTGGGCGCGCTGTGGGGTTCGTTTTCGCCCTGGTATCTGCGGGCGGATTGGTGGCGCCGACGGGCACGGGTCGAGGCGCTCCATCCCGAATACACCCTGGTGACGCCCGCATTCGTCGCCCGCGCCCACGCCCAGGGCCGCCGCGTCCACACCTGGACTGTCAACGACGCCGAGACCGCGGCGCGGCTGCGCGCCATGGGCGTGGACATGATCATGGGCGATTACCCCGACCGGCTCATGGGGCATCGCCAACCACCTCCCGGACGACCGGGGTGAACCCTCCGCAGGCCATCGAGAGCGGAATGGGGAGAATACCGCATGCCGTGATGGGGTGAACGAGTCGGGGTGATGGGGAAAAAACTCCACAGAGAGGGACGCCGAAATGGGAGGCCGATTGGGGAGGATGCCCGATTGTCGGCCGCGGCCTGAGCTGTCACACTGAAAGCAGAAATACGGTCGTGTACCCCGTCTGTGGTCTGCAAGGAGGCCCCCATGTTCATCGATTTCGGCGGATTCCTCATCCTGATGAGCTACATGCTCCTGCGTCTGGCCGTGCCTGCACTGCTGCTGGTGCTGCTGAGCCGGGGCCTGCGTCGCCTCTTGCCCGACACGCCCTGAATCGGGGCGTTCATCGCACTCCCTTTGCCCGGAGGTTCGGCATGTCCCGCCTATCCCTTTCCCACTGCGCCGTCCGCACGTTTGTAGCCGGTCTGAGCGCCCTGGCGCTGACCGTTTTGTGCTTCGGTCCCGTCGCCTTGGCCGGCTCGGGGCAGCCCGAAAGCGAGGTGTGTCGGCAATGCCACTGGTCGGAGACGGAGTCGTGGCGGCAATCGGTTCACGCTCAGAACCACGTGACCTGCGAAAGCTGTCACGGCGCCTATGTGCCCGGCCATCCCGACCAGGACGTGATGCCGCTCAGCGCTGGGGCCGAGGTGTGTATGGACTGCCATACCGACACGACGGCCGAATGGCAGAATAGCCGTCATGCCCAACACCGTGTCGCCTGCACGAGCTGTCACGTCTCCCATTCCCAGGACACCCGACTGAGCACGCAAATCCTGTGCGGGTCCTGTCATTCTGAGCACATCCACAGCTTCACCCACACGGCCCACTACACCAGCGGTGTGACCTGCGTGGATTGCCATGCCTCCCGGCCCTATGGCGCGTCCCATCTCGGCCATCAGTTCACCGTGATTGACGCCAAGGCCTGCATCGGCTGTCATGCCCAAACCATTCACGAGCAATTGGGCGTGGCCAGCAAAGAGGCGCAACAGCAGCTGGCGGCCTTGCGGACGACGAGCGCCGATTTGGGGCAGCGGGTCCAGGCTCTGGAACGGGAAAACCGTTCCCTCAAAGGGCTGGTCGTCGTCAGCCTGGGCCTCGGCCTGGGCTTGGGAGGTCTGCTGGGTGTTGTCTTCGTCCTGACCATCCTTGCCTTTACACGCGGAGGCCGTCGTCCATGAGCGCTCCTTTCTCTTGCCATCGTCGGCGGTTTTTGCAATGGGTGGGCGGCGCCCTGGTCTGGCTGGGGCTGGAACGGCTGGCGACCGATCGTCGGGTCGCTGCGGCCACCCGCGGGCCGGAAAGCGATTACGCTTGGGCCGTCCTCGTTGACCTGACCCGTTGCACGGGTTGCAACCGGTGCGCCCTGGCCTGTAAGACGGCCAACCGGTTGCCCAATCCCGAACAGGTTCCCACCGGACTCGATAGCGGCGCCTATTCCTTTGTCGCCGAATACAAGGTCGCTGGTGACAGCGCCGATGCTGCGAGTGTCTTTGTGAAACGCCAGTGCATGCATTGCCTGCATCCTGCCTGCGCTTCGGCCTGCACGGTGGGCGCCCTGCGCAAGACGGCCGAAGGTCCGGTGGTGTACGATGCCGCCAAGTGTATCGGTTGCCGCTATTGCCAGTATGCCTGCCCCTTCGGGGTGCCCACCTATGACTGGCAGAACCCGCTGGGTTTGATCCACAAGTGCGAGCTATGCCGCGAGCGGCTGGCCGAGAACGAAAAACCGGCCTGTGTGGATGCCTGCCCGACCGGCGCCCTGCAATTCGGCCGGCGCCGCGACCTGTTGCGACAGGCGCGGGCGCGCATCCGCTCGAATCCGGACCGCTATGTGGCGCACATCTACGGTGAACACGAAGCGGGCGGCACCTCGGTGCTGTATCTGTCGAGCGTACCTTTTGCCGATTTGGGCTTCCCGGCGTTGCCCGATGCGGCTGTGCCCGAGGTGGCCGAAGCCGTCATGAAGCAGACGCCGACCGTTGCCTTCACCGTCGCCACGTTGGCCACCGCTCTGCACTTCGTCATGAAGCGTCGGACTGCGGCAAACCACCATTGAGGAGGCCCTATGATCACCGCCATGACCACCCTCCGCCGTGCTGTTCCGGCCTTTTTGTTCGGCCGTGATTGGCCCTTGCTGGTCTCCCTGGCCTTTCTGACGTTGTTGGGCGTCTTGGCCGGGCTGGCGCGGCTCGTCCTGGGCTTGGGACCGACCACCGGACTGAGCGATGCCTATCCCTGGGGCCTGTGGATCGGCTTTGACTTTCTGCTCATTGCCCTCTCCGGCGCCGGGTTTACGATGGCGGCCGTGGGGCACATCCTCCATATCCACTCGTTGCATGAGGCTGTGCGCCCCGCCATCCTGACCGGGTTGATGGGCTACGTGTCGGTCTTGCTGTTGCTCGTGCTCGATCTGGGGCGGCCCGACCGCTTCTACCACTTCATCCTGTTTTGGAATGTGCATTCGCCCCTCTTCGAGATCAGCTGGTGTGTGCTGCTCTACACGACCGTTCTGCTGATCGAGACCAGCCCCTACCTGTGCGAGCGCCTGGGCTGGACTCGGCCGGTGCGCTGGTTCTTCAAGCTGATCACGCCCATCACCGTCATCGGCGTCACCCTCTCGACCCTGCACCAGTCCACCCTGGGCACCCTCTATCTGAACATGCCCCACCGCCTGCATCCCCTCTGGTACACGCCGCTGCTGCCGCCGTTGTTCTACGTGTCGTCCATCCTGGCCGGTTTTGCCGTGGGTCTGCTGAGCTATCGGGCGGCCGTGCGCGTGGCCGGTCGTCGCGAGAAGCCGGAGGTGGTGGCCGGGCTGGCGAAGGGGATGGCCATCGTCGGCGCTTTCTATCTGGCGCTGCGGGTCGGTGAGGTCGTGGTGGCGGGCAAGTGGCCGCTGCTGCGACCGGATCAGGCCATGGCCCGGCTGTGGTGGGCCGAGGTGGGCCTCGGCGTGATCGTCCCCTTGCTGCTGTGGCTATGGCCGCGCTGGCGGCGGTGGCCGTTGACCACCTGGTTGGCGCCTCTCCTGGTCATTTTCGGCGTCGGCGCCAATCGTTTCAATGCCACCTGGTTTGCCCAAACGCCCCCTCAGGGCGGCACCTACTGGCCACACCCGCTGGAGTGGTTTTCCACCCTGGGCATCCTGGCGGCTGCGGCTCTGGCCTGGTACGTGGGCATCCGCCTGCTGGTTATTTTCGACAGCAAGACCGCACACGTTTCGTAGTTTCGTAGCGCAAGATGCCATCTTGCGCTACCAAGGAGGTGCGCGATGGAAGTCCTGATGGATATCCTGGTCATCATCGGTATGTTCCTGTTGCGGCTGGGTTTGCCCCTGGCGCTCGTGTTGGCCCTGGGCTACGGGTTGCGGCGGTTGGACGCCCGCTGGGAGGCCGAAGCTCGCCGACAACGGCCAGAGGTGACGCCGGAACCGTTGCCGGCGGCCTGGCCGGTGGGCATGCCCGCGGTTTGGGCGACAGGCCCGGCCAGCGCCGTGGATGTGTTCGGGCTGCCCTGTTGGCAGCTGCGGGGGTGCGATCCGGCCCGCCGTGAGCAATGCCCGGCCTATCGGCAACCGGACGGGCCGTGCTGGTTGGCGCGTGCGGAGGCAGAAGGGGCGTTACCAGCCGCCTGCGCGACCTGTTTGATCTTCACGGCGACGGCGACCAACGCCATGGCCGTGTCGGGGACGGGACTGCCGGCGTCTGCCGGCCTGCACTGAGCGGCGGGTGAGGCAAAGGGGTTTCCACCTCGCTGCAGGGCTGAAAAACCGGAACGACGGACGAGGACGGATGCCGAAAGCCTCCGTCCTTCATCTGTCGTCTTCTGTTCTATTCATCGCAGGCCTTGGGCAGCCAGGGTGCCGGTGCTATAATCGTGTCCGGTCGTTCCTCAGCCGATGTTTGGGATGGCCTCGCTTCCTGCCCTGCCGTATCTCGGAAAGACGGAAGACGAAGGACGAACGACGAAGAAAAGGCGTCCTTCGTCTTTCGTCTGCCTGGGATGGAACCCTGTCGGAACCGGAGCCATCATCGTCATCGGCCTGAATCGTTACGTCAGGTTAGCCCATGACAAGCATTCCCATCGGCCTGTGGCCGCATTTCCAGGAGTACGATCCGGAGGGTCTTGACCTCGAACGGGATGCCGACCTGATCATCCAACGCACCCTGGAATACGGGACCTGGGAAGAGATTCGCTGGTTGGCGGCCACCTATGGCCGTGAGCGGATTCGCGAGTTCGTTCGTCGTCATGGCGAACGACTGCTCTCGCCCCCGACTTTCACCTACTGGCGCAAGCTGTTGGGGCTGCGGCGCTGGCGTCGTTCGCCTTTCGCCGCCGAGGCCAGGCAACTATGGCCGTTTTGAACCCTCACTGGGAGGCGCTGACCCCGGAAACCCGGCAGGCCTTTGCCGTGGCTGCCCGCCTGCCCTTCATCGGTCGCTACTACCTGGCCGGGGGCACCGGTTTGGCGCTCCACCTCGGCCATCGCTTCTCGGTTGATCTCGATTTCTTTTCCCCTGCTCTCGACGCCACGGGGCCAGAGGAACGGGCCATACTCCGTCTGGCCTTCGATGACCCTTCCCTTACCATCAGCGTTGACCAGGATCGGTCGTTCGTAGCAACCTGGCGTGGAGTTGGCATCAGCTTTTTCAACCTGGCCCTCTATCCGTTGGTACAGGAGCCCATGTTGGTCGAGGACGTGCCGGTGGCCACGATAGAAGAGATCGGAGCCATGAAATTGGCTGCCATCATCGGCCGTGGAACGCGCAAGGATTACCTCGATCTCTATTTCATCCTCCAGGAAAGCCCGCTAGAACGCCTGTTTGAAGTGGCTGCTGTCAAGTACGCGCGGGTGCGTACTTTTCCCGTGAGCGCCGTGCGTGCCCTGACGTATTTCTCCGAGGCCGAAGCAACGCCCATGCCGCAGATGATCCGGCCCGTCTCCTGGCCGGCCGTCAAGCGATTTCTGGAGCGCCAGGCGCTGGAGGTTGGGCGTAGGCACCTGGAAGACCTCTGGCCGGAATAGGCAGCCGAAGAGCAGGCGGAGTAACCGTTCGGTCCCACTGCTTTTCCATCTCGGTCGTTCTTCAGCCGATGTTTGGAATGACCCCGTTCCCTGCCCTGCCGTATCTCGGAAAGACGGAAGACGAAGGACGAACGACGAAGAAAAGGCGTCCTTCGTCTTTCGTCTGCCTGGGATGGAACCCTGTCGGAACCGGAGCCATCATCGTCATCGGCCTGAATCGTTACTTTTCGTCGTTCGTCATTCGTCGTTCGTTTTATCCCTGGGCGGAGACCGGGAAAGAACGACCCATGCGGGACGAGAAACCTTAAATTTTCTTCCTCACCGTGCGCGAGGTGCTCACGGCGGCTGAAGGGGTACGGCGGGAAACAGCCGTTGGGGGATAAGCGGGCCGGCCATGAGGTGAGGCCATCTGCAAGCGGTTGCATGCAAGTGAGAAAGGATGAAAGCCGGCCGGCAGCAGCCCGATCGAACGGCAGAAGCCGCCGATCATGCCCCGGTTTGGGCCCGGGCGCTGCCGACCGGGGCCTATCTCCAAGATTTGACAATCCTTGCCCGTTAATTTATCATCTTTTTACAAAGTTACACAGACTTTTACAAAAAATTCCAACCTTCTCCAAATCGCAACCACTCCGGCAACGTTGCCAGCACCATTGGCCGCCTCTTCGGATACCCCGATGTGACCATGGAAATCTACAAACGACGCCAGGCCATTCTCACACTTCTCGAGCAAATGGGGGAAGCCAGCATCGAGGACCTGGCCGCGCGGCTGGAGGTTTCGGAGAACACCATCCGCAATGACCTCAAGGCCATGGAGGCCGAGGGGAAGTTGCGGCGGGTGCGGGGCGGGGCTGTGCCGGGCGATGGGCACCGCATACCGGGTAGCATGGCCCCGCCCAAAGCTTTCAACACCCGTTTACAGGCCCAAGTGGAGGAGAAGAAACGCATCGGCGCCTGGGCCGCCGGTCTGGTACAGGACGGGGATGCCATCGTGCTCGACGCCAGCACGACGGTCTATTACATGGCGACCTTTCTCCAGGAACGTCGCCATCTCACTGTGGTCACCAATGGGCTGTATACGGCCCTGTTGCTGGCCCAAAACCCCACGAACAAGGTCATCCTGGCGGCCAACGAGGTCCGCGCCGGGGGTTTGACCGTAGTCGGTCGGATCAATCCCGATCTCCTCAACCATTTTTACGCGTCCAAGTGTTTCATCTCGGCTGCCGGCTTTACTCCTGACCAGGGACTGACCGAAATCGCCGTGGACGAAGCCACCTCTAAGGCGGAGATGATCAAGCTCGCGCGCGAGGTCATTGCCCTGGTGGACCACACGAAATTCGGCAAGATCGCGACCTATCGGTTCGCCGAACCCAATCAGATTGACCGTCTGGTGACGGATAGCGGCCTCGACCGTGACCGACTGCTGGGGATGTGCCGACGGGGAGAGTGTACCATCACCATCGTGG
>JAOADB010000095.1 GCA_026417535.1 Caldilineales bacterium
GCGTTTGCAGGTGTGCCTCGCCCCCCACGTCGCCGACCTGAACCTCGGCCGCCGCGGCTACGGCCAGGTCGCCCTCCACCCGTGCTAACCGAACGGAGCCCTCGATACGGCGCAGGGCGACATCGCCCTCCACGGCGTCGGTCACCGTCAGCGCCTGCAGATCGCTGGCCGCCAGATCGCCCCGGCAGCCCGCCAGCGTCACAGCGCCCAGATGGCGGATGATGGCATCGCCGACTTCGCCTTCAATCCGCAAGGTGCAGCCCGCCGGCAAGCGTAGGCCGACGTCGCCGGTGGTGTGGATGTGGGTAGCGTCCGGTTCCGTGCGGATGCCCGGTTCGACCAGCGCAGCCAGCAAACGCCCCTCGTGGGTATCGGCCTCTCCACGGGCGACCACATCGCCGTGGTGCACATGCAACACCACGACGTGCGACGGACTAAAGGTGAGAGCGTTCATGGCGTCACTCCACCAAAATCTCGACCCGTTCCCCGCTTTCGGCGTCTTCGACATCGAGCAGTTTGTCTCCGGGTATCGTCAACAGCGCCGTGCGTACCTGCGCCCGTTGCGTGTCGTTCAACCCGCCCCAGCGAAGGCCCAGATCGAGCCAATCGAGGGGTAGGGTGAGATGGACACGGGTGCGCCCGCCGGCCGTGTCGGTCACGCGCAGGTGGAGCCGACGGGATTCGCGGGAAGAGGGGGGAGGCGTCTCCGGTTGGGAGGGCGATCGGGGTTCGGGGCCGAGGGCGGCCAGCAGCTCGGCGGCTTCGGCCGGACTCAGCCGGACGTCGCGCACGAGCTGCAGAATGCGTAAGCGTTCTTCGTGCATGGCAGAATCTCCCAAAGGGTGTTTTCAGGCGCGTGTGGCCCGCAAGAGCTCGGCGGCTTCGGCCGCGGTGATGGCGCCGGCGGCCAGGTCGTCCAGGATGCGACGGCGTTCCTGGGCGCGGGTTTTCTCCGTTTCCGTGGGGAGATAGCCCAGGGTTTCCAGGATCTCGTGCAACCGACTGCGCAACGTGGGGTAGGAAAGCCCGATCTCTTCCTGCAACCGGTTGAGTCGGCCCTCGCAACGCACGAAGGCCTCGAGGAACCGGAGTTGTTCGGGCGAGAGCCGGGCAAAACGGCGCAACACGGGCAATTGGGCTTCGTCGAATTCGGCCACGGGGCCGGGCGCAAAGCGGCCGCGCGTGGTGACATCGCATTGGCGACAGTAGAGTTCGGTGATGACCAAAGCATCACCGCAAAAAGGACAACGGGCCGGAAGGGTGAGCATGGCGTCGGGGAAACGGGAGTCCCATCTGAGATAGGGAAGGTTACAGACCGCAGGGTTGCACTAGGAGTATAATCAAGAAAATTGACTTTGTCAAGTGAAAAACTTTATTTTTTCAAAGTTAATTTCAAATTTATTGAGTCTAGTACTTCAAAATTGAAAACTGCCGCGCAGGAGAACGATGGGCCGAGCCGGGGATGAATCGGCCTTTGTCGCACCACCAAAGCGTCGGAGAGGCAACCCCAGAGGCGCCTCCGACGTCTAAAAGGGCGACTTCCGTTATCTGTCTTCTGTTGCGACCAGGGTCGCTTGAAGGACGAAGATGATTCGTCTTTCGTCCTTCGTCTTCCGTCCTTGCTCTCGGCCGCTTGCCGGGACGGGGCCAGCTAATTTTTATGAATCCCTTCATAAAAATTTGACCTTCCTCGGCCCGGCCTCTATAATGGCCGCTATCGGCAGGGGATAAACGGCCTCACGCCGTTACAGCCCTCCCGCTCCCTCTCTCCTTCTTCCCCTCTCTTGCTCTCCCGCTTTCCTCCTATGCGCGTTATCCTTGCCAGTCCCGAAGCCAAAGTCTGGTCCGAGCGCAAGCATATCCCCCTGTCTGGGCTATCTCGCCGCCGTCTTGCGCGAGGCGGGTCATGATGTTCTCATCTACGATGCGGCCATCGAGGACCTGCCCGTGGAGTATTACATCGAGCAGGCCGAAGCAGCCGGTAAACCCTTCCGGGTGATCGGCATCACCGCGGCCACGCCTCTCATCGGCGATGCTTGGGCCATGGCCGCCACGGCCAAGAAGTATGGCCTGGTCACCATCCTGGGCGGCCCGCACCTGACCATCATGCCCGCCGAATCCCTCGGCCCCGAACATCCTTACGTGGATTACACCTTCAAGGGCGAGGCCGAGGAGGGTATCGTGGCCTTCGTGGAGGCCCTGGAGCGAGGCCGGAAGCCGGAGGACTGCGATATCCCCGGTCTCAACTTCCGTCATGGCGATGAGATCGTCGTTTCGCCGATCTCGCCCATGATCGAGGACCTGGATAAGCTCCCCTTCCCGGCCCACGACCTCTTCAAGATTGACAAGTACACGAACCTGCAGCCGCTGACCGATGGGCTGGACCCGCACGCCCGTTCCTTCACCATCATCACCAGCCGCGGCTGCCCCTACAAGTGCACGTTCTGTTCCAAACCGGTGACCGGCGATACCTGGCGGGGTCGCAGCGTCGAAAACGTCATCAAGGAGTGGCGCTGGCTGGTCCAGGACTTGGGCGCCACCGAGATCGGCGTCACCGATGACATCTGGAACCTGAAGTTGCCGCGGGCCAAGGAGCTCTGCCGGCGGCTGATCGAGGAGGGGTTGAACACGGTCCCTTGGGTGACGGTGCACGGGATGAAGGTCAACCACACCGACCCCGAGCTGTTCCACCTGATGAAAGCGGCCGGGGCCAAGCGGGTGGGCTTTGGCGTCGAAAACGGCGACCCCTGGATGCTGCGCAACATCATCCGCAAAAGCCAGACCCTCGACCAAGTGCGCGATGCTTTCCGCTGGGCCAAGGCCGCCGGCCTGCAGACGATGGGCTTTTTCATCTTCGGCATGCCCAAAGAAACCGAGGAGACCATGGAGAAGACCATCCGCCTGGCCCTGGAACTCGACCCCGACCTGGCCAATTTCATGCTGGCCGCGCCGTTCCCTGGCACCAAGATGTGGGATATGATTAGGGAAGGTGGCGAGATTTTCGCCCACGAATGGCCCGATTACGCCATCCACGAGCAAAAGGCCCGTTTCACCATGCACGATGGCTCCTATGATCCCGACCTGGTCGTGCGCAAATGGCGCGAGGCCTATCGCCGTTTCTATCTGTACCGTCCCAAGCGGGTGTGGGAGAAGATGTCCAAGAAGAGTTTCTGGCTCGATCTGCCCCATACCCTGGCCAACGCCCGGCGCTTTTTCATCGGCAACAGCAAACAGTTGGCGCCTTCCCGTGTGCGACCGGAAGAGCCGGTGACGAGCGTGAAAGGGCTGATCCAACGCATGTTGTAAGGGAGACCGGCCATGCCTTTCTTTTCCCGCCGTCGGCGTCAATCCAACATCCTCTGGCTCGACCTGGGCGATTTGGGCGACCTCGTCCATCCCAACGGGCCCCATGAGCAGTGGCAGGACCACGGCCTGGGCCTGCTGCGCACCATCCTCCACCAAGCCGGCATTCAGACGGACATCGCCTCGACCCGGGCCGTGACCTCGTGGGAGCAGCTGCGGCCGCAGCTGGTGGGCTACGACATGCTCATCATGAACGTGCGCAGCTACACCTACCCCATGGCCCTCAAGGGCGCCAAACTGTTCAAAGAGGTCAATCCCCACGGCTTGGTTCTCACCGGCGGTATGCACGCCACCGTCGCGCCCGACGAGATGGAATCCGTCGAGGAGTTCGACCGCATCTGCATCGGCCCCGGCGAGAAGGTCATCGTGGACCTGGTGAAGCACCCCCACGATTTTCCGCGCGTGTTCCGGGGCCAGGGCGCCCGTTCGATGGCCGAATGGCCCATGATAGACCGTGAACTGTGGCCCAAGCCCGTGGGCTGGCGCATCAAACGGCGCTGGCAGTGGCGGTGGCCGCTGGAACCCCCGTGCGGTTGGGGGCCGGGCCCGGTGGCGACCATCCTCACGAGTCGGGTCTGCCCTTGGCAATGCGTGTTCTGCAACGAAAACTCCTACATCCCCAACATGGGGCGCAAGCCGGTGGACCAGGTCATTGACGAGCTGAACTACCTGGACCGCAAGTACGGCATCGGCTCGGTGGTCATCCACGATTCGATGTTCTTCCAGAACCCCAAGTGGCTGCGGGAATGGCTGGAGAAGTACCCGCGCAAGACGAAGCGCTGGACTTACTGGGCCGCCGGCCGCGCCGATACGGTTCGCCAATGGCCCGATTTGTTCGAGGCCCTGGTCAAAGAGACGAACTGGCGTACCATCTCCATCGGTTTCGAGTCGGGCAGCGACCGCGTCCTCAAACTGCTCAACAAGGAATGCACCGAGGAGGACAACTACTTCACCATTGACCTCGTCAACCGTATCGGCGACGAGCTGGAGGCCAAAGGCGAGCAGCCCCCCGTCTTCTGGTCGAACATCATGCTCGGCATCCCCGGCGAAACCCGCGAAGATGCCTTCAAGACGATGCGGATGCTCAAACGCATGAAGCGGGTCATGCCGTCCATCTCCTTCTACGCGCCCTATCCGGGTTCGGCCCTGGGTTATCAGCTCATCGCCGAGGGCAAGAGCCTGATGCGCAAGGACAACTACCATCGGTTCCCCGACGATGAGAAGGTCAAGGGCGTGGACTACCAGTTCTACCGCGATCTGCTCAAGGGCAAATACGACGCCGAGATCAACCGCGGCCTGACCGGCGTCGCCGGCGCCGAACTCTATCGCGGCGCCCTGGTCAAGGCGTGAGGACTTGAGGACGAGGGACGACTTTTCTTCGTCTTGCGTCCGTTGTGTTGGCGAGCGGCCGATGATGGGAAGGAAAGCCCCATCCGGAACATGAGGCAGTGGCTGAGTAGTTACTTCAGAAGCACCGGCAGCGCATCACAAAATCCTCTTCTCGCTATGAACGGCCTATGAGCAGCTTCAGCAATCCCCACTACATGTACCTTTTCGAGATGAAAAACGGCAAGCAAAAGCTGGCCTACGGGGAATCACCCGAAGACGCGCTGGAGATCTTGCGCATTCGCCTGACCGAAGAGGAAATGGCCGAAATCATCCCCGATCGCTACATCAAGATCAACCAGCGCCAACTGCAGCAATACATCCACAACCTCGGTTAGTAGCTGGATGCTGGTAATTGGGTACTGGGTACTGGGTACTGGTAACTCAGTACCTAGTATCCAGTACCCAGTACCCAGTATCTAATTACCAATTCCCCTCCCCACTCCGCGTGTCGCTTCTCACCCTTTTGCCCCGTTTGCCGGCCTACTGGAGCTTTCGCCGCTTCGGCTGGCCGAAGCTGCTGCCGTTTTCGGTCGTCATCTCCGTCAGCTTCCGCTGTAACTCGAAGTGCCGCACGTGTGATGTCTGGCGCAAGCCCAACGACGACATGACGGTGGCCGAGTGGGAGCGGGTGTTTGCCAGCCTGGGCACGGGCGTCGAATACCTCACCTATACCGGCGGCGAACCCTTCCTGCGCGAGGACCTGGATGACATGGTCATCGCCGGTTACCGCCATTGCCGGCCCAGCTACATCACCATTCCCACCAACGGCCTGCTCACCGAGCGGATTCTGACCAAGACGGACCGCATCTGCCGCGAGTGTCCGCAGACAACCCTCGGCATCAACCTGTCTCTCGACGGTGTGGGCGAGGAACACGACGATATCCGAGGCGTGCCGGGCAACTGGAAGCGGGCCATGGCCACCTGGGAGGGTCTGAAGGCGCTCAAGAACCGGCATCGGAATCTGCTGATAACGGTGCATACGGTCATCAGCCGCTTCAATGCCCATCGTTTTCGGGACATCTACGAGGGGTTGCAGTTCCTGCAACCCGACAGCTACATCACCGAGGTGGCCGAAGAGCGGGTCGAGCTTGATACCGTCGGCTGGGGCATCACCCCGCAGCCGGAGGTGTATGCGCCGATTGCCGATTTCCTCAGCGAGCAGGCGCGCAAGGCGCCGGCTCGGGGGTTCGCCCGTTTCACCCAAGGCTTCCGCGCCCAGTACTACCAGATCGCCAAGCGCACCCTTTTCGAGCAGCGCCAGGTCATTGACTGCTATGCCGGCTGGGCCAGCGCCCACATCGCGCCCAACGGTGATGTCTGGTCGTGTTGCATCCGGGCCGAGCCGGTGGGCAACCTGCGCCAGACCGATTACGACATCCGGCCGATCTGGTTCGGGCCGGCCATGCAGGCGCTTCGCCGCAGCATCGCCAACCGCGAATGCGCCTGCCCCATGGCCAACGCCACCTACGCCAACATGTTGCTCCATCCGCCCACGGTGGCCAGGGTGGCGATCGATCTCGTTGTATAACTCACCTTAAGCAGAGGTCATCCGTTCTGAGGTCCAACCGGGCGCCTCCGATGACCTGTTTTGTTCCTCTCCCCGGCTGTCGGGCCAGGAGAGAGAGGGAGACCAAGGGGGTGGGAGGCTTGAGTAACAGCCCACTGCGAGATGAAGCCGAACCTTTTTTCACCTTGTGAGCGGTGAGACAACTGCTGGCCCGACGCATGGTTACTCAACGGTTCTGGCCTGTAGCCGATCGGGAGCGTTTCCGAACGCTTTCTCACAATCGTCCAAATCCGTCGGAATGCCGAACCGCATAAGGTGAGTTAGCCTACCTAATCTAGGACTCGGTGAGTATGGTTAGAGCAACCCAACTCATTTCACATAGGACATCAAGCGACGACTACGATCTTACCGAACATCTCAAGAACCAATTCGCGCACTTGCGCCGCGAACGTCAGCCGCTATATCTGACATTGGAAGAGTTTGACGAGATTTTACGCTGGAAACTACGCGGTCAATATAGACGGCAGGAAGAAAGACGAAAGGCTAATACGGAAGAGGTAATAAGAACGGTTACAGGTGCGGCACTTTCTATAACTCATCCTGACGAAGATTATGAAACTGAGTTGCGACTAGATCTTTTGTGCTGTATTCGTGGAGTAGGTGTGCCTGTAGCATCGGCTATTCTTGCACTGGTGTTCCCTGAAAAATACGCTGTGATTGACTTTCGTGGATGGAGACAGGTATTCGGCGAAGAGCGGACGACTTTCTCGATTTCTGATTATAAACGGTATCTGCGTGAGATAAAATGCCTTGCAGCTGAGCTAGGATGGCTCGTACAAGAAGTTGATTTGGCCATTTGGGAATATGACCGTGTTACCAGTGGAGAGTTTATCCAAAGCAAACCGGCAGGCTAACCTGCGCATGAGTGGCGCCGCCTTCGGCGGCGCGACCCATGCGCTACTCGTTGTGTAATCCATCGAATTGGGGGATGCGCCGTTTTGCCCAAGAAAAGGCGCGAGGCCGCACGTGCATGACCTTGATGAATGTAGCACAACTGCTAGCAGTTACAACTTTCGTCCCCTAGACGCGCGAGCGCTCACGGCTGCCCTACCGTGAGCGCTCTATCAAAAGGAGGAGAAGAAGAGATTACCATCTCTTGTCTCCCAAGATACCAGAGTCCTGGCGGACGTACTGGACGCCTGACATACGCTTTCCCTACGCCAAGGTGACGTCTCAGGGCCGAGCTGGAGGCGGCGTAAAGTCGAGGTCGAGCACCCGAAACGGGTACACGTTGATGATTTCGGTGATGCCTAGCCGGGTGCGGGTGGTTTCGGTTTGGGTGTAGACGTGTTGGTGGCCGTGCAGCAGGTAGCGCGGGGGAAAACGGCGCAGCAGAAAGTGAAACGCCCGAAACCCGATGTGGGGGATATCGGGGCCATCGTGGATGCCGAAGGGCGGCGCGTGGGTCACCAGGATATCGAGCGCTCGGCCGTAGAGAAGGCGATTGTGCACCAACCGGGGCACCAGGCTCAGCACCAGGAGCCACATCTCGCGCTGGGTGTACTGATAGCGGGGATTGCGGTTGTAGCGATGGGAGCCTTCCAAACCGGCGATGAGCAAGCCGTCGTGCCGAATCACCCGATGATGGAGGTTGATCCCGCCTGGTGGTTCGGCAACGATGACTCCACCACTGCGCTCTTCGGGCCGGTCGTGATTGCCGTGGACGTATAGTAAAGGCCGATCGAGGATGGAAACGATGTATTCGAGATAGTAATACGGCAAATCACCACAACCGACGATAAAGTCAACGTTGGGAGCGATACGGCGCAAATGCGGCCCGTAAATCCGCGGTTCAACCTGATCGCTGAGGGCGAGAACGCGATAGTGATGGCGCCGATGGGTATCCAGAAGGGGCACGGCCGCACCCATACCGCCGTTGGCGGCTCAGTTGAGATTCATCCATCCGCCGGTGCCAAAGCCCGTGGCGTTGGTTTGTTCGATGGTGCGGATGATCCATTCCATCAGGTCCAATTCGCTGCGGAGGAGGCGGATGTTCTGGGCCAGAAAGCGCGGGAGCTGACGGATGCTCAACAGCTCCTGCTTGGTCTCGTTGTTGGTCTGCAACACGATGGCGGTGAGATAGCCCAAATGTTCCGGTTCCTCCGGTAGGACGTGCACCTGATAGCGAAAGCCCGAAGCCTGGGTTAGGGCCTCGAGATACGTGGGCAACAGCTCGCTCAACCGCCGATGGAGAGGGCGAACCCGCTCGTCGTCGGTCTCCACCATCGGCATCGGCTCCACGATCCCCTGGAGATAGGGCTTGTCGTGCTTGAAGGCGGTGATCCGAAACCGCTCGCCGCCCTGGATGTTGATGCCGAAGGTGCCGTCTTGCAGGCGTTCGACATCGGTGATGTAGGCCGTGGTGCCGATCTCGTGGGGAAGCGATTCCTCGCCGTCGGGCCGGGGCGGTCGGGCCAGGACAAGGCCGAAGGGCATCTGATAGGTCAAACAATCCTGGAGCATGGCGCGGTAGCGCGGCTCGAAGATGCGCAGTTGGCGCACCTGGCCGGGGAACAGCACCAAGGGCAACGGAAACAGCGGGATGAGGGCAAACGCCATACGTCAGACTTCCTCATCGAGGGCACCCGGCTCGGCCTTGAGGACTTCGCGCAGGAGCACGGTCGCGTAAGCGCCTTTGGGCAGGAAGAAACGCAGGGTAAAACGGTCGGGGTAGTGGGTCAGCGCGATGGGTTGCAAAAAGAGCTTGCCGGGACGACGGTTGCCCGCGGCCCGCCAGCGACGCCAGTCTTCGGGGCGGACCGGGGCCGCAGCGGCGATTTCGGCTTCGAGGGCGGCGGCTGCGTCGGTCGGTGCCCACATATCATAACCGAAAATGGGCCCGGTGAAGGTGATCTCCCCGCGGGCAAAGCGGGGCTGTTCGGCTTCGACATCGGTGACGAGAAACATGCCGCCGGTGTCGGTCTTTTTGGCCAAGTCGCCAGGCAGAAGTCGGTCGAACAGCCCGCGTTGCAGCCGCAAGGTCAGGTAGTCGTTGAATAGCTGCGCCTGATAGGCCGAGATGAGCAACCGGGTCAGCCATTTTTCGCCTGGCGGTCGGCGACGGCCGGTGAGGATGGCCAGACCGCGCTCGGCGTTATCGCCCTCGCGGCCGAAGCGTTGCGCGCCGAAAAAGTTGGGCAAACCGCGCTGCTGCAGGGCCTCCAGGATGGGCGCCGCCCGATCTGGCGCTTCCGGCGCCAAGACGGTGATGGTGAAGCGGTTGCCCAAGAGGTGACCGGGCCGCAGCTTGGTGGGATGGGGCGCAGCCCAGTGGAACTCCAGGTCGAGCGCGCGAGCCGCTGCCTCGGCCTGATCGGGGCGCACGCGCGGCAGCGAAAAGACCTGCGTCACACGCGCCTGCCGGTCTTTGAGGCCGGCATAGCCGATGTCCTCCGGCCGTACCCGCAGATAGGCGGCCAAGTCACTCACCACCTCACGCGTGGTACGGCCGGAGCGGGTTAGCGCCACAAAGAGGTGCTCGCCATGACCGGCCGGCGAATAGAGGGGCACTTCTTCGACGATGAAATGGTCCGGCTCGGCCTTGATCGTACCGCCGGTGCCCGGCAGGTCTGCGGTCAGGAAGGGCAACGCGGCCGGAGCCATAGGGAAAGTGTGGGCGATGGCGGCCTTGCCTGTCAAATCAAGTCGGAACGGCCACACGATGCCCGTTGCCGCCGGCCGCGGTTGTCACCCGATCGGCGCCGCCCAAGGCCGCGCCGGCTGCCATGGCGAGGAAGTAGCGATGGAAGCGCAGGTCGTTGCTCAGCTCGGGATGGAAAGCCGTGGCCAGGAGATGACCCTGGCGCACGGCGACGATGGTGCCATCGGGCAGGGTGGCCAGCACCTCGACATTGGGGCCGACGGCCACCACGGCCGGCGCCCGGATGAACACGGCGTGGAAACTGCCCTCCGGGTCGCCGGGACTCGTCAGGTTCGCCAGCGCCGGGACCGGCAGGTCGATCTCGAAGCTATCCACCTGCCGACCGAAGTAGTTCCGATCCACGACGATGTCAAGGACGCCGATGAGCGGTTGGCCGCCCCGCTTCTGATGCAGGGCCTCCCGGGCCAGGAGGATCATCCCGGCACACGTGCCCCACACCGGATGTTCCCGGCTGAAGGCCCGCAGCGGCTCGAGCAGGTCAAACGCCGCGGCCAGTTTGCCCATCGTGGTGGACTCGCCGCCGGGGAGGATGAGACCGTCAAGACCGACCAGGTCGTCGGGCAGGCGCACCTCGGCGGTTTCGACGCCGAGCTGACGCAATTTGTGGATGTGTTCGCGGAAATCACCCTGAAGGGCCAGAACGCCGATTTTCATAGCCATCTCCTGTGAGGATCACCAGCCACGGCCGGCGATACGTTCGCTTTCGGGCATGGCGGCTACCGTGCGGCCCACCATCGGCTCGCCCAGATTGCGGCTGACCTCGGCCAGGATGTGCGGATCGCGATAGTGGGTGACGGCCTTGACGATGGCAGCCGCCCGCTGGGCCGGGTTGCCACTCTTGAAGATGCCCGAACCGACGAAGACGCCGTCCATGCCCAATTGCATCATGAGGGCGGCATCGGCCGGGGTAGCAATGCCACCGGCGGCGAAATTGACGACCGGGAGTCGGCCGAGTTCGGCCGTCAGTTTGACCAGCTCGTACGGCGCGCCGATTTCCTTGGCGTAGGCGAACATCTCCTCCGGCGCCATCGTCTTCAGGCGGCGGATTTCGCCCAGCACCGCCCGCGCGTGGCGCACGGCCTCGACCACATCGCCCGTGCCGGCCTCGCCTTTCGTGCGGATCATGGCTGCGCCCTCACTGATCCGGCGCAGGGCCTCGCCCAGATTGCGGCAACCGCAGACGAAAGGCACCTTGAACTCCCATTTGTTGATATGATGCTCCTCGTCGGCCGGCGTCAGAACCTCGCTTTCGTCAATGAAGTCCACGCCGATGGCCTCCAGGATTTGCGCTTCGACGAAATGCCCGATGCGCACCTTGGCCATGACGGGAATGGTCACGGCTTCCATGATCTCGTAGATTTTTTCGGGATCGCTCATGCGCGCGACCCCACCCTGGGCGCGGATATCGGCCGGCACACGCTCCAACGCCATCACGGCGCAGGCGCCCGCCTCTTCGGCGATGCGGGCCTGTTCGGCGTTGGTCACGTCCATGATCACGCCGCCTTTGAGCATGTCGGCCAGGCCCGATTTGACGGTGAAGGTGCCGGTAATACGGGTTGGGGTGTCCATGGGGAAAGAAACCTCCTGTTTCATCGAAATGATTTTGGAACTTTTCAGGCCGCTGACGATGATGGCTCAGGTTCCGACAGGATTCCAGCCCGGGCAGATGAGAGAAGGTAGCGCAAGATGGCATCTGGCGCTACGTCCTTCGTCCGAGCGAGCGGCCGATGGCGGGAAGGGAAGACATGTCCGGAACGTAGGCCAGTGGGCTGAGTCGTTCCACGATATTGTCATGCGGCGTATTCTACCCCGTGCGACCGCGTTCTGTCTACGGCCAAAGATGTCCGATTGGATCGGGCCAATTTCGGGATGGCCGTGGCGTGACCAAAGTCACGGCGGTGAGAGTCCGTTCGCCTTACACTCAAGGCATCCTGCGTTACGAGGTTGCCCATGTCCATTCCCTTTCTCCACGTCGCCGATCTGACCGCCGTGCTCGGGAATATCCCGCCCGACACCATCATCAGCCGCACCCTGTACGCCGACGAACGCCTGAAGGCGATCCTTTTCGGCTTTGCTGCCGGTCAGGAACTCTCGGAACACACGGCCTCGCGGCCGGCCATCCTCCACATCCTGCAGGGCGAGGCCGACCTGACCGTAGGCGATGCGCGTTACAGCGCCGGCCCCCACACCTGGGTGTTCATGCAGCCGCACGTGCCCCACAGCATCACGGCGCGTACCCCGCTGATGATGCTCTTGCTGATGGCGTGATGTATGGACGATGGACGAAGCTCCCCCAAGCTCCCCCAAGCTCCCCCAAGCTCCCCCAAGCTCCCCCAAGCTCCCTTCTTCAGCCCCGCCCGATGTCCTCACGCCGACCGTCGCCTGCCTTCCCCTTGCTTTTCATCGCCCTGCTGGCCCTGTTGATG
>JAOADB010000096.1 GCA_026417535.1 Caldilineales bacterium
ATGCTGATCATGACCGGCCGTTCTACCCTGACCCTTTTCAATTCCGTGCTCATGGTGGGCGGCGCCCTAGTGCTCGATTTTCTGTTCGTGCCGCGGCTGGGACTCAACGGCGCGGCTCTGGCCGGAGGCCTGGCCATTGCCGGCATCAACCTGTTGCGATTGGGACAGGTGTGGTGGTTGTTCCGTTTGCATCCCTTTGCCCGCAGCCAGATCAAAACCGTCCTTGCCGCCCTGCCCGCCGCCTTGGCGGCGATGGCCTGGACCCGGTGGTTGCCCTTGCAGGGCGAGCTCGATCTGGGCGTGGCCTGCGCCGCCGTGTGCTTGGTCTATGCCCTGGCCCTGCACCGCTTGGGTTTCGACGACGCCGACCGCCTTTTCATCCGCATGGTGCTGGCGCGCGGCCGGTTGGGGATGGCTGGGTCCACGGTGGGAAAATCGTAGCACCTGTCACGACTCAGCCCAGGGCCTTCCTCTCCGGTCATCCCCCATCGGCCTCAACCCGGAACCGAAGCCAACAAGGCGTGTTTTGGCGACCCTTCGGCCCCCAAATTGGCAGAAAACGCCATCTTGTGTATCCTGAAGGAGGACGGACGGCTCCTGGAATTCCACTTTTCCGATGAGGCAGGCTGCTTGCACACTTTCGATTACGTCAGAGTCCGGGATGTGAACGAGGCGATCGCCCTGTTGCAGGCGGCGCCGGGAGAGGTGCGCCCCCTGGCCGGCGGCACCGAGCTGGTGCCCGCCCTGCAGACAGGACGACTCCCCGTGCGCTGCGTGGTGGATATCAAGGGCATTGCCCCTCTGCAGGAACTGGCCTACCGGCCCGACGAGGGGCTGTATTTGGGCGCGGTCGTGACCTTTGACCGCCTCCTGGCCCAACCCGAAGTGCGGAGGCTGTACCCGTTGTTGGTCGAAGCCGCGCGGCAGATCGCCTCGCCGGCCGTCCGCAATCGGGCGACGGTGGGCGGCGCCGTATGTGTGGCCGCTGCCTATTCCGACTGGTTGCCGGCCCTGCTCTGCCAGGATGCCGTTGGCCTGGTCATGGGCGCTGCGGAACGGCGGATCCCCCTGGCCGAGTTCGTCTGCGGCGACGGGTGCACCCGGCTGGCCGCCGATGAGCTGTTGGTGGGACTCTGGCTGCCGTCTCCGTCCGGCGCGGCCGTGGGGTCGTACCAAAAGCTGCGCCTGGGACACGGTAGCCGTATCACCCTCGTCGGCGCGGCCATCCAGGCCCATGCGCACGATGGGCAGCTGCAGGATTGGCGCATGGCTCTGACGGCCGTCGGCCCCAAACCCTTCCGGGTCTCTGCGGCCGAGGCGCTGCTCAATCAGGAGAATCCGACGGCCGCCGTCATCGCCGAGGCGGTTCTCCGGGCCCAGGCGGCCGCAGCGCCGACCGACGATTTTCGGGCCGGCGCTGACTATCGCCGGGCCATGGTCGGCGTGCTGGTGCGCCGGGGCATCGAGACCGTTCTGGCCCGTGTGCGCGGAGCGAAGCCATGAGACACGAGATCACCCTGCATGTCAACGGCCACGAACATCGTCTCCAGGTCGAATCGCACCACACGCTCCTGGACGTGTTGCGCCGGCAGCTGGGCCTGACCGGCACCAAGCATGGCTGCGATTGCGGCGAATGCGGCGCCTGTAGCATCTGGTTGAACGATCGGCTGGTGCTTTCCTGTCTGGTGTTGGCCGCCGAAGCCGACGGCGCTCACGTGTTGACGGTGGAAGGCTTGGCCGCCAGCGGCGAATTTGCCCATCTGCAGGAGGCTTTCATCGAGCATCACGGGATGCAATGCGGCTTCTGTACGGCCGGTTTTCTGATGGCGGCGGCGGCGCTCCTGCGTGAGAACGCACGGCCCGATGCCGCCACGATTCGCGCCGCTCTAGCCGGCAATCTTTGTCGTTGTACCGGGTATCACGGCATCCTCCGGGCCGTGCAAACGGCCTCGCGCATGCGCAGGTGAGCGAAGATGAATCCGGTGCGCAAAACCCAATGGCTCGGCCGCCCCTTTCCCCGCATCGAGGCCGGACTCAAGGTGGCGGGTGGCATCCGCTACCTCGATGACATGGCCTTCGGCCCTGACTTGGTCTATGCGGCCATTGTCCACAGCACCCGCCCCCATGCCCGTCTGGTCGGGGTGAATACGGCGCCGGCCCAGGCGCTGGAGGGTGTTCTCGCCGTGTTGACCGGCCGCGATGTGCCCGGCCGGCTGGGGCATGCCCTGGCCGATCGTCCCATCCTCGCCCATGACCGGGTGCGCTATGTGGGTGAACCGGTGGCCGTGGTGGCCGCAGTAAGCCCCGAGCTGGCGGTGGCAGCGGCCCAACGGGTAAAGGTGACCTACGAGGACTTGCCGGGTGTGTTCGACAGCGAAAAGGCCCTCCGCCCCGATGCCCCGCTGCTCCACCCTCAGGTGGACGAGTACGAACGCCGCGCGTTCGTCCATCCCCGGGCGGGCACCAACCTGGCCCACGTCTGTCGTGCCCGGCGCGGGGACATGGAGGCGGGCTGGCAGGCTGCCTCCACGGTCTTGGCCGATACGTATCGGGGGGCGCCCATCCAACATGCCTCGATGGAGCCGCATGGCGCCGTGGCCCAATGCCATCCCGACGGTACCATCACCCTGTGGGCCTCGACCCAGGCGCCCTTTGTCCAACAGGCCACGATCGCTCAGACCCTGGGCCTGGACCCGCGACGCCTGCACGTGCGCGCGGCGGCCGTGGGCGGTGGTTTTGGCGGCAAATCCTTCGTTAGCATCGAGGCGTTGGTCGTGTTGCTGGCCCTGGCCTTGCCCGGCCGACCCGTCAAGCTGGTGCTGCAGCGGGCCGAAGAGTTCACGACGACCTTTGTGCGACCAGCCCTGTTGGCCCATGTGCGCATGGGCGCCGATCGCCACGGCAAGCTGACGGCGCTCGAGGCCCATTACGTGTGGGATGCCGGCGCCAGCGCCGACGCCCTGATTGAGTTGGCCTGGGCAGCCGCCCTGGCCGGGACGGGGCCATATGCCATTCCCCATGTGGACCTGACCAGCTCGGTGGTCTACACCAACCACACCCCGGCCGCGCCCATGCGGGGCAACGGCATGGCCGAGGTCCACTGGGCCATCGAGCAACACATGGACCGCATGGCGGCCGCCCTGGGCATGGATCCCATGAGCTTTCGGCTCCGCAATCTCATCAAGGGCGGCGACCCGGTGTGGGATGGGCAGGTGATGCACGCCACCGGGTTGGAGCAATGCCTGCGTCAGGTGGCCCAGGCCGTGCGCTGGCAGGCCGCGCCGGGCAAGCCGTCGTCGGCCGGCCGTCGTCGCGGGCGAGGTCTGGCCGTAATGTGGAGTCCGGTGCTGCGTCACATGGCCATATCGGCAACGGCTGTGGTGCGATTGGAATCGTCGCCGGCGGCCGAGGCCATCCAGCCGGTGGTGGTGGAGGTCGGCAGCCCGGATACGGGTCAGGGCTTCGCCACGCTGGTCGTCCAGCTCGTCTCCTCGCTGTTGGGTGTGCCGCCGGAGTGGGTGCAGCTGCAGCCGATAGATACCGCCCGCAGCTCGTTCTCGGGGCCGGGCCTTGGCGGGCAATTGACCTGGAGTCAGGGCAACGCTATCGTCCGGGCCGTGCAGGATCTGCGCGGCCGCCTGCTGAGCGCCGTCGCCCAGGCCTGGGATGAGCCGCCGGGCGCCCTTGACATCGTCGAGGGCGTCATCCACTCCCACGCCTCCCACCGCTCGTTGTCCCTGCGGCAGCTGGTGCAGGAAGGGGTGCGCCTGGCCGATGGTTCCGTTCTCCGCCCCGAGCTGCGCGGGGAGGGGCGTTTTGAACCCACGGCGCCGGATGAGGCCGGGGACGAGCAGGCTTTGGGGGTGGTCCATTTCAGCACCGGCGCTCAGGCGGTGGAGGTCGAGGTGGATCTCGAGACCGGTACGATTGATGTGCTCCACATCGCTTCGGCGTTCGATGTCGGCCATGCCCTTAATCCTGACCTGGTCGTCGCCCAGATCAAAGGCGGCGCCATGCAGGCTCTCAGCGCCACGCTGTTCGAGCAGGTGCGGCGGGCCGACGGCATTCCCCTCAATGTTCGCCTGAGCGACTATCACCTGGCCACCATTCTCGATCTGCCCCCAACCATCGAGGCGGTGGTCGTGGAGGTTCCGCAGGGCGATGGGCCTTTTGGCGCGCGCGGGGTGAGCGATCATGCTGGGGTGGGGCTGGCGCCGGCCATCGCCAATGCGGTCGCGCAGGCGACGGGCGTGCGCATCACCGCCATGCCCATCACACCCGAGCACGTCTGGCGCGCCTTGCAAACCTGAACTCGACGATCACCCTACGCTTTCCCTACGACGTGGTAGAAAAGCGTAACCCAGACTTGCCTTTTGAGTCATTTTTGTCATAATCTAGTGTTAGATGCATAAACGAACGACGACCGTTGTCGTTCGCTCGATTCGTTTTTGTTTTTACTACCGGTCGTCAACCGGCATTTCTACAGGAGGTATCAACGATGATCACATCCGGGCGTATAACGGTATTAGCGGTTCTCCTCGTCATGGGGCTGATCCTGGTCGGTTGCGGGACGGTGCCCACCCGGGTGGCGGAAGAAGAGGGCGGTTTTGTCCTGGCCTTGCCGCGCATCACGATTGATGTGGATAGCGAGGGCATGCCCACCATCGCCGGGCTGAGCATGCAGCAGATCAAAACGCTGACGTTCGGTCAGGTTGACCTGACGGGGCTGCGCTTCCCCAAGGAGTGGGTGAACGGCTTTACGGCCAACAACCTGCAACACATCGAGCTGGTCCATGAGGCCGACGGCATTCACCTCTTCGCCAACGGCAAGCCCATGCCACATATCGGCTGGACGGCCCAATCGCTGGCCAAGGTGGGGGATGTGGCTGCCGGGTTGGGCTTCTTGGACCCGCGCACGGCTAACATTTTGCGGATTCTGATCCCCTTCGCCCAACGCACGGGTCTCGATATTGCCATCCGCTTCCCGCTGCGGGAGGGCGCCGAACCCATTCCCCTGCACGATCCCAATGCGCCGGCCAGCGCCATGGTCGAAGAAGAGCCGATGGCGCAGGTGCGAGCGCACGTCACCTATGACGAGAACGGCATTCCCTCCATCCTCTCCGTCTCGACCCGCGACCTGGAAAGCAGCCTGGGACTCAATCTGCGGGCGCTGGAGCTGAATCCGGCCTTGCTGGAGACGATGAAGAACGCCGGCATCCAGCACATCACGGTGCGTTCGACTGCGAATGGCCTCTTCCTCTGGGTCAATCAAGACCCGCTGCCGGGCCTGATCTGGAGCGACGACTATCTGAAGAACGTGGCCGATCTCTACGGCCAGCTCTATTCGACCCAGGACTACGCCGCCATCCGCGAGGCCGTGAACATGATCTTGCCCGTCATCAACAACATTGACGCCGAGATCGTGCTCAAATTCCCCAAGGCCCCTGGTGCGGCCGATATCCCGCTGCCCACTCCCTGAGTTCGCACGGAGGCGACGACCGTGGACGTTCCCCGGAGATATACGGGCATTCGGACCATCGGCGCCATCTTGCTGGTGCTGTCCTGGGTTGTGCTGGCCATCAGTCTGATCGTTGCCTTTTGGGTGCTGATGGCCGGTCGCGAGTGGCCGGGCCTGCGCGCGGGTGGACGGAACTGGACCGGTTTTCTGCTCTTGCCCTTCGGCATTTCGCTGTTCTTGCAGTGGTTTGTCATCGGCAGCGTGCTCAAGCTGATGACAGAACTCGAGCACAACACCCGCGTGAACGTGGCCTATCTGGAACGACTCCTGGAGGCGGCGCAGAAATCATCCGGGATGGCGCCGGCCGCCGGGACGGCAGCCGGCTCGGTTCCTGCTCCGAGCACCCCGGTGCCGGCGGTTCCGCCGCCACCGCCTCCGCCTGTACCGGCAGACTGAGCGACGAGGTCGCTCCACCCCCGACGGCATCGTCATGGCCAAACCGACCCCGGCGGCGCGCTGCCGGGGTCGGTTGCGCGCCCTGAGCAAAACCCATGCCCGCCTATCACAAGGACTACTATCGCATTTTGCAGGTGCATCCGGAGGCCAGTCCCGAGGTCATCCAGGCGGCCTATCGGCGTCTGGCGCGACAGCGGCATCCCGATAGCGGGGGCAGCGATGCCGCCATGCAGGAGCTGAACGAGGCCTACGAGGTGCTCTCCGACCCGGTCAAGCGTCGCGAGTACGATCGCTGGTATGCCAACCGCCGACCGGAAGCGCCGCCGGAAGTCTCGGCGCCCCCGCCACCGCCTTCCATTCCCACCTGGCGGATGTTACTGCCGGCGGTGCTCTCCTTGCTCGTGCTCGTGGTGCTCATGCTCGACCTGTTGCGCCTGGGGGTGCGCGGTTTACCCGAAGTGACCATGATTCTGGTGGCGTTGGGTTGGTTTGTGTATCATGTCAGCGGCTGGCGCCGTCGCCGGTAGCGGTTCCTCGACCGGGCTGTAGCGGACGACGCACGAAGGACGGAGGCCTAAGCTCCCCAAGCTCCCCAAGCTCCTCCGAACTCCTCAAGCTCCTTCGAGTCCCTCCGCTAGCCTTCGTCTTCCGTCGTTCGTCCCTCGTCTCGGCTTTCGCACGACCCGACCGATTCACGCCTTCTGCTTATGTCCGCCTACGATGTTTCCCCCACAACGGAATCGTTCCGGCCTCCCGGTGATTTTGTCTGGTATCCCACGCCGGCTTACACCGAGGGAAGCCACCTACAGCAGTTCATGCGCGCACACGGTTTTGCCACGCTGGAGGCGCTGCACCGGCAATCGGTCACGGATATCGCCTGGTTTTGGGATGCCGTGCTCAGGTATCTCGATATCCGGTTTTACGAGCCTTACAGCCGGGTGGTGGACCTGAGCCGGGGCAAGCCGTGGCCGCAGTGGTGTGTCGGGGGTGTGATGAACATCGTCCATAACGGCCTGGACAAGTGGATGGAGACGCCCCAACGGGAGCGGATCGCCCTGCGTTGGGAGGGCGAGGAGGGAACCACCCGCAGCCTGACCTATGCCGAACTCTACGAAGAGGTCAATCGCACGGCCAACGCTCTGCGCCGTCTCGGTTTGGGCAAGGGCGACGCCATCGGTCTCTTTATGCCCATGACGCCGGAGATCGCCATCGCCCTGCTGGCCATTGCCAAAATCGGCGGCATCATCCTGCCCCTCTTTTCAGGGTACGGCGCTGGCGCCGTGGCCACGCGACTGGCCGACGCCGAGGCCAAAGCCCTCTTTACGGCCGATGGCGCCTTCCGCCGCGGCCGGGCGGTGGCCATGAAACCCATTGCCGATGAAGCGCTGACCCAAGTTCCGACCGTTGAACATGTCATCGTCCTGCGGCGCACCGGCCAGGAGGTGCCGTGGACGCCCGGCCGCGACCACTGGTGGCACGAGCTGATCCCCGGACAAGCGCCCGTGGCCGCCACCGAACGCACGGCTGCCGAGGACGTGGTCATGATCATCTACACTTCCGGCACCACCGGCCGCCCCAAAGGCGCCGTCCACACCCACTGCGGTTTTCCGATCAAAGCCGCGCAGGACATGGCGATGGGTCTGGACCTGCGCCGTGAGGACACCCTGTACTGGATGACCGACATGGGCTGGATGATGGGACCGTGGGAGGTCTTCGGCACCCTGCTCCTGGGCGGGACGATGGTCTTCTATGACGGCGCGCCCGATTATCCCGATGTGGATCGGCTATGGCAGATCGTCGCCCGCCACGGCGTGACCATCCTCGGCGTCTCGCCCACCCTCATTCGCAGCCTGATGGCCCACGGCGAGGAACCCGTGCGCCGCCATGACCTGTCGCGGCTGCGGATGTTCGGCTCGACGGGCGAACCCTGGAACCCCGACCCCTGGCTGTGGTTTTTCCAGACCGTTGGCGGAGGCCAACGGCCCATCATCAACTACTCCGGCGGCACCGAGGTCTCCGGCGGGATCGTCATGGGCAATGTGCTGACGCCGCTGAAACCGACGGCTTTTTCCGGACCGGTGGTGGGCATGGCAGCCGATGTCGTGGACGAGGAGGGCCGATCCGTGCGCGGGCAGGTGGGCGAGCTGGTCGTGCGCGAACCGTGGATCGGCATGACCCGTGGCTTCTGGCGCGACCCCGACCGCTATCTGGAGACCTACTGGAGCCGTTTTCCCGACATGTGGGTGCACGGCGACTTTGCCGCCGTGGACGCCGACGGCCAGTGGTACATCCTGGGCCGTTCAGACGATACGATCAAAATCGCTGGCAAACGGGTAGGCCCGGCCGAGGTCGAAAGCGTCCTCGTCCATCATCCGGCCGTGCTCGAAGCCGGCGCCATCGGCGTTCCCCATCCGGTCAAAGGCTCGGCCCTGGTCTGTTTTGTCGTCCCCCGGCCGGGCTTCGAGGCTTCCGCGGCGTTGGCCGCCGAGCTGCAAAAGCAAGTGGAGACGGAGATGGGCAAGGCCCTGCGGCCGGAGCGGATCCTGTTCGTGCCCGATCTGCCCAAGACCCGCAACGCCAAGGTCATGCGGCGGGTGCTGCGGGCGGCCTATCTCGACCAGCCGGCCGGCGATCTCAGCGCCCTGGTCAATCCCGAAATCGTGGACGTCATCCGGGCGCGCGGCCGCAGCGCCGGGGAATGATTGCTCCGGACGGCGCTTCGTGGTACACTCCGGCGCAAGAAGACGCTCATGGCCACCCCTCGTCTCGCTTCTCCGGGTCTCGCGCCGGTTCACCAGGCCGCGATCGAATATCCCGAGACGGATGGTGAACCCTTAGGCGAATCTCCCATTCATGTCTTCGCCACCATTGCCCTTGTTGACGCTCTGTACGTCTATTTTCGCGACCACCCCGACGTTTATGTGACGGCCGACCTGTTCCTCTATTACCAGGAAGGCAATCCCAGGGCGCGCGTCGCCCCCGATGTCATGGTGGTCAAAGGAGTCCCTAAACTCGAGCGTCGCGTTTACAAACTGTGGGAGGAAAAGGTTCCCCCCTGTACCGTCTTCGAAATCATCTCACGAGCCACTTGGCGAGAGGATACCGTCACCAAATCGGCGCTCTATGCCCGTTTGGGGGTCAAAGAGTACTTCATGTTCGACCCCGAGGGCGATTCTCTGCCGGAGCCACTCGTCTGCTTTCGCCTCGAAGACGAGATGTACGCCCCCATCCCAGCCGAGCCGGATGGCACCCTACCCAGCGCCGAACTCGGACTCGGTTTCCGGGCCGAGGGCCACTATCTTCGGGCCTTTGAGTTGGCTACAGGGCAACCCCTTCCCACCATCGCCGAAGCCGTTGACCGGGCCAAGGCAGAGGCGGCGCGGGCCGAACGCGAGGCCGCGCGGGCCGCGGCGGCCGAGGCCGAGGTAGCTCGCCTGAAGGCGCTTTTGGGGTTGTCGGAATAGGACGATGGACGATAGACGATGGATAACCATCCATCTCTATCGTCCCCTTATGACCGAAACGGTTATGGATTTTCGACTCACCACCGAACAACAACTCATCCAGCAGAGCATCCGCGAGTTTGTCGAGAAAGAGGTTAAACCGCTGGCGGCGCACACCGACCGCACCCACGAATTCCCGTGGGGACCCATCCGCAAAATGGCCGCTTTGGGCTTTCTGGGGCTCAATATCCCCGAGCAATGGGGCGGCGCCGGCGCCGACCACGTCTCTGCCGCCATTCTCATCGAGGAATTGGGTCGCGGCTGCGGCTCGACGGCCCTCACCGTGGCCGCACACCTGGGCCTGGCCAGCGCCGCCTTGGCCCAGTTTGCCTGCGATAGCCTGAAGGAGCGCTATCTGAAGCCCATGGCGCGTGGGGAAATCCTGGGGGCCTTGGGCCTGACCGAACCCGGCGCCGGCTCGGACCTGAAAGGGGGCGTGCGCACGACGGCCCGTCGCGACGGCAACGAGTGGGTCATCAACGGCAGCAAGATGTGGATGACGAATGCCTCGGTGGCCGGCGCCTTGGTCGTCCTCGTCCGCACTGGCAACCGCGGCGGCTCTCACGACCTCAGCCATATCGTGGTGCCGGCCGGCACTCCCGGCGTTGTCATCGGCCCGGCCGAACACAAGATGGGGTTGCACGGCTGCAAAACCCACGCCGTCAGCTTCGAGGACGTGCGTGTCCCTCTGGACCATCTCGTCGGCGAGGAGGGGCGGGGGCTGCAACAGACCCTGACCGTGCTGGACGGCGGCCGCATCGGCATCGGCGCTCTGAGTGTGGGCCTGGCCCAGGCCGCCTACGAAGAGGCGATCCAATACGCCAACCAGCGTCAGGCTTTCGGCGTGCCTCTGGCTCGACACCAGGCCATTCAGTTCAAGATCGCCGACATGGCCACCCAGATCCAGGCGGCGCGCTGGCTCGTGTACTATGCCGCCTGGCTGCGCGACCAGGGGCAGCCCTACACCCTGGCCGCGGCCCAGGCCAAGCTTTTCGCCACGGAAATGGCCGACCGGGTCTGTTTCGAGGCCATCCAGATCCACGGCGGTTACGGCTACAGCGCCGAGTTCCCGGTCGAGCGCTTCTACCGTGACAATCGCCTGATGCTCATCGGCGAAGGCACCAGCGAGATCAACCGCCTGGTCATTGCTCGCCGCGTTCTCGGCCTGCAGGCTGGTTAGCGATACGGGTCGGCCGAGGGCGGGACATGTTCGGGTTCCTGGCGGCGCAGCTGATGGTATTCCCCAGCGAAAAAGAGCAACGGCCGATGGGGGCCTTCGCTGCGGTAGAGGTCCAGCACCTCGCCAACGACGATCCAGTGGTCGCCCCCTTCATAGACCCGATACACCTGACAGGCCAGCGCGCCCAAACAGCCGTCCAGGCGGGGGACATTGCCGGCCGACGGCCAGGGGATCAGACGATAGGCCGGTGGTTCGTCCTGGCCGCGCCAGCGGGCAAAATAGTTCGACAGCAGTTCCTGCTCTTCGCTCAGGATGTTGATGGTGAAGAAAGCGTCCGGCGTCGTCAAATACCGGGCCATGTTGGCCTGTTTCGAGGGGCAGACCAGGACCAGGGTCGGTTCCAACGAGACGGACGTCACCGAATTGGCCGTCATACCGTGAATTTGGCCGTCGCGCTCGGCCAGGATGACGGTCACGCCAGTGGCAAAAAGGCCGATGGTTTTACGGTAGGCCAGGGTGTCAACCCTGGAAGAGAGTGCGGACATGATGGCAAAACATGAACGAGATCGAGGTCGGTATCGGCGGTTGCGGCGATCCTCCGGCGAAGCGTCGCCGACCCGTCCCATTGTAATCGCAGGTGTCGGAGAAACGTAATCATGTTCCCTGCTCTGACCGTTTTTGACCTGGAAGGCGTTTTCACGCCCGAAATCTGGATCAGCGTGGCCGAACGCACCGGCATCCCGGAACTGCGCCGCACCACGCGCGACGAACCCGACTACGACAAACTCATGCGGGGCCGCATCCGCATCCTGGCCGAACACGGTCTCCGTCTGGCGGATATCCAGGCCGTCATCGCCGGTATGGACCCTCTGCCCGGAGCTGTGGCCTTTCTGCGCTGGATTCAAACCCAGACGCCGGTCATCATCCTCTCCGACACTTTTTACGAATTCGCCGGCCCGCTCATCGCCAAGTTGGGCTATCCCACCCTGTTCTGCAACAACCTGGAGGTGGACGAACGGGGCATGATCGTGGGCTATCGGCTGCGTATCGCCAACGGCAAATACGAGGCCGTGCGGGCGCTCAAGAGCATCCACTTCCGCGTGATCGCTGTGGGTGATTCCTACAACGACATGGCCATGCTCGCCGCCGCCGACCACGGCATCCTCTTCCGGCCTCCGGCCAACGTCATCGCCGAATTCCCTCAATTCCCGGTCACCACCACCTACGACGAGCTGCAAGCCCGTTTGCAGGAGCTGGTGAGGGGAGCGAAGTTTTCATGACCCGTTATCACCCTATGGCCTTCCGTCTCGAACTCACCCCGCGTTTAGGAGCGAATGATGGACGCAGTCGGGCCACGCTGGCGGCGTGTGGCGCTCTCGGTCTGACCGACCTGCCGCCCCTCGTCGTAGCCGACCTGTACTTCCTGGACGGCGAACTCACCCTCGGCGAGGTCGAGGCCTTGGCCGCGGCCGCGCTCCTCGATCCCGTGGCTGCCGAGCTTCGCTGCCTGCCCATCACAGAGGAGGCGACGCCTCTGCCGGCGCCCGCCGTCATCGAGGTCACCTATCTGCCGGGTGTTACCGATAGCGTGGCCGATAACCTGCTGGCCGTAGCCCATCGCTTGGGTTTCAGCCTGTCTCTTATACACATCT
>JAOADB010000097.1 GCA_026417535.1 Caldilineales bacterium
CTTTTTGACCGCGCGGGGCGATCCTCACCGTTCGGGAGCGCCATGCCGCGCTTGGACACCCCGCGCGGGGCGATCCTCACCGTTCGGGAGCGCCATGCCGCGCTTGGACACCCCGCGCGCGGTGATCCCGCCCGGCCCGGATGCCTCGCATCGCCCATACCTGCCGCGCGGGGCGTTTTTGGGGCCTGGCCAACGCCTTGCCCGCACGCTACCGCGCCGATTTCCCTGCGCCAACATGACCTAGATCAGCGTAATGAGCATCACAAAGAGCCTAGAATGAAAGGGTAGCCATCATCCGTTTCCTTGAGGAGACCTCATTATGTCACGCCCTCTGATTACCGTTGACGGCAACGAGGCCGCAGCCTACGTTGCCTATAAGACCAACGAGGTCATCGCCATTTACCCGATCACGCCCTCTTCGCCCATGGGCGAATGGGCCGACCAATGGGCCGCCGAGGGTGTGCCGAACCTGTGGGGCACGGTGCCGCTCGTCCAGGAGATGCAATCGGAAGGCGGCGCGGCCGGCGCCGTGCACGGCGCTCTGCAGACCGGCAGCCTGTGCACGACCTTTACGGCCAGCCAGGGCCTGCTGCTCATGATCCCGAACATGTACAAAATCGCCGGCGAGCTGACGAGCACGGTCTTCCACATCGCCGCCCGCACGCTGGCCACCCATGCCCTTTCCATTTTCGGCGATCACAGCGATGTCATGGCCGCTCGCGCCACCGGTTGGGCCATGCTCTTTGCCAACTCGGTGCAGGAAGTGATGGACTTCGCCCTTATCGCCCAGGCCGCTACCCTGCGCAGCCGGGTGCCTTTCCTGCACATTTTCGACGGCTTCCGCACCTCTCACGAGGTCATGAAAATCGAGCAGCTGACCGAGGACGACATGCGGGCCATGCTCGATGAGGAGCTCATCCGCAGTCATCGCGAGCGGGCGCTGTCGCCCGACCGGCCTTTTATCCGCGGCACGGCTCAGAACCCCGATGTCTATTTCCAGGGCCGCGAGGCGGCCAACCCCTTCTACCGGGCCGTGCCCGACATCGTACAACGGACGATGGACCAATTCGCCGGGCTGGTAGGGCGGCAGTACCACCTGTTCGACTATGAGGGCGCGCCCGACGCCGAGCGGGTCATCGTCATCATGGGGTCTGGGGCCGAGGCCGTGGCCGAAACGGTGCATTACCTGAATGCTCGCGGCGAGAAAGTGGGCGTGGTCAAGGTGCGGCTGTTCCGGCCCTTCTCGGTGCCGCACTTCCTGGCCGCGCTACCGCCGACGGTGGAGGCCATCGCCGTGCTCGACCGCTGTAAGGAACCCGGCGCGGCCGGCGAACCCCTCTATCAGGACGTGCTCACCGCCCTCGGTGAAGCCCGGTTTGCGCCGGACGCAAAGACGGCGGTGGCGCCGCGCGTCGTCATCGGCGGTCGTTACGGCCTTTCGTCCAAGGAATTCACCCCGGCCATGATCAAGGCCGTGTTCGACGAGCTGGCCAAACCGCAGCCCAAGAACCACTTCACCGTCGGCATCCACGACGACGTGTGCCATTCCAGCCTGGATTACGACCCCGATTTCGACATCGAACCGGCCGATACGGTGCGGGCCATCTTCTGGGGCCTGGGCGCGGACGGCACCGTCGGCGCCAACAAGAACTCGATCAAAATCATCGGCGAAGAGACGCCCAACTACGCCCAGGGCTACTTCGTGTACGACTCCAAGAAATCCGGCGCCCGCACGGTCTCCCATCTGCGTTTTGGCCCGCGTCCCATCCGTTCGACCTACCTCATCCGCAAGGCCAACTTCATCGCCGTCCACCAGTGGGGCTTTTGGGAGCGCTACGACATCCTCTCGGCTGCCGAAGAAGGTGCCGTGGTCCTGCTCAATTCGCCCTATCCGCCCGAGGAGGTGTGGGATCAGCTGCCGCGACCGGCCCAGGAGCAGATCCTGGCCAAGAAGCTGAAGTTGTACACCATCGACGCCTACGACGTCGCGCGACAAACCGGCATGGGGGTGCGCATCAACACCATCATGCAGACCTGTTTCTTCGCCGTCAGCGGGGTCCTGCCGCGGGACGAAGCCATTGCCCAGATCAAACATGCCATCGAGAAAACCTACGGCAAGCGGGGTCCGGCCGTAGTCCAGAAGAACTTCGAGGCCGTGGACGCCACCCTGGCCCGGCTTTACGAGGTGCCGATCCCCGACCGCATCACGAGCACCAAACCGTTGCTGCCGCCGGTGCCGCCGGAAGCCCCGCCCTTTGTCCGCGAGGTGACGGCCAAAATGATCGCCGGTGAGGGCGACCTGCTCCCGGTCAGCGCGCTGCCCGTGGATGGCACCTACCCCAGCGCTACGGCCCGTTGGGAAAAGCGCAACATCGCCCTGGAGGTGCCGGTCTGGGATCCGGAGGTGTGCATCCAGTGCGGCAAGTGCGTGCTGGTCTGCCCTCATGCCGTCATCCGCAGCAAGGTCGTGGCGCCCGCAGCCCTGGCCGATGCGCCCGCCGGTTTCCTGGTGGCCGACGCCCGCTGGAAGGAACTGGACGGTATGAAGTACACCCTCCAGGTCGCGGTCGAAGACTGCACCGGCTGCACCCTGTGTGTGGAGGTCTGCCCGGCCAAGAACAAACGCATGGTGGGTCGCAAGGCCATCAACATGGCGCCGCAGTTGCCGCTGCGCGAACAGGGCCGCCTCCACTGGGATTACTTCCTCCGCCTGCCCGATTTCCCCCGCAGCAACGGCCTCCACTTCAACAACGTCAAAAACGTTCAGCTCCTGACGCCGCTGTTCGAGTTCTCCGGCGCCTGTGCCGGCTGCGGCGAGACGCCTTATGTCAAGCTCGTCAGCCAGCTCTTCGGTGACCGCGCCCTCGTTGCCAACGCAACGGGCTGCTCGAGCATCTATGGCGGCAACCTGCCCACCACACCCTGGGCTGTCAACAACGAAGGTCGCGGCCCCGCCTGGAGCAATTCCCTCTTCGAGGATAACGCCGAATTCGGATTGGGCATGCGCCTGACCCTGGACAAGCAAGCGGAATACGCCGCTCAGCTAGTGCGCGAGCTGCGCGACCTGATCGGCCCCGAGCTGGCCGATGCCCTGGTCCAGGCTGACCAGAGCGATGAGGCCGGCATCTTGGCCCAACGCCGCCGCGTAGCCGAGCTGAAGACCATCCTCCGCCAAAAACACGCCGAGATGGGCCCTTCGCCGTTGCGCTCCCGTGTGGCCGATCTGCTCACGCTGGCCGATGTGTTGGTGAAGCGCAGCGTGTGGATCATCGGCGGCGACGGCTGGGCCTACGACATCGGCTATGGCGGTCTCGACCACGTCCTGGCCTCCGGCCGCAATGTGAACGTGCTGGTGCTCGACACCGAAGTGTACTCGAACACGGGCGGGCAGGCCTCTAAGGCTACGCCCTTGGGCGCCGTGGCCAAGTTTGCGGCTGGCGGCAAACCCACGCCCAAGAAGGACTTGGGGCGGTTGATGATGGAGTACGGCTATGTCTATGTGGCTCAGGTGGCTATGGGCGCCAACGACGCCCAAACCGTGCGTGCGTTTCTGGAGGCCGAGTCCTATGAAGGCCCCTCGCTGATCATCGCCTACAGCCACTGCATCGCCCACGGCATTGATATGGCCCGTGGCATGGACCAGCAGCGGCTGGCCGTGCAATCGGGCTACTGGCCTCTCTATCGCTACGACCCGCGGCTCAAGGCCGAGGGCAAGAATCCGTTCCAGCTCGACTCAAAGCCGCCGAGCGTCCCCCTGCGCGACTACATCATGAACGAAACGCGCTACCGCATGCTGTTCCAGAGCCATCCCCAGGCGGCCGAACAGTTCCTGGCCGAGGCTCAGAAACTGGTGCTGGAGCGATGGCAGGCGTATGAACGGTTGGCGGCAGGCTGATCCCGCCCGTCTTTTGCCCGCTTCGTTTGCCTTTCGGAGGTCACCCGCATGCCCGATCTGAGCACCCACTATCTTGGCCTGCACCTGCGCAACCCCATCGTTGCCTCCTCGTCGCCGCTCTCCTATACCCTCGACGGCATCCGCCGCCTGGAGGATGCCGGCTGTAGCGCGGTCGTGCTGTACTCGCTCTTCGAGGAGCAAATCAACCTGGAGAGCGAGCTGCTTGACCACTACCTGACCTACGGCACCGAAAGCTTCAGCGAAGCCCTGAGCTATTTTCCTGACTTGGGGCGCTATCACGTCGGTCCTGACGGGTATCTCGAGCTGATCCGTCGGGCCAAAGAGCGCGTGGACATCCCCATCATCGGCAGCCTGAACGGCGTCTCCACGGGCGGTTGGATCGAATACGCCCGCAAAATTGAGGAGGCCGGCGCCGACGCTCTGGAACTCAACATCTACTACATTCCCACCGACCCGGCCATGACCGGCGCCGCCGTGGAGGAAATGTACCTGAACGTGGTGCGTGATGTCCGGCAGACGGTGAACATTCCCATTGCGGTCAAAATCAGTCCCTACTTCAGCGCCACGGCCAACATGTGCTATCGGCTGGTGGCGGCCGGCGCCGATGGCTTGGTGCTTTTCAACCGCTTTTATCAGCCCGATTTCGACCTGGAGCGTCTGGAGGTCGTGCCCCATCTCGTCTTGAGCACGCCTTTTGCCATGCGCCTGCCCTTGCGCTGGATCGCCATCCTCTATGGCCGCATCCAGACCGATTTCGCCTTGACGAGCGGTGTGCACACCTACACGGACGTCATCAAGGCCATTATGGCCGGGGCCAATGTGGTCATGATGGCCTCGGAGCTTTTGCAAAACGGGCTTGGGCGCGTGCGTGAAATCCTCGACGAGATGGCGCGCTGGATGGAGGAGCACGAGTACGAGTCCGTCGCCCAAATGCGCGGGGCCATGAGCCAGATCCACGTGGCCGAACCGGCCGCGTTCGAGCGGGCCAACTACATGAAAGTCCTGGCCTCCTGGCGGCCGGAACCGACGGGCGTGTTGCGCTAGATGGACAAAGACGGACGAAGGACGACGGACGGAAGACGAACAACCTCCGACCGTCGTCCTTCGTCGTTCGTCCCGTCCTCAGCACCCAACCAGGACGAAGGACAAACGAGGAAAGACGAATCCCAGTTACCCGTTACCGGTTATCCCCTCCTCCTCGCATCGCTTGCAATCGAGCTCAAAGCCAAGGAACTGCCGGCGACCTGCTTCGGTCAGCACCCACTCGCGGAAGCTCAGCGGCGGTTCATGGCGCACATGCTGACCGTGCCCGCACTCCAGCACGGCTACCCAATCGCCCACCTCATCCTGTCGCCAACCGACGATTCGTCGTTTCATAATGAACCATAGACGCTAGGGGGACGATGGCGAGGAGGGAGAGGCGGAGAATCAGGGCACGGAGAGCTCCCCAAACTCCCTCAAACTCCCTCAAGCTCCTCCGAGAGACTCCGTCCTTCGTCCTCCGTCATTCGTCCTTCGTCTTCCGTCCTGGTCATCCGCCAAAAATCATAAAAACACGCCAAATAACGAAAAAAAATCACCAGTCACCAGTCACCCGTTACAAATCCATCCCCAATCGGGTCGTAATTCAGAATGACCACCTGACCGGGGGATAACGTGAGGGTTTGGGCAAAAACGGTACGCCAGGTCGTGTTGTCGTCGTTGATGGCGATCACGACCGTGTGCTTGCCCGGCGCCAGCCAGAGGGCCTCGGAACCGTAAATCGCACCTTCGCGGCGTAACCCACGCGGGCGATAGAGCCGTTCGAGCACGGTCCGGCCGTCCACCTCGACCCGCAGCCCCACAGGAAAACGCTCGGCGCCCAGGATGGCCGCCGGGTCCACCCCCGGCGGCAACTTGGCCACCACCTCGGGCGGCAGAGTTTGGGCATGGGCCAGCAATTGCCCGCTGTGGTTGATGAGCACCCGCAATCGCGCCTCCTCCGGCGTGCGGACGGTAGTGGGCCGATTGAAGGCCATGGCCGCCAGGAAAACGACCAGGAGCACCGCCAAGCCCGGCACCAGATGACGGATCCGCGCCGGCCAACCCGCCCGGGGCGTGGCGCTGCGGTCGCCCACGACGGTGGCTGCGATCGAAACGGCCGCGGTTTCATCGCCCGTCAGCCGGCGCCACACGACCTCCACCTCCGGCCGGCTGCCGGGAGCCGCTTCCACCCAATAGGTGTTGCCGCGGCGCAGGGTGCGGCGTCGCTTCATGCGGTCTCGCGTCCAGTGCGGGCCTTCGCGATAGGCGCAGTCGGGTTCGGGACAGGTGAGCAGGATGGCCCCGGCCGCGCCGGCCTCGATGGCCTCGGCCGCCCAGGAGGGATGGAGCATGCCCATGCAAGGCAAGACAGCCGTCATCACCGGCCGGGGTTGGCCTTGGGCATCGGGCCAGACGCCTTGCTGCACCCGCGGGGGCAATCGCCCCGGCAACAACGGGATGATGGGTATCTCCGCTGGCGGTCTCGCCTCCTCCAAGGGCGGCAAACTGCCCATGAAGGCGTGCCGGTCGCAGGTGAAAACGACGACGGGATTGACCCCGGCCTCGCTGACCCGGCGCAGCGTGCGGCGCAGGTCCTGGCGCACCACCGCCGCATGGAGCGCAGCCAGCTCGATGGCATCATCGTTGCAGGCGGCCACGCACACCCCGCAGCCCGTGCACAGGTGCGGTTTGACCACGGCCAGCGAGCTGAAACGGGTCTCGTCGTCGCGCGTGACCATGCTGATGGCGTCGAACGGACACTCGCGGGCGCACAGACCGCAGCCGGTACAGCGGGGCGGGATGACCACAGCCGGCCCCAAATGTTGGCCTCGCCCCCACCAGGGCAGGGCTAGGGTCAGGCCCAGGCCGACGAAGGTCAACAACCAGAAGACCGGATTGCCTAGCCGGTTGATCAGGGCCAAAAAGCCAAGATACCACCAGTCCAGGCGTAGCTGGCCCAACAATTGCCCCATATCGGCCGGCGCCTCGTTCGCCACCGGCCAGAGCAGCGCCACCACCGCCAGCATCGCCGTGGCGGCAACCATCAGCCAGCGCGGGGCCCAATAGCGCGGCCGCGCCAGCCGCATCTCGTGCACCAACACCGCCACGGCCAGGACGAGGGGGATGAACACGTGCAAAAAGAGGATGATGACGAAAAAGCCAAAGGTGCGAGCTGCGGCCTGGGGGCCTAGAAACGAGAGAGCAAACGACCCGCCCAACAGGTCAATGGCGTATTCCGCCAGCCACTGTCCGGCCTTGTCCCACACCAGGAAAAAGCCCATCGTCCCCGTCAGCCAGAACAGCATCACCAGCAGCCAACCCGTGACCCAGGCCAGCCAGCGACTGCCCCAAAACCGGTCCATGACCAGCATCTTGAAGGCATGCAGAAAGGCCACCAGGATGAGCGCGTCGGCCGCGTAGCGATGGATGCCGCGCATGAGCGACCCTAACCAGGTGGCGCTGAGCGCGACCACCGAGATGTAGGCGCGATCGCTACCGGGCCGGTAGAAAATCGTCAGGTAGATGCCCGTGCCAATGAGCACGAACAACAGGAAAATCTCCAGGGTGCCCAGGTGATAGAGCGGATTGTACGCCTGCCGGCCGGCCAGACGGTTGAGCAGGCGTTCCCCGGCTATCCACCCGCGTTCCAGGCCGCGCAGGCGACGACGTCCGGCGTAAATGGTGCGCGTTTCAGCCATGAGGAAGAGGCGCAGGCGAAGGGAGCGCTGCCGACAGCGCCGACGGAGCCATCTCGCCGGGCGTAGGCATCGCCTCGAGGGGAGGCAGCGGCGCCGTATGCAGGCGCAGGCCATTGCGGGTGACGAGCAGGCTGTTGAGCACCATGAGCAGAGCAGCGATGACAGGCTGCAGATGACCGCTCATGGCCAGGGCGAGGCCGACGCCGTTGTAGATGAAGGCCCAGGTCAGGTTCTGACGGATACGACGCATGGCTTGGGTCGCCAGGTCCATCAGCCAGGGCACCAGGCGGAGGTCATCGCCGAGGAGGATGACATCGGCCGCGGCCTGAGCCACATCGGCCCCTTGGACGAGACCGACGCCTACCGTCGCCGCAGCCAGGGCCGGCCCGTCGTTGATGCCGTCGCCGACCATGAGTACGCCTTCCCCGGCTGCTCGCAGCACGGCCAGCTTGTCCTCGGGCCGCTGCTCGGCCAGGACGGGCACGCCCAGCCGGCGCTGCCAGCGTTCGCCCGCGCGGGCATCATCGCCCGTCAGCACGGTGACGGCCACGCCCAAACGGTCAAAAGCGGTCAGCATGGCAGGGACTTCTGGCCGGGGCGTTTCGCCCAGGGCCAGCGCGCCCCGTACCCGGCCTTCCCAACCCACGAAGACGACCGACCAACCTGCGTCCTGCCACGCCTGCCGGTGCGCGGCCAGAGGCGCCGGCAGCGCCAACCCCCGTTCGGTCATCAGCCGGGCCGAACCGATGACGAGGGCCGTATCGGCCACCGTGGCGATAACCCCCCGCCCCGGCAGACGGCGCACATCGGCCACGGGCAGCGTCGCGCCGTTGCTCATCTGCGCCGCGGCCTGAGCGATGGCCCGCGCCAGGGGGTGTTCGACCCCTTGTTCGGCCGCGGCCACATAGGCCAGCAGCGTCGCTTCGTCCACGCCGTCGGTCGCTACCGCCTGCAGGGTGATGGGATGACGGGTGAGGGTGCCCGTCTTGTCGAAAAAGGCCCGGCGGATCCCGGCCAGGGCTTCCAGCGCGCCGGTCGAACGCAGGATGACCCCCATCTCGGCGGCGCGGCCCAGCGCCACCCACAGGGTCAGCGGGGTGGCAATGCCCAGGGCGCACGGACAGGCGATGAGCAAGACGGACAGGGCATAGACCAACCCCGTCTCGGTATCGGCCCGCCACGACCAGAAGCCGAAGGTGAGCAGGGCCAGGACAACGGCCAGCGGCGTCATCACCGCGGCCAGCCGGTCGGCCAGCCGCTCGACCGGCGCCCGTCGCCACAGGGCCTCGTGCAACAGCCGGCCGACCTGCCCGGCCACCGTTTCGGCGCCCACGGCCGTTGTGATCACATCGAAACGGCCGTCCAGATTGACCGTCCCGGCCAGGACGCGGTCGCCGCGGCGCCGGAACACGGGTTCGGGTTCGCCCGTCAACAGGCTTTCGTCCACATCGCCTGCGCCCTCGGCGATCAGGCCGTCGGCGGGGAAGCGTTCGCCCGGCTCGACCCGTACCCGCATGCCCTTGTTCAGACGGTCGGTACCGATGCGCTGTACACCCGCCGGCGTGAGCACGGTCGCCTCGGCCGGAAGGTGCCGGAACAGGGCATCCACGGCCTGGGTACCCTTCTTGCGGGCCTTGATCTCCAGGTAGTGGCCCAATCCCACCAGGAAAAGGAGCACGGTGGTCGTCTCGAAATAGACGCGGACATAGCCGGTCGTCGGCGGGGAGAGCAGGTTCCGTAGGGAGAGGACAAAGGCCGCCGTTGCGCCCAGGGCGATGAGGGTGTGGATGTTGGGCCGGCCGCGAAACAAACTGGCCAACCCCGCCCGTAGGACCGGCAATCCCAACAGGAAGATGACCGGCACGCAGGCCAGCAGGCTCATCCAGTTGAAGAAGTGGACCAGCCACTCGGTATCGGCCGAGGCCCATCCCAGCAGGTCGCGGCCGTAGAGGGTGAGGCTGAGAACGGCATCGTGGATGACAAAGACGCTGGCGATGACCAGCCGATACCATAACGACTCCTCCTCGTCCCAGGGCTTCTCGCCGGGGAGCCAGGCCCGATAGCCCAACCGCCGCACCCGGCCCAGCAGCCGCCGCGGGTCGGTGCGCGCCGGGTCGTAGCGCACACGCGCCTGCCGCTGGACGAAGCTCACCTCGGCCGCGGCCACGCCCGACGCCCGCGCGAGGGTCTCGCCGATGAGCCAGGAGCACGAGCTGCACCACATCCCGGCCAGCTCGATGGTAGCTGCAGCCTCGTTTGCGGTGCCCGCGGCCGCTGCGACCGTCGGCGTCGGCCCGGCGGCCAGCAGCGCGCTCACCTCACGACAGGCCGGGCAGCAGTAGCCACGGCCAGCCTCGTCGTACAGGGGATGATGGGTGGTCAATCCACACAGGGCGCAGGCGACGGCCGCGGTTTCTACCACAGCATCAGCCCTCCCAAGTGGAGATGCGACGCCCAACCCCAAGCGGCCAGACCCCGCAACGCCATTTGCACGCCTACCAGGAGCATGAGCGCGGCGCCGAGGGGCCGCAGGCGCTCCCGCAGGCGCGTGTGCCGCAGATGTTGTTGCGTGGCCGCGGCCAGCGCGCCCAGGCTGAACCCCAGCGGCCAGGTACCCAGGCCGAAGAGGAGCATGGTCAGCGCGCCCCGGCCGGCCGAACCGCTCATGGCCGCCGGCAGTAAGGCCGCCATGACGAGACCGCAGGGCAACAGCCCCCACACGAGACCGGCCAGGAACAGGGCCGACATCCCCTTGCCGGCGCCGACCCGACCACGGGCAACACGGCCCCACAGCCGCGTCGCCCGTCCGAGCCACCGTTCCGGCGACGGCGCCCAACCCAACAAAGCCACGGCCATGTAGCCGGCAGCGAGAGCGCCGAGCAGCGCCATCACTCCTTGCCAGGGCGAAAGGTCGGCCAGAGGGGCCGGCAGGGCGGCCGCTGGCGCGTGCTCATGCCCGGAGGAGTTGGTCAGGGCATTGTGTCCGCTCGCGCCGACGAGCAACGAACCCACGCCGCCAGCCAGGGCGCCGAGCAGAGCATAGGTGGTCAGACGGCCGAGATGGAGCAGCAGCCGTCCCCGACCATCGGCGCCACGGCCTAACACGACCATGACGCCACTGCACATGCCCACGCAGTGGGTCACGCTCCCGATCAGGCCCAGAAGGAAGGCGGTGAGCATGGAAGGGTGACTGGGGATTGGGGACTGGTAACGTTCGGCGTCTTTTTAGGGTTTTGGCCGATGGACAGGACGGAGGACGAAAGACGGAAGACGAAATCCGTCCATCGTCCATCGTCTTACTCACCGAATCCACCAGGTGCGGCCGAGAAGCCACCAGTTGGTCACGTAGTAGGCCATGAAGAAGACCAGGAAGGCAAAGGTGAGGATGACCGTGCCGCGCGGGGCCACTTTCTCGGTCACTTCCTTGCCCATGTTGGGCAACGCATGCTGGACGAACGGGTTGCGGTCGGACATGACCAGGGTCAGGCGGCTGGCCTCGACCCGCGGGCCGGTGAAGACCGAGACGAGCACCACCGCCAGGTAGAGGATGCCGCCGACCACGGCGATGATGGAGCCGATACCCATGACGGCCAGGGTGATTTGGGTGGCGCCGGGCAGGGTGACCTGCAGGGGCGCATTCGTGAAGGTGATGTCCCAATGCCGGCGGGGCGTGCCCATCAGGCCGCTGCCGATCATGCCGATGACGGTTAGGAACATCCCCACGGCGAAGACGTAGGGCTGCCACTGGGCCAGCTTCTTCAGCTTCAGCTCCTTGCGGAAGATGAGTGGGATGAGGTAGTAGGTCAGCCCCATGAAGGCCAGGGTTGTGCCGGAGACGACGGTGGCGTGGAAGTGGCCCGGCAGGCGCAGGGTGTTGTGGGCCAGCATGTTGATCTGCTCGGTGCCGATGACCACGCCGGTCACGCCGCCGATCCAGCCGAAAAGGATCATCGAAAGCACCAGGGACGAAAAGCCCGGTTCGTGCCAGGGGGCCTTGCGCAGCCACTCGAACGCGCCTTTGGTCAGGCCGCGACGGCGTTGGGCCACCTCGATGGCGCCGGGGATGGAGAAGGCGTGGATGAGGCTGCCCAGCACGGCCAGGTACATGGCGTAGGAGGTGTTGCCCATCTTCCAGGCGAAGCCGGGGCCGGGATCCGTGAGCAAATGGTGGGCCGAACCCAGGTTGATGAAGAGGACATAGAGGACAAAGGCCAGCCGCGAGAATTTCTCGTTGAGGGGCGTGGCCCCAACGGTGATGGTCGCCAGGGCATACCACACCGACACCATCGCCGCCAGGTTGATCTGCTGAGCCGGATGGCCAAAGCTCCAAAAGACGTTGCGGAAGTAGCCGGCGTCGAGATGGGGTAGCAAGCCCAGCGACCACAGGAAGGCCGGCACAAAGGCCAGCGCGCCGGAAACGAGGGTGTAGAAGGCGATAATCGCCGCCACCATCAGGCCGAAGGTCACGAGCGGCAGCGAACCCTGATAGCGCCCCTCACGGCCGGCCACCCACACCGTGGCAAAGAACAGCAGCACGGCGATCAGCGCGCCCACGGCGAAGAGGATGACGCCCAGATAGAACAGGGGATGGGCCTTGAGCGGCACATAGGCCGTGAACATGACATCGGCTTGGCC
>JAOADB010000098.1 GCA_026417535.1 Caldilineales bacterium
GCGTCACGCCCAGGATTGGTGGCAGAAAGAACCCATCGAGGTCGAAGAGGTCCTGCGTCATGCGCCCCTGTTCCAGCGTTTGCCATCCGATAGAATCGCCCGGTTGGCCGGCTATACCATGCAGATCCGCTACAATCAGCCGTATCGGCCCGTCGTGCGTCAGGGCATCCAGGACGACTATTACTACATCCTCGTGCGCGGCCGGGCTCTGCGCGAACAGACGAACGAGCAGGGCATACGGTCATCGCACACCCTGGAGCCGGGCGCAGCTTTCGGCGAAACCGCGCTTTTGCTGGGCGCGTCGGCCGAAGCCCAGGTGACCACTCTGGAGGCCACCGACTGGCTGCGGATCCACCGTCGGGATTTTGCCCTCTTTCTCGACGCCTATCCTGAGGTTTTCGACCAGCTGAACATCAGCAACGAATTGCGGCAACAGTATCAAGGCTTGCGTCGCATCTTCAGCTGGCAGGATGAGGGCGAGATCGTCCTCAAAAAACGCCGCCGGCATTGGATCGTGCTCTTGCGCAACGTTTCCGGTTTGATCGCGGCCTTTCTGGTGCTGACGGCGCTCATGGCCGCTTTGCAGATGGTCTTTCCCGACCCCCTGGAGTGGGTTCTGTACATGGGGGTCAACCTTCTCCTGTTCCTGGCCGCGCTCTGGATCGTGGTGGACTACCTGAACGATTACTACGTCGTCACCTCCCAACGGGTCGTCCATCAGGAAAAGGTGATCCTCGTGCGCGAAAAGCGAACGACAGCGCCCCTGGACAAAATCCAGGATATCAGTTTTTCCCAGTTTTTCTGGGGCCGATTCTTCGGTTACGGTGACCTGATCATCCGCACGGCGGCGACGAAAGGTCAGATTCAGTTCAGGTTCGTACCCAATCCCCAAGCCGTCGAGAAGCTCATCAAGGACGAAATGAACCGGGCCAAAATCGGCGTCCGTAGCGAAAACCAAGACATCATCCGCCGGCATCTCCAGGATACCCTTCATCTCGGCCTGGAGGAACGGATCGAAAGGCGGGCTTTACCCGACGAAAAAACACCATCGCCTCCATCGCCTTCCCGGTCGCGGTTCCAGCGTCTGCAACGGTTGTTCGGCACCGGCCTGCGCGAGGAACAGGGCCATCGCTTGGTTTGGCGTAAGCACTGGTTAGGTCTTTTAGTCCATATTTCTCTGCCTTTTATGGTTTTGCTTTTTTCTATGATTTTGTTGATTTTTGCCGTTATTTTTGCATTTAATCTGGCTGCTCCTATCAATTTTATTTCGATGATGCTTTCGTTGATTTTCATGACCGCGTCATCCTTCTGGTTATGGTGGAATTGGACGGATTGGGCGAATGACACCTATGTTGTAACGGATGATCTCATCGAGCACACCGAGAAAAGGCCACTTTTCTTTGAAGAAAAGCGCAATGTAACCAGTATGGAAAAGGTGCAAAACGTTGATTTCCGGCGTCCTAATCCCCTGGCCTATCTGTTCGACTTTGGCGATGTCGTCATCCAGACGGCTGCCCAGGACGGTGAAATCCGCTTCCGCTTTGTGCCCCAGCCCGAACGCGTGGTCAACGAAATTTTTGCCCGCATCAACGCCTGGCACCAGCGCCAAATGGAGCAGCGCCAACGCCAAACGCAGAGCGAGATGGCCGACTGGCTGATCGCCTATCATCAGCTTCTGACTGAAGAAATGGGCGCTACCCGCCGGGTTGGGAGGTAGTTGGTGACTGGTGAAGTGACTGGTAACTAGTAACTGGTGACTGATGACCCTCCCGCGTTCGTCCTTCGTCCTAGCTATGGACCGAGAGACGGACGATGGACGATAGACGATGGTTTCGTCGTTCGTCCTTCGTCCTGGCTATAGGCCTATTGCCGGGATAGAAGCCGAACAACGAAAGAGGAAGCCTCTTAGCCAGTCACCAGTCATCCTTCTCCCCCGCCCCGATGGCCTTGTACACCTTGGCCAAGCTGTCGCCGTACACGTCGAGTTGCCAGGAGCAAAACCAGCCGAAGGGCGTCATGGCCACCTGATAGCCGGTGGCCGTCAGCCGCTCGGCCAGGTCGGTCAGCAAACGGTGCGCGAAGGCAGGCTCGGCGTTCTCGCCGCCCAGATGGGTGAACGTATGCAAGACGATGGTCCGCATCCCACGCTTGTTGGCCAGCCATTTCAGGTGTTTGAGGGCCTGCCGAAACACGCGCTCGCGTTGCGCTGCATCGCCGGCTTCGACCTGGACAAAGGCCACCACGGCCTCGGTCACAGCGCCGGCCGCAGCCGGCCCCGCTTCGGGCAGGGTTTGGCTGTAGGGTTGCCAGGCAAACGAACGGGCTAGGAAGGTCAATAGGCGCATAGGATGAAAACCATCAGCAGATCCCACTATACCATGACGAAGGATGAAAGACGGAAGACGAATTCGCTTTGTCGTCCGTCCCGATAAGCCACGGCCATCGGCCTGAGTCGTTACCGCATGCCTATGAACACCACAGCCGTTGTGACCCTGCTCCGCAAGGAATGGGCCGAGCTGTACAAAAACACCTACGTCCTGCTCACGGTTCTCTTCCTGCCCCTCACGTTCGTCGCTTTGCCTCTCGTCATCCTTTGGGCAACGGGCGATTACGAGGGCACCACCGATGCCGTGATGGCCGAGCTGCCGCCGCAGATGGCCGAATTGTGCGAGGGACTCAGCAGCGGCGCCTGTACGCAGGTGTTCATTGCCAGCCAGTTCATGCTCTTGTTCATGATGGTTCCGCTCATCATCCCGGCCACGCTGGCGCCTTACAGCATCGTCGGCGAGAAAACCCAGCGCACGCTGGAGCCATTGCTGGCAACGCCCATCCGCACGGGGGAACTGCTGCTGGGCAAAAATCTGGCGGCGACCATCCCGGCCGTGCTGGCGACCTGGCTGGCTTTTGGTCTGTTCGTGGTCGGCGCCCGCCTGCTCGTGCGGGATGACCTGGCCTTTGCCCGCCTGCTGGAGCTGCGCTGGTTGCTGGCCGTGTTCGTGCTGGGCCCGTTGTTGGCTCTTCTCTCGGTCTATTTGGCGATCATGGTCTCGGCCCGCAGCAACGACCCGCGCGTGGCCCAGCAGATCGCCTCGCTCGTCGTCTTTCCGCTCCTGTTCATCTTCCTGGGACAGATGATCGGCTGGTTCTATCTGAGCCGCACAGCCGTCGTCGTCGGCGCCGTCGTCGTCCTAGCCCTCGATCTCGGCTTGGGCTGGCTGGCCGTGCGCGTCTTCGACCGGGAAACCATTCTTACACGGTGGAGTTAGGCGTATGACATACCGGTATCGGTGGGCTTATCCGCTTTGGCCTGTTCTCGGGGCGTTGCTGTTCATGGTTCTCCTCTCCACCCCCGGTTGGGGTCAGGAGCCGACCCTACGGCTTTCCTTGAGACGCGATTGGGGCTACGGCGGTCTGGCCGGTCGCATCGAAGGGCTGTTCAGCCTGCGGGTCGAAGCGCCGCCGGAAGTCGTGCGGGTGCAGTTCTTTCTCGATGACCAGCTCATCGGCGAAGACCCCGAACCGCCGTTTCGCTATCAGTTCCGCACCGGCGATTATCCCTTGGGGCCTCATCGGCTGACGGCCGTGGGGTTCACGGCCGATGGCCGCCAGCTCCAGGCCAATGTGCTCGAACGAACCTTCGTCTCTCCCAGCGAAGGCTGGCAAACGGTCTGGAAGATCGTCGGACCGCTCCTGGCCCTGAGCGCGCTTTTCGTCCTGCTCACCGTGTGGGTGGAACGGCGCCGCGGCTATCGGCCCGGTCGCGGGTACGGGTTGGCGGGTGGAGCCATTTGCCCCCGTTGTGGCCGTCCTTTTGCCCGGCACTGGTGGGCGCCCAATCTAGGCCTGCGCAAGTTCGACCGTTGCCCCCATTGCGGGGCCTGGAGCATCGTCGCAGCGGCCTCGGCGCAGGAGCTGGCCGCAGCCGAACGGCGTTGGGCGACACCGACCGCGGCCGAACCTGCTGGGGCCGACGACGAGTGGCGCCGACGACTGGAGGAATCGCGCTATCAAGACAGCCCGTGAGCGTCATACGCCTTTCCGGCTGCCTTTGTGGAAGGCATGTTTTGCATCTCATCATCACGAAGACACGAAGAGGGCGTTTGAAAAATAATGCTTTTTTTATCTTCTTTTTATAATCACAAAGACACTAAGACACCAAAAATACTAAGAATAATTTTTTTAGAAAAAATTACTCATCAATCTTTTTGCCAAATAATCGGCAAAAATGAGATAAATGATCCATTTCACAACACGGTGTTTCATTGGGGAACTGGCATGGGTTGAAGTCCGGCGGCTCTGTGTGCTAAACTGAAAACAGATTCCCGCCTGTGCTGTGACTGATGGATATCTACCTGACCTCGCTTGGTTGTCGTCTCAACGAAGCCGAACTGGCCACTTGGGCCCGCCGTTTCCAGGCCGCGGGCCATCGCCTGACGGCCAACCCGCAGGAGGCCCATCTCGTCCTCCTCAACACGTGCGCCGTCACGGTCGAGGCCGCGGCCAAATCGCGGCAGCTCATCTACCGTCTGCACCGCCAGAACCCCTCGGCCCGGCTGGTCGTGACCGGCTGTTACGCCGAACTGGAACCCGCCACCGTGGCCGCCCTCGATGGGGTGGACCTGGTCATCGGCAACCGCGACAAGGACCGGCTGGTCGAGCTGGTTCTGGACCGGCTCGAACCCGGCGCCATGCCGTTGCTGGCCACCGAACCCGATACGGCCCATGTCTACGCGGCGGGCTGGCCGGGCGCACGCACACGCGCTTTCGTGAAAGTGCAGGACGGGTGTCGGCACCGATGCACCTTTTGCATTGTCACCGTGGCCCGTGGGGAAGAGCGCAGCCGGCCCATGGCCGAGATCGTGGACGAAATCCGGGCCCTGCACGCCGCGGGCTATCAGGAAGCGGTGCTCACCGGGGTTCATCTCGGCGGTTACGGCAGCGATTTGGACGTCTCGCTGTTCGACCTCGTGCAGGCCATCCTGACCGATACCGACATCCCGCGGCTGCGCCTGTCCTCGCTGGAACCCTGGAACCTGCCGCCCGATTTCTGGTCGCTTTGGCAAAACCCGCGGTTGATGCCCCATCTGCACTTGCCCCTGCAAAGCGGCTGCGATAGCACGCTACGGCGCATGGCCCGTCGCTGCTCAACGGCTGCCTATGCCCGGTTGGTGGCGGCGGCGCGGGCCGCCATCCCCGGTCTCACCCTCACCACCGATATCATCGTCGGCTTTCCCGGCGAGACCGAGGCCGAATGGACGGCCACCCTCGCCTTTGTCGAGCGGATCGGCTTCGGGCACATCCACATCTTCCCCTTCTCGCCCCGGCCGGGCACGGCCGCGGCGCGGATGCGTGAACAGGTGCCGGCCGAGGTCAAGCGTCGGCGCAGCCGGGAGCTGCAGGCCCTGGCTGCCCGCATGAAGGCCGACCATCTGGCCCGCCATCTCGGCCAGGTGCGGCCGGTGCTCTGGGAGGGTCACGGCGAGGCCCTGGCCGACGGTCGCCGCCGTTGGAGCGGCTACACCGATAACTACCTGCGCGCCGAGGTCGTCGTGCCCGATGGGATCGGGCTGGAAAACCGCATCACGGCGGCCTCCATCGTCGGCCTGGCCGGCGAACCGGCCGAACGCCTGGTGGCCGAGCTGCCGCCGGGTGCGCTCAGTGCCAGCTGAAACGGCGCACCGGACCGGGCGGGCTGAGGGGGAAAAGCTCCCCGTTGCTCTGCCGGCGCACCACACTCACCCACCACAGGATTTCGGCCGAATTCGCTTCGTCCGGCGGACGCCAGGCGGGGTCGAGGGCTAGGGATGTGGCGCGGGTCAGGATGGGGTCGAGTATCGGCAAGGCCGGATCGGCATAGGCCAGATGGACTTTATAGGCGGCATCCTCCGGCAGCAGGCCGACGGATACCCACCGTAGCACCGGACCGGCGGCATCGGCGATTTCGCTGCCGTCGGCCGGCGCCAACGGCAACGGCGCCGGGAAGACCGGCGTCGGCACGAGTCGCGCAGCGCTCAGCTTGTCTTCTTTGACGATGACCAGCACCGTACCGGGGATCAGGTTGTTGGGGTCGGCGATGTCGTTATGAGACAGAATCGTGGCGATCTTGACATCGTGGATGGCGGCAATCCTGGCTACCGTATCGCCCGGCTTGACCGAGTAGTTGATGATACCGCCCCGCTCATTTTGAAAGGTTGAGCCATTGGCCGCAGAGAGAGGCGCCGGTGGGGGCGTGGGCGGGATGAGCAAGACCTGACCGATGCGCAGCACGGCATCGGCGCTCAGGTTGTTGGCCGCCAGGAGCTGCTCCAGGGTAATGTCGTAGATGCCGGCGATGCCGTAGAGGGTATCGCCCGATTCCACCGTGTGGGTGATGGGGGCCGGCGTCGGCGTCAGGGTGGGGGTGGCTGTAGGCGAGGGGATGGGCGTAGGCGTGGGCGTGAGGGTGGCCGTAGGCGACGGCGTGGGCGAGGGAGTAGGCGTCAGGGCCAGCACGCGGCGGTCGGCATCCCAGCGCCACCAGGTGAACAGGACCGCGGCAATCCCCATCAGCAGGGCGAGATCGGCCACGGGAATCCGCCAACGCCGTTTCCGTTCGTCGAAACGGTAGCCGCAAAGGAAACAATCGGCGGCCGCATGGCTGACACGAGCGCCGCACCGGGGGCAATAGCGTGGGACGAAGGATTGGGGTGAACTCACGCCAACAATGGTATGCCCAAAAGCAGGAAATCCCCAAGTACGAGGGGCCGGCAGGACACCGCGCTGGAACGGCTCGGCCCGCCGCACCCACTTTCCGGATGGGTTTTCTGTTCTTGCTCGTTGTCTTCTTTATCAATCACGAAGACACCAAGACACGAAGTAAATGTAGCGCAAGATGCCATCTTGTCCTGCGCGATGCGATATCCATCGCGGTGTAGATGTAGCGCAAGATGCCATCTTGCCCTACGTGGTGTTATATCAATTGTGGTGATTCCATATCAATTGCGATAAATTGAATATTTTTCTTATACGCAACTTAGTTTTTTGGTGTCTTAGCGTCTTTGTGATTATAAAGAAGATGATAAATATTGTTTTTCAAGATAAATTCTCAGATAAAACAATTATTTTTGGTATTATTTACGGTATTTGCGTCTCTTTGTTTCTTTGTATCTTCGTGATTAATAGGTCTTATCAGTAAAAATAGGATGATCAGTAACGTTGCCAACGAAACAACGCCCGCCGCGGTGCGGAGAGGCGTATTGGCAAAACGGATGCTCACCTCGTGCTCGCCCGCCGGCAGGTCCAGCGTGATGAGGGCATCGGGGCCTTCGGCGCGGATGGGAACCGGCCGGCCGTTGACCGTGGCGCGCCAGCCCGGATACCAATAGGTGTAAAACTGGAGCGTCACCGGGGTAAAGGCTCGCACCCGCACTCGCGCCGACCCGCCGCCGTGGCGCACGGACTCCACCTCGCCCTCACCGGCAATGATGCCGGCCAACGGCAACGGCTCGCCAGCCAGGTAGGCGGCCAGCTTGGGCGTCGTTGCCGGTGGGCCGGCGGCAAAAGCCGTGCTCCCGCGCATGTCGGGATAGGCCAACTCGAAGTCAATGATGGCCACCGGGCTTTGATGCCGTTCATCCAGGGGTGTGTGCTGGGGGCGGGTGTAGGGATACGAGGCCAGGACGAGGGCCAGGCTCAGGACGGCCAGGATCGGCCGCCGCTCCGGCACCGTCTCCAGCAGGGTCGCGACCACGCCGCCAGCGGTCAGGGCCAGGAACAGGTTGACCATGCCCAACAGGCGAAAAGGAAACTGGATGAGGGCCAAGGGCGGCAGCACAGCCCACACCGGCTGGCTGATGGCCAAGGTGCCTGCAATGGCGATTAGGGCGGCCACCGCAAACCCCACCAGAATCCGGCCGTGCTTGAGCGGGCGCTTGCACAGCAGCGGGAGCGCGGCCAACCCCAGGAGGAACGGCCACAACCCGATCTGCTGGCTCATGCCATCATCGGGACCGGGCAACGCATGGCCGAAACCCCAGGTAAAATCGAACAATTGGAAGAAATAGACAAATTGCCGCTCGTAACGATACGTTTCGGGCAGCCACTGCGTTTGCACGATGTAGCCGCTTTCGGCCAACGCCGGCAGCAGGAAGATGGTGGCCAGCCCCCCGGCCAGCAAACCGGCCACCGTCACCTCGGCGAACGCCCGTCGTGCACGACCTCGTCCTTCTGTCACCAGCCCATAGAGCACGAGCGCGACCAGGAACGGCGGGAACACGAGCAGGGTCACGCTGTGGGTGAGCAGGGTCAGCCCTAGGCTGAGGCCGGCCCAAGCCGCCCGCCGCCATCCGCCCAGGGTCAACACGTCCCAAAAGGCATGCAACACCCAGGGGAACAGAGCCATGGCCACGAATTCGGCCAGGGCCGCCCGCACGTACAGATTGACCAGGTGATACGGTGCGTACAGGTAGAGCAGGCCGGCGACCAAGCCCGCCGTTTGGCCCCACAGACGGGCGGCGAAGCGGTACATGGTCACCCCAGCCAGGACGAACGCCAACCCCCAGGTCAGTTTGACGGCGGTGCCGATGCCCGCGCCCAGAAGGTGAAAGGCCTCGGCGATGTAGAAGGCCAGGGGCGCGTAGAAGGTGAAGAGGGGATAGCCGTAGCCGAGGACGTGGTCAGCAGCCCAACGCGGCCACAGAAAGCCGTCACGGATGCCCCGATCGAACTCAACCAGCCAGAACAGGCTGTGGGCGGCATCGTGGGCTTGCAAAAAGTACCCCCCATCGAGCAACGGCGCCCATCCAAAAACGGAGAGGAGGAGCAAGAGGAAGAGAGGGGAGGCGAACGCGCGAGGAGACCGTAACATGGGGTGATTGGACGATGGGCGATGGACGATGGACGATGGACGATGGATGAAGCTCCTTCAGGCTCCCCAAAGCTCCTCAAAGCTCCCCAAGCTCCTCCGAATTCCTCCCATCCTCCGAACGCCGCACCTCACGGCTTGCGGCCGACGACCGTCACGCTGGCCAGGCCGAAATCGGCCTCCGGCCGGCCCGTCACGGCGCTCGTGTCGTACACGGTTTCGGTCGCCACATGCACATCGGCAAAGCCGGCCGCGCGGATCAGGTCGAGATAGGCCTCGCGGTCCATGGCGCCGGCAATACATCCGGCCCACAGGTCGAGATCCCGGCGCAGAGCCGCCGGCACAGGGCCATAGGTGACCATGTCGGCGATGACGAAGCGGCCGCCGGGCCGAAGGACTCGGTAGATCTCGGCAAAGACGCGGGCTTTATCCGGCACCAGGTTGATGACACAGTTCGAGAGAACGACGTCCACCGCAGCGTCGGCCACGGGCAGGGCCTCGATTTCGCCCAAACGGAACTCGACGTTCGTGTAACCGGCTTTGGCGGCATTGGCGCGGGCACGGGCGATCATGTCCGGCGTCATGTCCACACCGATGACGTGGCCTTCCGGCCCGACGGCTTGGGCGGCGAGGAAAACGTCAATCCCTGCGCCGCTGCCCAGGTCGAGGACGGTTTCGCCCGGCTGTAGGGCCGCCACGACCGTGGGCGTACCGCAACCCAGGCCCAGGTCGGCTTCGGGCAAGACCTGCTCGCGCAGGTCGGTGTAATCGGCCAAGACGATGTCGGCGACGGCATCGGGCGCCCCACAACAGACGTCAGCGGTGTCGGTCGGGCCGCAACAGCCGCTGCCGGTGCGGGCAATGGCGCCGTAGCGTTCGCGCACCTGCTGTTTGATGGTTTCGGGAGGAAGGTCGGTCATGGTAGTAACGGGTGACGTTTCGTTTGGCGTTGGTGAACGTCGGCTTGGGGTGGCCGACGGCGGCACAAAGGCCATCATCTATCGTCCATTGTCCGCTCTCGGCCGATGGCCAGGACGAAGGACGAAGTCTGGCGGGACGAAGGCCATCGTCTATTGTCCATCGTCCGTCGTCCGTTCTCAGCGCCAAAGGTCGGGATGACGAGGGGATGAACAGAATGATATGATACCGGAACCGGTCGCCTTTGACCAGACGCCGCCCCTTGCGCTGTTACGCCCATGTCCGCTCCGGCACCCCATCTGACCGAACGTCTCAAGGCCAGAGCCATCGCGTTGGGCTTCGACCGGGTGGGCATCCTTCCGGCCGGGCCTAGCCCTGATTACGAACGCTATCGGCGTTGGCTGGAGGCCGGCCATGCCGGCGAGATGGGCTATCTGTGGCGTCATCTCGAGGCCAAAGCCGACCTGCGCCAGCTTCTGCCCGAAGCGCGCTCGGTTATCCTGGTTGGCTTGAACTACGCTGCCGCCGCAGACCCGGCCTTGCGCCGCGACCCTTCTCGCGGCCAGATCGCCGCCTATGCCCTCGGCGACGATTACCACGAGGTGATGCGCCAGGCCCTGTACGAACTGGACGGCTGGCTACGGGCCGAGACCGATCGCAGCAGCCATGGCCGCGTTTTTGTGGACAGCGCCCCCGTGCTGGAACGGTCGTGGGCGCATCGGGCCGGGTTGGGCTTCATCGGCAAGAACACCTGTCTCATTGACCCCGGCCTGGGATCCTGGTTGTTTTTGGGCGGGTTGCTCGTGCCCGAGACGTTCGAGTACGACCCGCCGCCCGCAGCCCTGCCGGGGTGCAGCGACGATCGCGCGGGGCGGGAAGAACCCAGCGGCGGTCGCTGGCGCTTTGCCGACGGTCGCCTGGGCACCTGCGGCCGCTGTCGGCGTTGTCTTGATGTGTGTCCGACCGGTGCGTTCGTGGCGCCGTATGTGCTCGACGCCCGACGGTGCATTTCCTATTTGACCATCGAGCTGCGCGGGGTGATCCCCGTCGAGCTGCGACCGGCTATGGGCAACTGGGTGTTCGGCTGCGACCTGTGCCAGGAGGTATGTCCGTGGAATCGCGCGGCGCCGCCGGCCCGCCATCCGCGGCTACAACCGCAGCCCGATCGGCTTAGCCCGCCCCTGCTCGATTTGTTGGCCCTCGACCGGGAGGGCTTTAGGCGTCGTTTCCGCGGCAGTCCCATCCTACGGCCGCGCTGGGAGGGGTTTTTGCGCAATGTGTGCGTGGCCGCCGGCAATTGGGGCGACCCGGCAGCGGCGCCGGCGTTGGCCCACCATCTGCACACGGCGCCGCCGCTGGTGGCCGTCCATGCCGCTTGGGCGTTGGGCCGGCTGGCCCGCGGAACAGGCCGACCCGGCCTGCAGGCGGCCTGGGAGCGGCGGCCGGAACCCGATGTGCGGGCAGCCATCGCCGCGGCCCTCGCCGGCTAAGCGACGGCGCCAACCGTGCGGTCGCGGCCCCAAGCCGGGACGAAGGAGAAACGACGAACTCGGCGCCGAGCTTTGACAGGCGTCCCAACAGCCGCATACAATGGCTGGCAACCGTTTTGCACCCTCCGACCGGTCTATCCGGTCTTTTTCTTGCCCCCTGGAGTCCCCTATGACGCACGTCATCGTTGACACCTGCATCCGCGACGGCGCCTGCGCCGAGGTCTGCCCTGTGGAATGCATCGTGCCCGGCTTTCCCGAATCCCAATGGCCCTGGTACTACATTGACCCCGACACGTGCATTGACTGCGGGGCTTGCGTGCCCGAATGCCCCGTCGAGGCCATCTATCCCGAGGCCGATGTCCCGGCCGAGTTCAGCAAAGCCATCGCCCTCAACGCCGCCTTCTTCCGCGAAGGGCCGGGGTATCAATCCGCGCCCTGACATTGCCAAGAAGGGGAGGAACTCGGAGGAGCTGAAAGGAGCTTGAGGGAGCTTCGTCCATCGTCTATCGTCCATCGTCCATCGTCCGATTCCCACTTCCACCATGACCACGCCCATCGAGACCGTCCTTGTCGTTATGGCCCATCCCGACGATGCCGAGTTTTGCTGCGGCGGGGTGGTGAAGCAGCTGACCGACAAGGGAACCCGGGTCATTTACGTCGTGCTCACGAACGGCGACAAGGGTAATCACGACACGACGGTAACTGTAGCCCAATTGGTCGCACGACGCATGGACGAGCAGCGCCGTGCGGCCGCGCTGTTGGGCGTGCACGAGGTCATCTTCCTGGGCGAGGAAGACGGTTTTCTGCAACCGACGCGTGAGCTGCGCAAGCGCCTCGTGCGGCTGATCCGGCAGTATCGGCCGGATGTGGTGATCTGTCAGAACCCCGAAGCCTATTTCCGCGGGGACAATTACATCAATCACCCCGACCACCGCGCGGTGGGGCAGGCGGCCCTGGAGGCCGTCTATCCGGCGGCCAAAGAGCCCCGCACCTTCCCCGAGCTTTTCGAAAAAGAGGGGCTG
>JAOADB010000099.1 GCA_026417535.1 Caldilineales bacterium
GGCCGCTCGCCGGGAGGAGGGACGAAAGACATAGAGCAAGATGCCATCTTGCGCTACATCTTCCGTCGGCCTGAGATGGAACCCTGTCGGAACCTGAGCCATCATCGGCCTGAGTAGTTACTAACTGAAGACGATAACCCATCATAACATGGTTTGTGGGCTTATGGCAACGAGGACACGCAACGGGAAATGTTGGGATGGAGGTGACGAAAAGGCGAGCGTCGAAGCCATTCCTCATGGCGCGCAATTCGCCCTCCCCGTTAGGCGGGAGGACGGCGCCGTTGGCGCTCCCACCGGCAATGCCCCCTCACCGGGCGCCGACTTGCAGATTTGGCCCTTTTGCCGGTATATGATGGACGATAGACGATGGACGGTGGTCTTCGTCCTCTGTTGTTCGTCTCTGGTTTCCGTCTCGGCCCCGATTCGGGACGACGGACGAAGGACGAAAAAACCTCTTCGTCTTTCGTCGTTCGTCTTTTGTCCCGGCCTTGGGCCAAACTCCGGTTACCATTACCAGTCACCAGTCACCAGTCACCATCTCCCCCGTGACCTACCTCCACGACATCCCCCTTGACGAAGCCCTGAATGCCTGGTTGGCCGCGCTCGAACGCGTGGGCGCGTTGCGCCGGCTGCCGGCCGAGTCCGTCCCCATCGCCGAAGCCAACGGTCGGATAACGGCTGCGCCGGTATGGGCCCGCATCTCGGTGCCCCACTATCACGCTGCGGCCATGGACGGTTACGCCGTCGCCGCGGCCGAAACCGTAGGCGCTACTCTCACCCGTCCCCTTCATCTCCGCTTGGGCGAACAGGCCACCTACGTGGACACGGGCGATCCACTGCCGCCCGGCCGTGATGCGGTCATCCCCATCGAGGAAGCCCAACGGCTGACCACCGAAGCCGGCGAGGTCATCGAGATCCTGGCCGCCGTGGCCCCGTGGGAGCATGTGCGGCCGATGGGCGAGGACATCGTCGCCACCGAGCTCATCGTCCCGGCCAACCACCGCCTGCGGCCCCAGGATTTGGGCGCCATTGCCGGCAGCGGTCACGCTCAGGTTCAGGTCTATCGGCGGCCTCGCATCGCCATCTTGCCCACCGGCACCGAACTGGTGGCGCCCGGCAGCGAACTCAAACCGGGCGACATCATCGAGTTCAATTCCATCGTCCTCGGCGCGATGGCCGAGGAATGGGGCGCGCGAGTCAACCGCTTACCCATGCTGGCCGACGATTATCAGGCCATCAAGGCCGCCGTGATCGCCGCCCTGGAAGACCACGACCTGGTTGTCGTCAACGCCGGCTCCTCCGCCGGCAGCGAGGACTTCACCGCCCGCATCATCGCCGAATTGGGCGAGGTCGTCGTCCACGGTATTGCCATCCGTCCCGGTCATCCCGCCATCTTGGGCCACGCCCGCGGCAAGCCTGTGGTCGGCATTCCCGGTTATCCGGTCAGCGCCATGATCACCTTCGACTTGCTCGTGAAACCGCTCCTGCAGCGGTGGGTGGGCCAGGCCGTCGAGCCACGGCCGGTCGTGCGGGCCATCATCACCCGCAAGGTCCTCAGCCCGATGGGCCAGGACGAGTTCATGCGGGTGACCCTGGGCCGGGTGGGCGACCGCATCGTCGCCACGCCGCTGCCGCGCGGGGCCGGCGTCATTATGTCCATGGTGCGGGCCGACGGTATCGCCCACATTCCCCGCTTTTCCGAGGGTCTCAATGCCGGCGATGCGATTGACGTCGAACTGTTGCGGCCGCCTTCGGCTATTGACCGCACCATTGTCCACTTGGGCAGCCACGACCTGACCCTCGACCTGCTGGCCGACCAACTGCGCCGGGAGCGGCCCGACCGCAGCTTCAGTTCGGGCAACGTCGGTTCCCTCAGCGGCCTGCTCGCCTTGCGCCGGGGCGAAGCCCATCTGGCCGGCTCGCACTTGCTCGATGAGGAGACGGGCGAATACAATCTCGCCTACATCCGGCGCTATCTGCCCAATGTTCCTGTCGTCGTCCTGGGCTTTGTCGGTCGTACCCAGGGGCTCATTGTCCCGCGCGGCAATCCCAAGCGCCTGCAGGGTCTGGCCGATCTGACCCGGCCCGATGTGCTGTTCGTCAACCGCCAGCGTGGGGCCGGCACTCGCGTGCTCCTTGATTACCATCTGAGCCGCAACGGGATTGACCCGTCGGCCATTCGGGGCTACGACCGGGTCGAGTTCACCCATCTGGCCGTGGCTGCGGCCGTGCAGAGCGGCGCAGCCGATTGCGGGTTGGGCATCCTGGCCGCGGCCCGCGCCCTCGACCTCGATTTCATCCCCCTGTTCTCCGAGCAGTACCAGCTCGTCATCCCGCGGGTCTTTTACGAGTCCGACTTGTTGGCGCCCTTGCTGGACATCATCCGCGGCCCTGCGTTCCGCAGCGCCGTGCAGGCTTTGGGCGGATACGATGTCACCCACATGGGCGAAATCGTTTGGGCGTCGGATGAGACCCCTTGAGCCGTTCTCACTGTTCTGCCTATGACCACATACCGCTACACGCCCTGGCCTTGGGGCCCCGAAGTGCGCGAGGATGAGCTGCGCGCGCTCATGCGCAACGAGGGGTTGACACCCTACACCTGGAGCAACGGTCCCAACTTCGTTTACGGCGCCCATACCCACTCCTACACGAAAGTCCTCTACGTCGTGCGCGGCAGCATCACCTTTCACCTGCCGGCCAGCGGCGAGGACATCGTCATGAAACCCGGCGATCGGCTGGACCTACCGGCGCGCACGTTGCACGCGGCCACCGTCGGACCCGAAGGCGTCACCTGTTTGGAGGCGGCCCGCCGCGACCGCGAGGGATTCGCATGAGCACCACCGTCCACGGCATCCACCATGTCACGGCCATTGCCGGCGACCCTCAGGAGAACCTGAACTTCTACATGGGGGTCCTAGGGCTACGCCTGGTCAAACGCAGCGTCAACCAGGATGCGCCCGATACGTACCATCTGTTCTACGCCGATGCCGCCGGTTCACCCGGCACCGACCTTACCTTTTTTCCCTGGCCGAACATGGGGCCGGGGCGGGCCGGCACGGGCATGGCGATGGAGGTCTCCTTTGCCATCTCCCGTCACAGCCTGAGTTACTGGCAGGACCGGCTAGCCGCCTTTGGCGTCAGCATGGAGCCGCTTACCACCCGGTTTGGCGAGACAACCCTGCCGTTTCGCGACCCTCACGGGCTGCGCCTGGCCCTGGTTGTGGCCGATGGGGTGCCCGAGGCGGTACCCTGGCCGCAGAGTCCGGTGCCTGTAGCCCATCAGCTGCGCGGTTTTCACGCGGTGCGGCTTTGGGTGCGGCGGCTCGATGCCACCGCAGCGCTGTTGACCGGGCCGATGGGTTTCCGGGAGCCGGTCGTCGAGGGGGAATGGCATCGCTTTGCCGTGGCCGAGGGCGGTTCGGCTCGGTTTGTGGATGTGCGCGCGGCGCCGGGCGAACGCCCCGGCGCTTGGGGCGTGGGGATGATCCACCACGTGGCCTGGCGGGTGCGCGATGACGCAGAGGAGCTGGCCTTGCGTCGTGCTGTCATCGCCGCTGGCCTGCAACCCACACCCCCCATTGACCGCTTCTGGTTTCGATCGGTCTATTTCCGGGAGCCAGGCGGGGTCTTGTTCGAGCTGGCTACCGATGGCCCCGGCTTTGCCGTGGACGAAGACCCGGCCCATTTGGGCGAACAGCTCATCCTGCCGCCCTGGCTGGAACCGCACCGTCGGGCCATTGCGGCCGCCTTGCCGCCGCTGACCCTGCCCGTCTCGGGGTAACGAGACGGAGGACGAACGACGGAACGATCGAAACCTTCGTCTTCCGTCGTTCGTCCTCCGTCCTCTGCGTTCAAACCCGTCCGGCCGCGCGGCGGGCAACGGCTTTTTCGGAATCGTAGGTGAGCAACGCCTCGGCTTCGGCCAGATCGCGCGCCCATAACGGCCGAAAACGGGCTTCTTCGGCGTGGGGATGTTTGGGCCGGGCCTCGCCGCGGCGGGTATCGGTCAATCGCATGAGAAAGTAATGCTCGTGGCGGCAAATGTGCCGACCTTCGAACTCGAATTCAACCGTCGTCGTGCCCAAGTCGGCCAAGATGACCAGGTCCCAATAGCCGCTCTCTTCACCGACCTCGCGTAGGGCCGCCTGTTCGTCGGTTTCGCCCGGCTCGATATGGCCTTTGGGCAGGCGAACCTCGTGGAGCCAAGCGCCGTTGCGCCAGACCTCTCGTTCGAGCAAGAGGACGCGACCGTCCGGATCGAGGACCACGCCGCCAGCGGCTCGGTAGGTGGACATGGTGTGATTGTAGCACAACTCGATGGGGCCAAAGGAGAAATCGCCGCCGACGCGCCGTGACCATTTCCTTCCATCGTTCGGCCCCCATTCGGGATCAGGTCCGAACGACGGAAGACGAGGCCCTCCCATCCATCGTCCAAAAAAGACTTTACACTTTCTAAAAAAGGATTTGCACTTTTTGAGGGGTCTCGGTTACAATGCTGGGCCATGGCCCTCTACGTGCGTCCGCTCACACCCGAAGAGCACGAGACCCTGCAACGTCTGGCCAACGGCGATGACCTGATCAGCGCGCGTTGGGCGCAGATCATCCTGCTTTCGTCCCGTGGGATAGGTGTGCCCGCCATCGCCGACACCCTGGACATTTCGGCGGCGACCGTGCGCGCCCGCATCAAGGCTTTCAACGCCCGCGGGTTAGAAGCGTTGGAGCGGGCCACGTCGCCGGGGCGTCCGGAGACGATTTCGCCTTCTCTCGGCGACCAGATTGCCGCGCTCATGCGTGAACGGCAGCCCCGCGACTTCGGTTGGGCCGATACCGGTTGGACCCTCGATTTACTGGTCAAGGTGGCTACCCTCGAAGGCTGGGTCGAAAGCATCAGCCGCGAGGGCATCCGCCTGGCCCTGGCCAAAAGCAGGCATTCCTATCGTCGTCTCAAGGAATGGCGACGGCAGGCCTCCTCGGAAGTTGCCTCCGAGACCTGACGCTGCCGTTCGGTCTTTCCGCCCTTTCTCAGGAGTTTTCCTTATGGTATCTGCTTTCCCCCGCGAACGTAACGGCCATGCGGAGACGGTTCCGTTTGTCGAGCCGGATGAGGACATGGCCGCCGTGAGCATGATGGCCGCAACGACCGTTGCTCCCCAACGGGACAGCTTTCAGGAACGGATTGACGAGGTTCTGGAGCGGATTGCCTGGAGCAAGAGCCTCAATGCCTACTACTACCAGCAGGCCGTCGAAGCCCTCGATGGCGCCTGGGTAATCGTGGGCGGCAAGCGCAAGCTGATGTTTGCCACCTACAGCTACCTGGGTTTGCTCCAACATCCCGACATCGTCCGGGCGGCCCAAGAAGCCGCAGCCCGCTACGGCGCCGGTACCCACGGCGTGCGGCTCCTGGGCGGGACCCTCGACCTCCATCTCGAACTGGAAGAGACCATTGCCCGTTTCCATAACCGCGAGGCGGCCATCGTCTATTCCTCCGGCTATGTTACGAACCTGGCCACGATTTCGACCCTGGTGGGCAAGGGTGACTGGGTCATCTCCGACAAGTGGAACCATGCCAGCATTGTGGACGGCTGTCTGCTAGCCCGCGGCGAGTTCGTGCGTTTCCGCCACAACGACATGGACGACCTGGAACGCCGCTTGCGTCAGGCGCCGGCGCGGGCAGGCAAGCTGGTCGTGGCCGATGCCGTCTTCAGCATGGACGGCGACATCTTCAACCTGCCCGATGCCGTTGCGCTATGCCGGAAATACGGGGCCCGGCTGATGATTGACGAGGCTCATAGCCTGGGCGTTCTCGGCGCCACGGGGCACGGCATCGAAGAACACTTCGGCATGCCCGGCGTCATTGACATCAAGATGGGCACCCTCAGCAAGACCATCCCCGGCATCGGCGGGTACATCACGGGCAGCAGCGACCTGATCGCCTTTCTCAAGCATTCGGCCCGTGGCTTCGTCTTCTCGGCGGCGCTGCCGCCCTCGGTGACGGCCGCCTGCACGGCCGCGTTCGGCGTCATCGAACGGGAAGGGGTCGAGCGTAACCGCATCCTGCAGCGGAATGTGCGCCACTTCCTGGACGGTCTCAAGGCCCTGGGCTTCGACACGGGCGTGAGCGTGACGCCCATCGTGCCGATCATGACCTGGGATGACGACCGGGCCATGCTCATGACCCGCTACTGCCAGGAAAACGGTGTTTTCGTCCTGCCCGTGCTCTCGCCGGCCGTGCCGCCGGGCACCAGCCGGCTGCGCGCCAACGTGACGGCGGCTCACACGATTGCCGACATTGACTTCGCCCTGGAGGTTTTTGCCCAGGCCGGCCGTGAGGTGGGGCTGATCTGAGGGGGCCGGGTCCGCAGGGAGTCGAAAAAAACGAGACGGAGGACGAAGGACGGCAGATGAAGACCCTCCGTCCTTCGTCCCTCGTCCTGGCGAGGGGCCGCTGGCCGGAAGGGAAGACTCAGCCAGAACGTAGGACAGTGGGCTGAGTTGTTACGAAAAATTGTCAAACACTCTCTAACGCTTGGTCACCTCCGGCGGACTCTACGCCGAGCCGGCAATGAGACGGGTGGGCCGACCGCGCCTGCCTGTTTACCCCCCAATGCAAGGGGGTCAAACCCGATGACCGGTTTGACATGACGCCTACGGCGATCTACAATGTGACCATCCGGTCATATGACCGACCGGTCACATTCGTTGTTGCGGTTGTGCGATGCCGAAGCCGACTTTCTTCAATCTTCCGGAGGAGAAACGCGAGGCCATTTGTAGGGTGGCGCTGGAGGAATTTGCTGCCCACCCTTACGGGCAGGTCAGCATCAATCGCATTGTGGCCCGGGCGGGCATTGCCAAAGGCAGTTTTTATCAGTACTTCGACAGTAAAAAGGATTTGTTGTTTTATTTGCTCGATCGGGCCGGTCAGGCCAAAATGGACTATCTTGCACCTATTATACAAAATATCGAAAATCACGATTTTTTCACTTTGATTCGCGAGTTATACATCAAAGGAATTGAATTTGCCAAAAGTCATCCAGAATATACAGAAATAGGCAAAAGATTATTAGAAAACAGAAATACACCAATATATCACGAAATTGTAAAGAAAAACATACCACAAGCCTATGAATTTTTCGAGAATCTGTTACGTCATGCTATCAATCGAGGTGAGGTTCGCGCCGATATAGACATCAAATTACTGGCTTATCTGATCGCTTCAGTAAATACATTGATTGTGGATTATTATCACGATAATATAGATGATAATTATGATGAGCGAATGATGATCATTGTTGACGAATTTGTTAAAATGTTGCGTAATGGCATAAAAACAACATGATTTATTTATCATTCTTTTCAATCTCGGAGAAATACTATGACTGTCGTCATCGAAGCCGAAAAATTGACCAAATACTACGGCAAAGCCCGTGGTATCATTGACGTTTCCTTTCAGGTCAACGAGGGCGAACTCTTCGGTTTTATCGGACCGAACGGCGCTGGCAAATCTACCACCATTCGCCTGTTTCTGGGTCTCATTTACCCCACGTCCGGCAAAGCCAGAATCTTCGGCCAGGATGCCATTCGCAACGGGCCACAGTTGCGTCAGGACATTGGCTATCTGCCTTCGGAAGTTTTTTATTACGAAGGCATGAAAGTCATTGATTTGCTCAAATATTCGGCCAGTTTTTATAAAAAGGATTGCACAAAACGCATTTACGAGCTGGCCGATTACATGGAATTGGAACTGAATCGGCGCATCGAAGACCTTTCCTACGGCAACAAGAAAAAGGTCGGTATTGTACAGGGTCTGCTCCACAGTCCGCGTCTGCTGTTCTTGGACGAACCGACCAGCGGTCTCGATCCTCTCATGCAGCGCAAGTTTTTCGACCTGATCCGCCGGGAAAACGCGCAGGGTGTAACGGTTTTCTTCTCATCGCATATCCTTAGCGAAGTGCAACGCCTGTGCAATCGCGTGGGCATCATCCGCGAGGGTCGAATTGTCGAAATTGCCGATATTCGCACTTTACAGCAAAATAATTACAAAAAAATTCGTGTCTACGCCGACGGTGTCGAACCAAATGCTTTTCAGTTACCAGGAGTAACAAATATCGAAAAAGCCAACAATTCCATTCATTTCTTCTATAAAGGTGATATTAATCTAATTATGAGAAAACTAAGCGAATTTAATCTTATGGATATTACCATCGAAGAGCCTACACTGGAAGAAATTTTTATGCACTACTACGAATAAAACCGATTATGAGCACAACCATTTTTGCCTACGAATTTCGCACGCGGTTGCGATCGGTCGTCACCTGGGCGCTGGCGTTGGCCGTCCTCATCGCCGTCTATACCGCCCTGTTTCCCTCCTTCGCCGAAGAGGCCGAGCTCATGAAGCAGCTCCTGGCGAACTTTCCGCCGGAACTGTTGGCGGCCTTCGGTATGACCGACCTCGACTTGACGACGGTGATGGGGTTTTTCAGCCTTGTTTTCCTCTTCGTCCAGGTCGGCCTGGCCGTGCAGGCGGCCCACTACGGCTTTGACCTGGTTTCCGTCGAGGAGCGGGAGATGACGGCCGATTTCCTGCTCACCAAGCCGGTCACGCGCACCCAGATCCTCACCGCCAAGCTGGCGGCCGCCCTGGCCGGTTTGGCCTTAACCCAGGCCGTGATGTGGGGCGCCTCGTTCGGTTTTGTCAACCTGTTCCGCGAGGGGCGACCCTACGAACCCGAGGTCATGGCCCTCATCCTGGCCGGCTTGATCCCGTTCCAGCTGTTCTTCCTGATGGTGGGTGTGGTCGTTTCTCTGCTGGTGCGGCGGGTGCGCAGCGTCACCTTCTATGCCCTGGCCCTGGCCTTGGGCATGTACCTGCTCAGTGCTTTCAGCGACATCACCGGCGATGTCAAACTGGAAAACCTGACGCCCTTCAAGCACTTCGACGCCACCTACGTCGTTCAACACGGCGGGTATGACCTTTCGCTGGTGGCGATCAGCGTGGTCGTCATCATCCTCGCCACCATCGGCAGTTATCGGCTCTATCGGCGCCGCGATATCCCCACTGCGGCCTAATCTTTGCGAACGTTTGGTGGCGTTCAGGAGGTTTGGGATATGAACATCGTCCTGCGCGAATTGCGAGCTTACTTCAAATCGTTGCTGATCTGGAGCACCATCATCATCCTGTTCATCGTGGTCGGTGTCTCCAAGTTTTCGGCTTTTGCCAACAATCCGGAGATGTTGGCCATTTTGGACGCCTATCCGCCGGCCGTGCTGGATGCCTTGAATCTGCGGGCGTTCAATCTGACCACGATCACCGGGTTTTTCGGCGTCATGCACGTCTATTACACCTTGCTAGCTGGCGTGGCCGCGGCCATGTGGGGTAGCGACATCATCGCCAAAGAGGAACGGGACAAGACCGTGGATTTCATCCTGACGCTACCCATTACCCGCCAACGCCTGATCACGGCCAAAACGGTGGCGGCGATCATCAATTGCGCCGTGCTGGTGCTTCTCATTTGGGTGGCCTCGCGGCTGGCGGCTGCGCCCTACAACCCCGACGCCGAGTTCTACCGCTTCCTGGCCTTGCAGATGCAGTCCATTTTCATCCTGATGCTCATCTTTCTGGCCATCGGGATTTTCTTAGGCTGCGCCCTGCGGCGTTATAAGCGGGTTACGGCCATCGCCGTTGCCCTGCTCCTGAGCACGTTTTTCATGTCTTCTCTCTCGGACATGGACGAGCGGCTCGATTTTCTGAAGTACGTTTCCCCCTTCAAGTACGTGGACGCCGGGATGCTCTATCGGGAGGGCCGGATCGAGGGTATCTACTGGGTGCTGACGCTTCTCCTCATCCTGGTCAGCATGACGGCTGCCTATGTTACCTACACCCGCCGCGACATCTACGCCTGAGGGCATGCGGGCCATGCTCCGGCCGTCGGCAGCGCCCCCGGATGCTGGTGGCAGGCATTGGCTGACCGACCGATTTACCCGTCACCCGTTCCGCGTTCTCCTGTGAGCAACGCCGTCAGCAAGGCCGAGGGCGCGGGCCGAGGGTGACCGGAGCGATCGAGAAAGGCGCCGTGGGAATAGTCCAGCGCCACCAGACGACCATCGCTGTAAACCTCATGACGCCAGGTGCCCTTGAGCCGGCGTAGCTCCACCAGTCGGCTGAGAATGGTCACCTCGGCGCCAGCGCCAAGATCGCCGTACCATTCCGTCTCGTGCTGCAGCTGCACGGTGACGAAATCGGCCGCGGCCATGCGTTCCGGCGACCAACCGACGGCGGCCGCAGCGCTGAACTTGGCTTCCTCGATCCATTGCAGGTGAACCGCCGGCGGTACCAGGCCGTCGGCGCCGGGTTCGTAATCCCGCACGATGTGCTGCCAGCGGAAGGTGTGACTCGAAGCGATAGGGGCGGTCAACCGCAGGGCTTTGGGGCGACGGAAGGCAACCGGAGCCGTTAGGGGCGTCACGGTCGCATCGTCGCCGTCCCAGGTTGCCCTGGCCGCAACGAGTTCTCGCCCATCGGCCGGGCGACGGATGAGATAACCCCACGTCAAATGGCCCGATGGGTCTCGGCTTTCGGGCCAGGCCAGCACGTCCAGCTCGTCGCCATAGAGGGCAGGCGTCAGGTACTCGATTTGCAAACGGCGGAGACGCCAACGTGTGCGCGGGTGAGCGCCGACCGTTGCCTGCTGGAGATACTGCCAATACACGGCGTTGTTGACATGGCCAAATGCATCAATTTCGTAGATATAGGTACGAGTTCGCCAGATAAAAATATCATTCATAATCGGGCGAAGCGGCAAAATACAACGAAAAATCGAGGTTTCTGAACAAAAGCACTCGTCGGCTCGACTTGGAAACCGCCCTCGGCCGACGTATAATCCGAAGGACAGGCTTTCCATCCGTCCCGCGCATGTTCGAGATGTGTCGCAGGCATGGCGAGAATGATACCACGACTCGTGTTACACTCCCGGCGTTACGGTTGGCTTTACGGGGTGTTCCTTTTGCTGATAGGGCTTGGGCTGACGGACGGCCCGAATGCGAGGGCCACGATCCTCGCCTCGGCGTCGGCTTCGGCGGCTGCCCAACAACACTTCGGCGTTTGGATGCTCGAACCGGGTGGCAGCACGGCCCCGCTCATGCGCGAGGCCGGCGCAACCTGGACGCGCGTGGCCATCAGCTGGGCCGGGACGGAACGCAGCCCGGGGGTGTATCACTGGGGCGGAGCGGACAGCCAGGTCAATGCGGCCCGTGCCGGGGGGTTCCAGATTTTGTTGTCGGTGATGACCCATCCTTCCTGGGCAGCCGATACCCCATGTGGGCCGATTCGACCCGAACACATTCCCACGTTTGTGAACTTCATGAAGGCGGTCGTCGCCCGCTACGCCGCGCCGCCGTACAACATCCGCTATTTCGAGTTGGGCAACGAACCCGACAATAGCGACGCCACGAGCTATGCCTGGGTGGGCGGTTGTTGGGGGAAAGGGCCTAACCAGGCCGCCGGAGCCGGCGGCGACCGCTATGCCGAGCTGATGAAAGCCGTTTACCCTGCGATGAAGGCGGTCAATTCCGGCATCATTGTCACCAACGGTGGCCTGGCCTACGATGCTTGGTTGACGGAAGGAGGGCCTTTTGACCCGAACTTTGTGACCGATTTCCTGGCCGCCGGCGGGGGCCAGGCCCTTGACGCCATCAACTTCCACTACTACCACGCCTTTGCCTACCGATGGGGATCGGTCGAAGGCAAAGCGGCCGATCTGCAGACCCGATTTCGGAATGCTACCGGTCGTACTCTCCCGCTCATTCTGACCGAAATGGGGCATCCCAGCAGCAAACCGGCGGACAGCGCCGATCCGAACACCTATAGCGAGGAGGATCAGGCCCGTTTCGTTTTCCGCGGTTATGCGCAGGCTATCGCTCTGGGCATCTACCCCATCCTGTGGTTCCAGGACATGGACCGGCCCCATCTGTCCGGCGGTTATAGCTATGGCCTGCTGCGGAGCAATCTGAGCGCCAAGCCCGCCTACACGGCCTATCGTGTTCTGACCGATGAGCTGGCCGGAACGACGTTCTGGCGCCGGTGGACCAATCTGGGCAACCGACTCCAGGCCTACACCTACACCGGCAGCGGCAAGACGCGGGTTGTGGTCTGGCGTGAGGCTGGTGGCAGCGCCTTGCTGCCGTTTCCGGTCGCCGGCGCGGGGGCCTCTCTGCGTGTGGTGACCCGGGAAGGTACCCAACGCCTTATTGCCGATGGTTCGGCCGAGGATC
>JAOADB010000100.1 GCA_026417535.1 Caldilineales bacterium
GGTCCAGGCCGCGCGCGCGCTCCCAGGCGTCGGGCATGCCGTCGCCGTCGCTGTCCACAGGCGACGCCGGCGGGTGGTTGGGGTCAAAGTCCAGGGCGAAGGCATCGTTGGACACCGGTTGGCTGTAGGGCAGGCCGAAGTCGAGCTGCCCGGCCAGCACCGAGGCGATGATACGGCGGTCCATGGGGTCACGCGGGAACGCGCCCACGTTGCTCGCTGTGTAGGCAACGAGCTGGTCCGTAGGCGTGTAGGTGATGGCCGGAAAGGGATGTCGCGTCGTGCGGCGGACGGCCACCCCTAGGTCGGTGTTGGGATGCGCGCCCGGTGATGTGAAGTCGTTGCAGCAGTAGGCCAGGTCGTAGTCGGCGTAGGTCGGGTAGAGGTTCATCCGGTTGCCGGCGAAGTAGAGCTGATTGGCAGACGCCTGGAGCACGTCGTGTAGGATCATGCCGTAGGTGTAGTAGCCAGGGCGGGCAGCCATGTAATTGTTCACCCAGTTGAGGTGAAGCACGTAGTGGCCCAGGTCGGGATTGCCGTCCACGTGCAGACCGTACCAGATGTTGATGCCGGGGTCCCAGAGCAGGTTGTTGGAGAGCTCCAGTCGCAGAGGGTGGGCCGCGCAGTCGGCGGCGCTGGCCGGCTCATCGGGATAGGCCGAAGCCTCACAGGTGATCTCCGGCAGCCGGCCGCCCAGCCGATACCACAGGTTGTGATGGATGGAGAGGAAATCCTGCGGATGGTGAGGGGCGGAGTAGTTCATCAACATCCCGCCGTACTCCCAATGGTCGCCCACCGTCTCGGCGAAGATGGCGTTCTGAATGGTGCCGCGGCTGGCCCAGCTGATCTGCGCCACCTCGTCCACAGCGTGGGCGAAGGAGCTATGGTCAATGATGAAGTTTTGGATACCGTCGAGCCGCAGGGCATCGTCCAGGGCCATCTCGCTGCCGTCCATCTGACGGGCCGGCCGCGAGCGGATGTGGCGCACGATAACGTTGTTGCACACGTTGCGCTCGTAGTGGCCGTCGCAGATCAGCCCGCGCACGATGATCCCGCCGGGTGAGGTCTGCCCGGCGATGGTGACATCGCCGTGTACGATGTTGGCCGCGGCGGGGATGACGCCGCTCACCTTGAACAGGATGTACCGCGGGCCGCGCTGCCGCAAAGCCCAGTTGAGCGAGCCGGGCACCTCGCCGTTGGGATCCGGGGCGAGGGTCGTGACGTAGATGACCCGGCCGCCCCGCCCGCCGGTGGCAGAGGCGCCAAAGCCCTCGGCGCCGGGAAAGGCGGGCAGGGTCGAGGTCGGAGCCGCCGGCCCTGCGGTGGCGGTGAACGAAGCTGCCGACGCCTCGGCAACCACTCCCCCAGCGTCAGAACGAGACGCGGACGGGAGCGTTTGCGCGCCCGTGGCCAAGACCAGGACAAAGCAGAACAGGACGGCGAGGGCCGGACGGAATAGGACCGACGGTCGGTGATCGTTCATTGGGATAGGGTTCCAACGAGAGGGTTACAGGGTGCGGATGGCTGATGACCCGAAACGCAACGGCTCAAGCCCATCGCCTTGACTTCCCGGAAGTGTACGCCAACCCACGAATGAACCACAAACGGTTACGATCGTGCTGGGTAACGGCTCAGGCCGATGACGATAATGGCTCAGGTTCCGACAGGGATCCATCGCAGGCAAACGAAAGATGTAGCGCAAGATGTCATCTTGTTCTCCGTCCTTCGTCCGTTGTCCCAGCGAGAGGACGATGGCGGGAAGGGAGGACCCATCCGGAAGTAGGCTGAGGCGCGACACAAGGACACACGAAAACGGGACGGTTCGTTGCCATCCCGTCGAGACCTGTGCTACACTGAGGTGGTTCTGGCCGTTGGTTCAGACCATCCCACATGTCGAATCGGTTTGCATGGGACCAAGGGGGTCCCATGCCCACGAGCAAGGAGGCTCGATCGCAATGGAGCGTAAAAAGTTGACCATCCCGCAGCTGTTCCAAAAGGCGGCAGAGGGGAAACCCATCACTTGGCTGACTTGTTACGATTATCCCACAGCCTATCTGCAAGAGCAGGCCGGCGTGGATATGATCCTGGTGGGAGACAGCCTGGGCATGACCATCCTGGGGTATGAAAGCACCCTGCCGGTGACGATGGAGGACATGATCCGTCACACCCAGGCCGTGCGTCGGGGCGCGCCCAACACCTTCGTCATCGGCGATATGCCCTACATGAGCTACCAACCCAGCGTCGAGACGGCCATCCGCAATGCGGGCCGCTTCATGGCCGAGACGGGCTGCGACGCGGTCAAGCTCGAAGGCGGCAGGGAGATGGCCGACCGCGTGGCGGCCATCGTCGCCGCCGGCATTCCCTGCATCGGCCACCTGGGTCTCACCCCGCAAAGCGCCAGCGCGCTGGGCGGCTTTCGGGTGCAAGGGCGCAGCGCCTTGCAGGCCAGGAAAATCGTCGAGGATGCCAAAATTCTGGAACAGGCCGGCGCCTTTTGTATCCTCCTGGAGATGGTGCCTGACCGGGTCTGCCGGCTGATCACGGAGCGGGCCGAGAACTGCCTGATCATGAGCCTGGGGTCGGGACCCCATGCCCACGGGCAGCTGCTCATTTTCCATGACATGTTCGGCCTGTATCCGCGCTTCAAGCCGCGCATGGCCAAGGTGTACGGCAACGCCGGCGANGTCATTCTCAACGGCCTCAAGCAATACGTGGCCGAGGTGAGCGACCGGACCTTCCCCCAACCCGAAAACTGGTTCACCATGAAAGACGAGGAGTACGAGGAGCTGCTGCGCCTGCTGGCGTGAGCAGACCGCCATCTGTCAAAGGAGACGAACCATGGACGATTCTCTGCGCCAACGGCTGGCCATTCCAACGGCGCGGCTAGAGGAGCTGAACGCGCTCTTGCTGGCGCCCGATGTGCGCGTGATAGACGATTTTCTGGCCGTCGTCGCCCGTTACGGCACCCCGGAGGCGATCAACCGCAAAGCAGCCGAGGCCCGACAGCTGCCCAAACTGCTCGCCAGGGTCAAGGCCATACGGCCAGAGTATCTGGCCGACCTGGAATGGCTCCAGGAGCAACGCGATGCCGGCGCCTTCATCAGTGCGGCCGACTATCGGCGCAAGGTGTTGGGTCCAGCGGCCGACAGCATGACGTTCCGGGACGACTTCGCCGTGACCCTGGAGATCAGCGCGGCTCAGTACTTCCCTTGGTTGATGACGGCCGCACGCCGGGCTTTGGCCGAGGGGATGCTCATGCCCGGCCGCTGGATTCGGGTGCGCAAGATGAAGGAACAGGAGGCCGACGGTGACCTGCCGGCCTTCATCGCAGCGATGGAAATCATCGGCGCCAGCTGGGTCGAGACCCTCGATACCCGCGGCACCGACGGCTCGAATGTCCATTTGGGCGGGCCGGACACCATCACGGGCTATTTCGGGGGCATCGGACAACCGAATACCCACGCGCTGCGCTGGCTAGACGAGTTCCTCTACTACTACACGACCTACGGCGTCCGCCAGGTCCTCAACATCAACCCAGGCACCGTACTGCTGGGCTATCTGCTCCATCGCCTGGGCGTGGACATCGAGTTCAAAATCTCGGTGTTCATGGGCAACGACAACCCCTACGCGGCCCTGTGGACCCTCATCGGCGCCAAACTCTTTGCCCGCGAGGACGGGACCTCGCCGCTCATCGGCTTCAACTGGAGCAACTCGGTCAACAACGAGACCATCGAGCTGACGGCGCAGGTGCGGCGTCTGCTGGGCTTTGAGGACGTCATCCGCTTCGAGCACCACATCACCGAGACCTGGAAGCACATCGTCCGCCAGCCCTACAACCGCCGGGATGAACTGCTCGAATTGGCCGCCCGCGTGCCCAACATCTCGGCCAAGCACGAAGGTGGCGACCCTGAGGTCGAACAAACCCGCGGCCATCCCTCCGATGTGCTCGACTACTTCCGCGCGAAGGACGAAATCATCGCCTCCGGCGATTGGGACGCCCTGGAGCAGAACTTCATGGACAAGTTCGAGTCCCTGAACCGCACGGCCTGGGCGCTGACCGAGCGTGGGCTGTCGTTCGTGGCGGCCTGGCATCTTCATCGTTAGATGGAAACGGGTGGGTAGGAGGCACGACGAACGACGGAGGACGGAAGGGGTTTCGTCTTTCGTCGTTCGTCCTTCGTCCTTCGTACCGGCTTTCGGCCGACCAACAAGGCAGGCAACGCATTGCCGATTACCAAATTTGCCCTCGACGGCCCTGTTTGCGTATACTGAAAGTATCGTCGGGGCGTAGCGCAGCCCGGTAGCGCGCTTGAATGGGGTTCAAGAAGTCGGGCGTTCAAATCGCCCCGCCCCGACCACAGGGCCGATGGCCGAGAGCCATCGGCCTTTTGTGTTTTGGCGGTGTTTCGCTTCCTTCGTCCGTTGTCTTTCGTCGTTTATTGGCCGTTCGTTCCGTTCTGTTATAATTCCGCCGATACGCGTGGTTTGCGCGATTGCCCCTTCCCGGCCTTTTCGATCTTCCTCAACCATGCCCTATCCCCGTATCCGCGAAGCTCTCGAATCGAGTTCGGCCGCCGTATTGCACGCCGTAGCCGCTGCCTTGAGCGACGCCTGGTATCAACCGCAGCCTCGCCAGGCGCAGCTGGCCCGCCTGGCCGCCCGTCTTCCGGAACCCGTTTTGAAGCGGGCCATTGCTCGCGCCGTGCGTGAGGCCGGTCTCGATCCGGGTCTGGCCCGCTACGTGCACACCGAGGGGCTGGCGCGGCAGGCCGTAGCGGTGTACAACGACATCCCCGACGGGGTGGGCTACCCGGCCATCCTCATCGGCGCGCCCAACGGCGGCGTCGCCTATCTGGCGGCCCTGTTGCGGGTGCCGTTTTTGCCGTCCCATTTCGTCCTCAGCTTCACCGATCCCGGCGATCCCGACGACATTGCCACCTATCAGGCCCACGGCGCCCGCCTGATCGAAACCATCCTCCAGCGCAACCCCGATCTGCTGGCCGTCAATCACTACGACCCCGTCCACGACCGTTTCCTCGTGGCCGAGGTCAACCATGTCCGCCTGAAATTGCTCGATCTGCCCCAGACCTATCGCACCTTCATCCATCAGCATCTGGTGCCGGGGGGCATGCTCATCTTCACCGATTGCAGCTACAGCTGGAAACAGTACGAGATCGGCCCGCAGCACTACCTGCAGGTCGGCGGTTTGGGCGGCTACACCGATGACGACTACCTGCAAGGCAACGAGGAGCTGAACCAATGGCTGGCCGCGGAGGGGAGCCGCCATCGCGGCGGCTGGCAGCTGGCCGATTATCCCCTCGTCAGCCAGCGCGAATCGGAATGGGGCAGCCTGCCGCTCTTTCGCGAGGCCGTGCGACGCTTTGCCCAAGCGGCCGGTTTCGGTTTTCGGGCGGTGCACGGCACCCATCCCGAAGAGTTCAGCGCCCTGGCCTACACGGCCTACCTGTGGGAAGCCCGGCTGCACGAGCGTCGGCCCCAAGCCCTGCTCATCGAGACCTTCAGCCAGATCAACCCCACGGCCGCTTTGCGGTCGGACCTGTTGCCTTTGTGGATGCCCTTCAACTGTGACGACAGCCTGCGCTTCCTGTCCGGTTTTCTCGATTTCGTCCCGTCGGGTTTGCCCGTCTTGCTCGCGTTGCTGGCCAACTTCAGCCGTTCGCCCGATGTGCCAGGCGCTGCGGCTTGGCTTCAAATCGCCTCCGAGGTCGGCCCTGTCACCTGGATCGGGACACATCCCGAACGGTATCCCTTCGATCTGGCCTCGCGTTTCGACTACCTGCCCCAGCTCCAGACCTGGACGGCCCAGCATCCCGGCGTGGGCGAACGACCCCACCTGCAACCGGAGGATTTCTTTCAGATGCTGAATCTGCTCGAAGCGCGAGGTGAGCGGCTGATGCGCCAGCTTCTGGAGTTCTGAGCCCTGACCATGCAAAACGTCCTGACACCGTCGCAACAGGCCATTTTGCAGCGTGAGCGCGAGCTCTTTGCCCTTCTGGAGACCATCGCCGCCCGTCTCGATGCACCTCCGGCCGAGCGCGAGCTGTTGGCCCACACCCGCCAACAGCTCGATGCCTTTTTCTTGCTCGTCGTTGTCGGCGAATTCAATAGCGGCAAATCGGCTTTCATCAACACCCTGTTGGGCGCCCGCTTTCTCGACGAAGGGGTGACCCCCACAACCAGCCAGATTCACGTGATCGGCTACGCCCCGCGGCCGGTCGCCGAGCAAGTCGAACCCTTCGTGTTGCGCGTCGGGTACCCGGTTCCGTGGTTGCAGACCATCCACATCGTGGATACCCCCGGCACGAATGCCGTCATCCGCCGTCACCAGCAGATCACCGAAGGCTTCATCCCGCGGGCCGACCTCGTCCTGTTCATCACCTCGGCCGACCGCCCCTTCAGCGAGAGCGAGCGCGCCTTTCTCGAACTGGTGAAGGCGTGGGGCAAGAAAGTCGTCGTCGTAGTCAACAAGATTGACATCCTCGAAAACGAGGCCGCCATCAACCAGGTGGTGGATTTTGTGCGCGACCAGGCGACCATGGTTCTGGGCGTGGTACCGCAGGTGTTTCCGGTTTCGGTGCGGTGGGCCCAACAGGCCCGACTGGGCGATCGCAGCGACGGCGAGGCCGCACGGCTGCTGGAGGCTTCGCGGTTCGTCGCCCTGGAAGACTTCATCCTGCGCACCCTCGACCACCAACAGCGGGTGCTCATCAAGCTGAGCAGCCCTCTGGGCGTGGCCGAACGGCTGCGCGCCGGCTATGAGGCCGGGGTCAACGAGCGGTTGCAGCTCCTGCAGGACGATTTCATCACCCTGGAGCACGTCGAAACGCTGCTGACGGCCTACGCTGCCGACATGCGTCACGATCTGCGCTTGCGGTTGAAAGGCATCGAGAACATCCTCCACGAGCTGCGCGCCCGCGGGGATCGCTTTTTCGAGGAGATGATCCGCCTTGGCCGTCTGTTCGACCTCCTCAACGGGGCCAGGCTGCGTGCCGAGTTCGAGCGGGTTGTCATCGCCGATACCCATCACCGGCTGGAACAGGAGGTGAACGCGCTGATTGACTGGTTGAGCGAGCGCAACTACCGCCAATGGCAGGATGTGACCGGGTACCTGAACCGTCGCGCCGACCGTCACGGTGACCGCATCGTCGGCGAGATCGGCGGCCGGTTCGACCTGGACCGCCGGGCCCTGTTGCAATCGGTCGGTCGTCGCGCCCGCGAGATCGTCGCCTCTTACGACCATCAGGCCGCGGCCGACGAGCTGAGCACGGCGGTGAAGAACTCGCTCGCTGCCATGGGCGCGGTCGAGCTGGGCGCCCTGGGCCTGGGCACGCTGCTGTTGCACCTGCTCACCCGTGCCCTCGATCCCTTGGGCTTGGTGGCGGCCGGAGGCCTGGCCCTGGCCGGGCTGTTCATTTTGCCGGCGCGGCGCCGCGCGGCCAAGAACGACCTGGATGCCCGCATCGAGGCCATGCGCGAACGGCTGGTGAGCACGCTCACGGCCGAGTGCGAACACCAGATTGACGCCACCATCCAGGCCATTCGCGAGGCCATTTCGCCCTACACCCGCTTTATCCGCGTTGAGTTTGACAAGCTCAGCGCCTTGCAAAACGAGCTGGACACAGTGGCGACGACCGTTCGCCACATCCAAAGCCAGCTCCACGCCCTCGAAACGGTTGGTAATTTGTAGCACACCGGGCTTGCCATTGTGCTACGAATTCTGCACTTGCTGCAGCAGATGCAGCAAGTGCAGAATTTGCATGCGAATATGACCCAAATCATATACACCTGCAGCGGATGGGCCTAGACTGGGGTAGTGTATGTGAAGGATTACACAAGGTTGCCCACCGCCTATGACCGAATTCCTCACCACCCGCCAACTTCAAGACCTGTTGCGGGTTGACCGCACCACCATCTACCGCATGGCCGAATCCGGTCGCCTGCCCGGCGTGAAAGTCGGCAAGCAGTGGCGCTTTGCCCGTGACCAAATCGAGACCTGGCTGGAAATGCACGCCAGCGGTCTCAAAGACAACGGCAGCCTCGGCTCTGCGGCCCGGTCGGTTCCCGATTTGCGACAGATCATGCCGTTGGGTTGTGTGCAGATCGTGCAGGATAGCTTTGCCGAGTTGCTGGGCGTGATGATGCTCGTCACCGACCTCGAAGGCATACCGCTCACCCGGCCCAGCAATCCCTGCGGGTTGTATCTGGCCACCGAAAGCAGCCCTGCGGCCCATCGGCGCTGCCTGGAAACGTGGGCCGAGATGGCCCGTGACCCCTCGCTGACCCCGCGCTTTCGGCCCACGCCGTTGGGCCTGCTTTGCGCCCGCGGGCTGATCCGCGTGGGCGATACCATTCAGGCCATGGTGGTGGTCGGCGGCATCGCTCCGCCGGATTGGCCCCCTTCGGCCGATGATGTGGCGCGTATGGCGGCCACACTTCAGCTCGAACGTTCGCTCCTCGAGCGGCATCTCGATCAGGTCCACCGCCTGAGCCCTCAGGAACAGAGCAAAGTGTTGGCCTATGTGCAGCGCATCGCCGACATTTTTGCCCATATCGCCAACGAACGTCTGATCCTCTTCGAGCGTTTACAACGTATCGCCGAAATCACCCAAATGTAAGCAAGGACGGACGACGAAACACCTTCGTCCCGATAGGCGGCTGACTTCCGTTACCAGTTACCAACCTCCTCAGGAGTTTCCACACCATGAAGAAAATCCTCATCCTCGGCGCCGGCACGGCCGGTACCATCGTCGCCAATCGCCTGGCCCATGAGCTAAGCAACGGTGATTGGAAGATCACCGTCGTTGACCAATCCGAAATCCACTACTATCAACCCGGTTTCCTCTTCATCCCCTTCGGCATCTACAGCCGTCAGGATGTCCAACGTCCCCGGCGGGATTACCTGCCCCGCGAAGTCGAGACCATCATCGCCGAGATTGAGCTCATCGAGCCGGAACGGAATCGGGTGACGCTCAAGAACGGTCGCGTGCTCAGCTACGACTATCTCATCATCGCCACCGGCGCCCGTATCGCCCCGGAAGAAACGCCCGGCCTGATGGAGCACGAATGGCGGCGCAGCATCTTCGATTTCTACACCGTGGACGGCGCCTGCGCCTTGCAAAAGCGCCTGCGCACCTGGGAGGGTGGCCGGTTGGTGCTCAACATTGCCGAAATGCCCATCAAATGCCCGGTGGCGCCCCTGGAGTTCCTGTTCCTGGCCGACTGGTACTTCCACGAAATGGGCATTCGCGACCGCGTCGAGTTGATCCTGGCCACGCCGTTGCCGGGTGCGTTCACCCGGCCGCGCGCCTCGGCCATCCTGGGCGGGCTGCTCGAAGAAAAGCGCATCCAGGTCGTGCCCGAATTCACGCTCATGGAGGTGGACCCGGACGGGAAGAAGATCATCTCCTACGACGGTACCGAGGTCGAATACGACCTGCTGGTGAGCATCCCGGTCAACATGGGCGACGCCGTCATCGCCCGCTCGGGCATGGGCAACGAGCTCAACTTCGTCCCCACCGACAAGCACACCCTGAAAGCCTTGCATTACGACAACGTCTTCGTCCTCGGTGATGCCGCCGATCTGCCCGCTTCCAAGGCCGGGTCGGTGGCCCACTTTCAGGCCGATGTCTTCATCGAGAACTTCCTCCGCTACATAGACGGCCTGGAGCTGAAGCCGACCTTCGACGGCCACGCCAACTGCTACATCGAATCGGGCTTCGGCAAGGGTTTCCTCATTGACTTCAACTACGACGTCGAGCCGCTGCCCGGCAAATTCCCCCTCCCCGGTATCGGTCCGTTCTCGTTGCTGCAAGAATCGCGCGTGAACCACTGGGGCAAGATGCTCTTCCGCTGGATGTACTGGAACATCCTACTCAAGGGTAAACCGCTTCCCATCACGGCGCAGATGCAGATGGCCGGCAAGTGGAACTGAACGAGGTTCGCCATGGAACAGGCATTGCTCGAACTCAACCAGAAGCTCGACACCCTCACGCAACAGGTGCAGGTCCTGAGCGACTACGTCGCCGACCAGCGCCGTCGTCAGCGGGAGTGGGATGAGCTGAAGGCCGACCTGACCCCGATCGTCAACGACCTCTACCTGGCCACGGTAGAGCAGCTGGCCGAGATCGAGTCGGATTTCCAGCTCGAAGACCTGCTTTACCTGCTCAAGCGCCTGGCACGTAACGTCCGCACCTTCGAGGAGTTGCTCGACCAGCTCGAAAGCCTCCGGGACCTCCTCCGCGACTTGACGCCCATCACGAACGAGGCCGTCCTCTCGGCCGTTCAGCTTCTCGATGACCTCGACCGCCGCGGCTACTTCGCTTTCCTGCGGGAGCTGCGGTACATCGGCGACAACATCGTCGCGGCCTTCGGTCCTGAAGATGTCCGCCTGCTGGCCGATAACATCGTCACCATCCTCACGGCCATCAAGGAGATGACCCAGCCCGAGGTCATGACCTTGGTGCAGAACCTGGCCCAATCGGTGCGCCAGGTCGAGGTCAAACCGGAAGAGGTCCCCGTCTCCTTCTTCGGCCTGTTACGCCAACTCATGGACCCCCAGGTCCGCCGCGGCCTGGGCCTGACTCTGCAAATGCTCAAGACCGTCGGCGAACAGGTTCCTGCCAACGGTCATGGTAAATCCTAAAATCTCGCAATAACCTCATCCCTTACACAAGGAGTAAAAACAATGGCTACTCGTGAAATTGCCGGCAAAATCGTCCATGTCAACGAAGAAGGCTTCCTGACCGATCCTTCGGAGTGGAATCGGGATATCGCCATCGAGCTTGCCAAAGAGGAGGGCATCCCCGAATTGACCCCGGCTCATTGGAAGATCATCGAGTTCTGCCGCCAGGATGCCGGCGCGACCGGTAAGGCGCCCACCCTGCGCCGGATCAGCACCATGGCCGGGGTTTCGACCAAGGAGCTCTTCGCCCTCTTCCCCAAAGGCCCGGCCAAGAAGGTCGCCAAGATCGCCGGCCTGGGCAAGCCGGAAGGCTGCGTTTGAACCATCGAGCCGGACTGCTCACACGGTCCGGCTCCCATTTTTCCCTTTGCGAAGGAGTCCGTACAATGAGTGCACCCAACGGCAATCGCCACATGGCCTTCATTTGTTCCAAAGGCACCCTCGATATGGCCTACCCGGCTTTGGTAATGGGTTGGGCCGCCCTCGGCAACGGGGTGGATGTCACCATCTTCTTCACCTTCTGGGGTCTCGACCTCATCCGCAAGAGTCGCGTGGACCATCTCGAACTGGCGCCTGTGGCCAATCCCAGCATGAAGATGAGCCTGATGGGCATTCCCAGCGATAACCTGGGCATCCCCAACCTCATCGGCGTCCTGCCCGGCATGACCGCCGTGGCCACCAAGCTGATGAAGGAAAAAATGAAACAACTGGAAGTGCCGCCAGTCCGAGAGTATCTGCAGATGCTGGTGGATGGTGGTGCCAAACTCTACGCCTGCAAGATGACCGTGGACATGATGGGCCTCAAGAAAGAGGACTTCGTGGACGGCGTCATTGACATCGTCACCGCCAGCGACTTCATTGACATGACCGAAGGCGCCCAGATCATCTTCATTTAGCGTCACCGTTCAGGCCGATCCTGGGGTTCGTCCTTCGTCCCGGTCTTCAGCCCCTTGCAGGACGGAAGACCGAGGACGGAGGACGAAAAACGTCTTCCCTCGTTTGCCCTGACTGTCTCACCACCTCACCCCACACACGAGAAGGAGGTCCCATGCGTAAAGCCCTCGTTCGCGACTGGATGAGCAAAAACGTCATTACGGTAAGCCCGGAGACCACGCTGCCCGAAGCCCATCGCCTGATGACCGAGCATAAAATTCGGCGGTTGCCCGTAGTCAAA
>JAOADB010000101.1 GCA_026417535.1 Caldilineales bacterium
AGATGTGTATAAGAGACAGGTCCACCGCTATCAGACCGATTGGTGGTACTGTCCTATCGGCAACATCAAGGTCGCGCTCTACGATACTCGCCCCGAAAGCCCCACCTACGGCCGGCTCATGGAGCTGTACATGGGCGATAACTACCCGCCCATCGTCCTGCGCATTCCACCGGGGGTGGCCCACGGCTACAAGGTGCTCAGCGCCGAGGCCCACATGCTCTACATCACCAGCCAGACCTACAATCCCGCCGACGAGGGCCGCATCCCTCACGATGACCCCACCATCGGCTACGACTGGCTGGCCGGTCCGCCAATCACCTGAACCATGCTGCGTCCCGGCGACATCCTCGGCCCCTATCGCATCGAGCGCGAGCTTGGGCGGGGCGGGGCGGCCATTGTCTATCTGGCCTGGCATCAACGGCTGGAACGACCCGTCGCGCTGAAGGTGCTCTACGAGCACCTGCGCAGCGACGCCGGTTTCGTCGAACGCTTTCTGTTCGAGGCGCGGGCGGCGGCCCGACTCAACCACCCCAACATCATCACCATCCACGACGCCGGCCATATTGACGGGATTGACTACATCGCCATGGCCTACGTGGATGGGGAAACCCTGGCCGACATCCTACGCCGCGTGCCGGGTCCGCTGCCGACCGATTTTGTCCTCAGCGTTGTCGGTCAGGTGGCGGCGGCGCTCGATTACGCCCACCAGCGCGGGATCGTCCACCGCGACATCAAGCCCAGCAACATCCTGGTGCAGGAGAACGGCCACGTGCTGCTCACCGATTTCGGCATCGCCCGCGCGGCCAGCTTTACCGGTCAGATCACCCAGGCGGGGATGGTGCTGGGCACGCCGGAGTACATGTCGCCGGAACAGGCGGCCGGTCTGGCGGTGGACGGGCGCAGCGATGTGTACAGCCTGGGGATTGTAGCCTATCACATGCTGACGGGGCAACCGCCTTTTCGGGGGGAAACGCCCCAGGCGACGCTGTACGCGCACCTCCATCAGCCCTTGCCCGACCCACGGACTCTCAATCCGGCCCTGCCTCCGGCCGTGAGCACCGTGTTGGCCATGGCCACGGCCAAAGCGCCGGAACGACGCTATCCCACGGCCGCGGCCTTCGCCCAGGCCCTGGCCCTGGCGCTGACGACCATCCCGGGCGCGACCGCACCGGTGACCCCCCCCACCACGCCGGGCGCGCCCCGGCCGCCGACGCCGCCGGGAGCGACGGCCGCCGGGGGCGCCCCGCTGTGGCTCTACATCCTGCTCGGCTTTCTCATCGGCCTGGCCGCGCTGGCCTTTGTGGCCTGGGCCTTGCTCCGCGGTCAGCCAGGCTTGGGGCCGGCGCCTGGTCCTTCACCCACGGCCGTGATCGGCGGCATCTTGGCCACGCTCACGCCCACGCCTGTGGCCTTGGCGCCCTCGCCCACGGCCACGCCCACCCTCACGGCCACACCCACGCTCACCCCCACCCCGACCCCCGAACCGCGAGCCGCCTACATCGCCTACGTCAGCAACCGCACCGGCAGCCCGCAGATCTACCGCATCGGCAGCGATGGCCGCGGTGACCGCCCCCTAACACAGGAGGGCCGCAACGACCGTCCGTTTTGGTCGGCCGATGGCCGCCTCCTCTTTTTCCATAGCGACCGCGGAGGCCGGCTGGCCTTGTGGTCCATGCGGCCAGACGGCAGCGAGCAAACCCCGGTGTTCGCCGCGGCCGACGCCGTGGCCTACTCGCGCAGCCCGGACGGTCGCCATGTGGCTTTTGCCCGCCGCCAAGAGGATGGCTTTGAGCTTTATCTCGACGAAGCGCCCTGGGTCGCCATCCCCGGCGAGCAGCTCGCCTATGTTTGGTCGCCCGACGGCCGTTTCATCGCCTTCGAACTCGTCGCCCCTACGAAGCGGATCGCCGTCGTCGCCGTGGGCGAGCGCACGCCACGCTTCCTCACCGACGAGACCCACAACGCCTGGAACCCGACCTGGGCGCCGGACGGTCGGCGGCTGGCCTTTGCCTCCGACCGGGACGGTAACGCCGGCATCTACCGTCGGGACCGGGATGGGGGCAATCCGGTGCGGCTGACGCCGCTCGAAACCTGGAGTCAAGCGCCGTCGTGGTCGGCCGACCGCGGGGACGGCGGCGCCATCGCCTACATGATGGGCGATGAAGGCGGCACCTGGAGCCTGTTGACCATGCGAAGCGATGGCAGCAACCGTCTGCGGTTGTATAACCCCGTTTTCCCCGGCGCCGTGGCCGCCTGGTCGGCCGACGCTGGGCAACTCGCTTTCCTGGTGCACGATGGCGACCTCGAGCTGGCCGTCATGGCCCGCGACGGCTCCGGCTTTCGCCGTCTGACCGACAACGACGCCGACGATTGGCATCCGGTTTGGGAGCCGCGTTAGCTCTCGGCGACTTCGAGCAATCCCTCCCGGTCGAGGATGGTGATCCGCTTGCGGCCGATCTCGATCAGCCCGCGGCTTTTGAGTTCATTGAGGACTTGGGTGGCCGTCTCGCGATAGGTCCCCACCATTTCGGCCAGGTCCTGGTGGGTCATCCCCAGGATCTGGTTGCCATCGCCGGCCAGGCGCAACAGCAACGACGCCAGACGGGCGGGAATCCCCTTAAAGGCCAAATCCTCCAAACGGGCCTCGGCTTCGCGCAACCGGCGACCTGTCACCTCCAGGATGCGCAGGGCCACTTGGGGTCGTTGCAGGATCAGCCGTTCCAAATCGGCGCGACTGAGCAAACAAATGGTGCAATCGGTCAGGGCCTCGGCAAACGTGTTATGCATGCGTTGGCCCAACAAGGCCATTTCGCCGAAGAGCGAACCCCGACCCAGGGTGGTGATGACGAGCTTCTTCCCTTCCGGTGAAATCCGATAGAGCTGTACCTGGCCCTCTTTGAGCAGGAAAAGCACCTCGCCCGCCTCGTCCGGGCGATAGAACACCTTGCCTTTACGCACGGTGGTGACGGTGCTGATGCGGTCAAGTTCCTCGCGCTCCTTGTCCGACAGGTCCTGAAACAAGTCCTTGGTAGAGAGATGGCGCGTGCTTTCGTCCATGATGACCTTGAACTGGTGTAGGAGAGGAGTAACGGTTCAGCCTGCTGCTTTCTTGGCCGTAGGCCAAAAGCAAAGGCGAGCAACGGAGGCGAATGTTCGGCCAATGGGTTCGGGGGACTTGGGGAGCTTCGCCGTCTTCCGTCCGTCCTTCGTCTTTCGTCCTGTCGGCAGCCTGAGTCGGCTCAGGCATCGGCTTACAGTTACGATGGCGCCTATTATAGGGCTTGCGCCGCCAAACAGGCAAGAAATCGTGAAAGTTTGCGCAACAGGCTTCACAATGCGTAGAATGCATGCTATGCGTGTCCTCATGATCTCGAAAGCCTGCGTGGTGGGCGCCTATCAACGCAAGCTGGAAGAGCTGGCGCAGCTGCCGGAAGTCGAGTTGGTCGTCCTGGTGCCGCCGAGCTGGCGCGACAGTCGCGGGGAACAACCCCTCGAGCGCGCGTTCACGCGCGGCTACGAGCTGCGCACCACGCCCGTGGCTTTCAACGGTCGGTTTCACCTGCACTTTTACCCCCGGCTGGCCGCCGAGTTCGCCGCCCTGCGCCCGGACCTGGTGCACATGGACGAAGAACCCTACAACCTGGCCACGCGGCAGGCAGTGGGGTTGGCGCAACGGTGGCGCATCCCGGCCTGCTTTTTCAGCTGGCAGAACCTCTATCGGCGCTATCCGCCTCCCTTTGGCCTTTGGGAACGGTACACCCTGCGCCGGGCCGCCTACGCCATCGCCGGCAATCACGCTGCGGCCGAGGTCTTGCGCGCCAAGGGGTACAAAGGCCCCCTGGCCGTTATCCCTCAGTTCGGCATTGACCCGGAGCTGTTCACGCCGCTGCCGGTTCCTCGCGCCGAGCGGCCCTTCACCATCGGCTATGCCGGGGGCCTCGTGCCCGAAAAAGGCGTGGACACGCTGTTGCACGCCTGTCGGCGTCTGAGCGGGACATGGCGCCTGCTCGTAGCCGGCGAAGGCGCACAACGACCCGCCCTGGAAGCCCTGGCCGGGCGTCTGGGCATCGCCGACCGCATCGCCTGGCAAGGCCGCCTGAGTTCGTTGCAGATGCCGGGCTTCTATCACGCGCTGGATGTCCTCGTGCTGCCCTCCCGCACCCGACGCAACTGGAAAGAGCAGTTCGGCCGGGTCCTGGTCGAGGCCATGGCCTGCGGCGTGCCCGTCGTCGGCTCCGATAGCGGCGAAATCCCCCACGTCATCGGCGACGCCGGCCTGATCGTCCCGGAAGGGGACGAGGTCGCGCTGGCCGATCGGCTCGAACACCTGCGCCGCGACCCCGACCTGCGGGCCGACCTGGGACGGCGGGGGCGGGCCCGCGCCCTCAGCCGGTTCACCCAGGCCCAGGTCGCGCGGGCGACCTACGCCGTCTATCGGCAGATGCTCGGCCTGGAGGAGTCGACGCGTGCGGCGGAAGCAACGGCCCCACTGCCCGCGCCAAACGTCCGCCTTTGATGACTCCCTCGGAGACTACCCCGGCTCCCCGCTATCCCCATCCGCCCGACCCGCGGGCGGGGCCGTCCTGGCGTGCTCGCCTGCGCCGCAGTCTGGCCGTGGGCCTGACCCGACTGGCGTCGCCGAACGAACGCGACACAGGCCGGCGCGGGGTGTTGCTCATCCGTCCCGACCATCTCGGCGATTTGCTCTTCCTGGCCCCGGCCCTGCACTGGCTGCGCCGGCAGGCGCCCGACCTGCCGCTGACGCTGATGGTGGGACCGTGGGCGCGACCGGCGTTGCCGGCCCTGGCGGGCGCTTATGATGAGCTGATCGAGGTTCCGTTTCCGGCCTTCGAGCGCGGGCCGCGGCAAGGGGTGCGCACCCGCTGGACTCTGGCCTGGCGGCTGGGACGAACGCTGGCCGGGCGAGACTTTGCCGCCGCGGTGGTCTTTCGCCCCGACCACTGGTGGGGCGCGCTGATGGCCTGGCTCGCCCGGATTCCCTTGCGGGTGGGCTACGACACCTACGAGACCGCGCCCTACCTCAATCGGCGCCTTGCCTTGCGCCACGAACACGCCGTGGCCCGCAATCTGCGGTTGGTGGGCGCCCTGTTGGGAGAGACGCCCGTGTTACGGCCGGATGCCCATCCCCTGACCTTTCCCGTCGCTCCGGCCGACCGGGAAGCCGCCGCGCGGTTGCTGGCCGCGGTCGGCGGTCGCCGGCCCTACGTCGTCATCCATCCCGGCGCGGGCGCGGCTGTCAAATGGTGGGAACCGGCTGCCTGGGGCGTGGTGGCCCAGGGCCTGCACGCGCAGGGAGCCACGGTCTTGGTCACGGGCGGGCCGGGCGAAGAGCCATTGACCGCGGCGGTGGTGTCCGCGGCCGGCGGCGCCGCCGTGGACTTGGGCGGCCGCACGTCGTTCGGCGTCCTGGCCGGCTTGCTGGCCCAGGCCGACCTGGTGCTGGGGCCGGATAGCGGCCCCCTCCATCTGGCCGTGGCCGTGGGCACGCCGACGATCCACCTGTTCGGCCCGGCCGATCCCGTCCTGTTCGGGCCGTGGGGCGATCCCGCCCGACATATCGTCCTGTCGTCGCCCTGGGCCTGTGCGCCCTGCGGCCGTCTCGACTGGCCGGACCTGCCCGCCCATGGCTGCGTGCGCGCCATACCGCCCACGCGCGTTCTGGCCCAAGCCATCGCCATGCTTTTCGCGGACGATGGACGAAAGATGTAGCGCAAGATGGCATCTTGCTCTGCGTCTTTCGTCCGTGTCGTTACCGTCTGTCCTGAGACTCCGCTTGCCCGGTGCATGGGCCCTCGAACGGTTCCGGCTTGGAGACGATCGGGAGCGTTTCCGAACGCTTTGCCTCTTGGAAAACCCGGCCTGGCGGATGTACACTGAGGCTACGTCCTCTGCCGTCCTTTGTCCTTCGTCCCGAAGAGGGCCGATGGCCGGGACGGAAGACGAGGCTCTTCAAACCTCCTTGCTCCGGATGGCATCCGGAGCTTTCCAAGCTCCTCCGGTTTCGAGGTTGCCATGTCCGAACCGTCTCTGGCCCGTTATCAGCGTCAGATCATCTTCGCCGGTTTGGGCGAGGCCGGCCAACGACGGCTGCTGGCCTCCTCTGTGGTCATCGTTGGCTGCGGCGCTATCGGCAGCGTGCTGGCCAACCATCTGGCCCGGGCCGGGGTAGGCCGCTTGCGGATCGTGGACCGCGACTACGTCGAATTGAACAACCTGCATCGTCAGGCTCTGTTCGACGAGGACGACCTGGCCGCCCGCCTGCCCAAGGCCGTGGCCGCCGAGCGCCATCTGCGCAAGTTCAACAGCGAGATCGAGGTCGAGGGCGTGGTGGCCGATTTCAACCCGGCCAATGCGCTAGAGTTGCTCCAGGGCGCCGACCTGGCCCTCGACGGCACCGACAATTTCGAGGCCCGCTATCTGCTCAACGATGCCTGCCTGAAACTGGGCCTGCCGTGGGTCTACACCGGCGTGGTCGCCTCCTACGGGATGACGGCCACCCTCATCCCGGCTGGGGCCGCGGCCAAGGTGGGCCGTCAGCCGACAGGCTGTTTGCAATGCCTGCTGGGGCCGGAACCGCCGACAGGCGGACCGACCTGCGACACCGTGGGCGTGTTGGGGCCAATCGTAGCCACCCTGGCGTCGGTCAGCGCGGCCGAGGCCATCAAAATCCTGACCGGCAGCGGTGAGCTCAATCCGGGGCTCTTGCACGTGGACCTGTGGTACAACAGCTTCGAGACCTTCAGCTGGGCCGGGCCGCAGCCGGATTGTCCGGCGTGTGGTCGCGGGGAATACCGGTTCCTGAACGCCGAAATCGGCAGCCGCAGCGCCGTGCTCTGCGGCCGCAACGCCGTGCAGGTGAGCGCTGCCCATGCCCGGTTGCATCTGCCCACCGTGGCCGAGCGGCTAGCCGCCTTGGGGCGGGTGCGGCAGAATCCCTACCTCGTCATCGCCGAGATTGACGGTTACGAGCTCACCGTCTTCGCCGACGGTCGCGCCATCATCAAGGGCACCGAAGACCCCGAACTGGCGCGCAGCCTGTACGCCCGTTACGTCGGGGTGTGATACCGAAGGGTTCCATCCCAAGCAGACGAAAGACACGGTTCAGCTCAGCACATACGCGGCGATGAGGCGGGTCGTCGCCAGGAGCGCCTCCCGATGCGTGCGCTCGTAGTGGTGGGTGGCATCCACACCCGGCCCGATCAGGGCGATCCGCGCATCGCCGCCGGCATGCCAGTAGGCCCCGCCGTCGGAACCGTAGAAGGGGTAGATGTCCACGCAAAAGGGAATCCCTTCGCTCAGGGCCAAATGGCGCAGTCGCCCGGTGAGGGCGGGATGATAGGGGCCGTTGCTGTCCTTGGCGCAGAGCACCACCCGGTACTCATCGGCATTCTGACCCTCGCCCACCGGCCCGATATCGAGGACGACCAGCTCTTCCAACCCCGCGGGGAACCCGCTGGCGCCGCCGTGGCCGACCTCCTCGTACTCGCCGAAATGGAGCCAGACCCCCTGCCGGGGGCGCAATCCCGCTCGCTGCACGGCCCGTATCGCCGCCAGCAGACAGGCCACACAGGCCTTGTTATCGAGATAGCGCGAACGCACAAATCCGGCCGGACTCACCTCGGGTCGGGGGTCGAAGGCGACGAAATCGCCCACCTCGATGCCCAGGTCGCGCACATCCCAGGCCGTGCTCACCCGCTCATCGAGCCGCACTTCCATCGCCTCGTCGCCCTTTTCGCCCTCCGAGGCCGGGCCGTAAATGTGCTTGGACGCCCGCACGGGCAACACACTCCCGCGGATGGCCTCCCCGCTCTGGGTGAAGACCTGACAGCCCTCGCCCTCGACCGAGCTCCAATCGAAACCGCCCAGGCGAGCCAGCACCAGGCGACCGTTGGGCCGAATCCGTTTGACCATGGCGCCCAACGTATCCACATGGGCCGCCAATCCCCGTCGAATCCCGTCCTCCTCGCCGGGCCAAGCCGCCGTCAACACCCCCTTGCTCGTCCGCTGCGGTTCCAATCCCAGCTCCCGCAGCGCCGTCTCCAGGTGGCTCAGAACCGGTTCGGCTCGTCCCGTCGGGCTAGGCAAGGCCAGCAGGGCGAGAAGCCGGTCTTGCAGGTAGTCATAGTCGAAGAGAAGGTTCATGGAAGCGGAGTAGCTGGTGGCTGGTAACTGGTTATTGGGATTCTTGTGATGGAGTTTGACGGTTTGCTGAGACGAAGGACGAACGACGGAGGACGGAGGGGTCGGCGCCGGGCGGGGTTGGACGCCGTCGCGGGTGGCGGCCCAAGACGGGACGAAGGACGGACGACGAATGACGAAACCCCCTTCGTCATCCGTCCTTCGTCCTCCGTCCTACTTATGATGCAGGATTTGGGATAGGAACAGCTTGGTGCGCTCTTGTTGGGGATTCTCGAAAATCTGCTCCGGGGTGCCGCTTTCGACGATGACCCCCTGGTCGAAGAAGAACATGCGGTGGGCCACGGCGCGGGCAAAGCCCATCTCGTGGGTGACGACGAGCATGGTCATGCCGCTTTGCGCCAGCTCGATCATGACATCGAGCACCTCCTTGATCATCTCCGGGTCCAGGGCCGAGGTCGGTTCGTCGAAAAGCATGACCTTGGGCTGCATGGCCAGGGCACGGGCAATGGCCACCCGCTGTTGCTGGCCGCCCGACAGCTGGCCGGGGTACTTATGGGCCTGTTCGGGAATGCCCACGCGGCGGAGCAGCTGCAACGCCACCTCCTCGGCCTTCGCTTTGGGCCATTTGCGCACCTGGATCGGCCCCAGGGTGATGTTTTGCAACACGGTCAGGTGGGGAAACAGGTTGAACTGCTGGAAGACCATCCCCACCTCGCGGCGGATGGCGGCGATGTTGCGGGTATCGTGGCTCAATTCGATGCCGTCCACGATGATCGTCCCCCGCTGATGGGCCTCCAGACGGTTGAGGGTGCGGATAAAGGTGGATTTGCCGGAACCGGAAGGCCCGAAGATGACGCAGACCTCGCCCCGGTGCACCTCCATGCTGATCCCGCGCAGGGCGTGGAAATGGCCGTACCACTTGTGGACATCACGGGCGATGATGATCGGTTCGCTCATGGCATCACTCCTCGCTCAGCGTTGGCCCACGCCCAACGCCTTTTCCAGCCGATGGGAGGCGTAGGCCATGCCGTAACTGAAGACCCAATAGACGACGGCGATAAAGGCATAAACCTCGATCTGACGACCGATGTAGGCAGGATTGGCCAGGACGCCGCGGGCGATGCCCACCAGGTCCAGCAGCCCTACCAGCGCCACCAGAGAGGTATCCTTGAACAGGCCGATGAACTGGCCCACCAGGACGGGGATGACGGCCCGCAGCGCCTGGGGCAGGATGATGAACATCGTGGTCTGCAGGCTGTTCAGTCCGATGGCGCTGGCCGCTTCGTATTGGCCGCGGGGAATGGCCTGCAAGCCCCCGCGCACGTTCTCGGCCATATAGGCCGCCGAGAAGAGGATGACCGCCACCATGGCCCGGATGACCCGGTCCACGGTCAGGCCCGGCGGCAAGAAGTAGGGCAGCATGACCTGGCCCATGAACAGCAGGGTGATGCGGGGTACCCCGCGAATGAACTCGATGTAGAGGACGCTGAGGGTGCGCACCACCGGCAGGGAGCTGCGCCGGCCGAAGGCCAGAAGCACCCCCAAAGGAAAGGATACCACAATCCCCACCACCGTGATCAACAGGGCCAGCAACAGCCCGCCCCACAGGTTCGTGGGCACGCGAGGCATCCGCGCGATGCCGTCAAGCCCCCGCACGAAAAGCACACACAGCGGAAAGGTCAACACGAACAGGAAAAGGGTCGGGCGCCGCAGGGCCGTCGGCGCCCCCCGGCCGACCAAGACGCCGCCCAAACCCAATCCCGCCATGAGCAACGGCTGCCACCACGAGCGCACACCGCTCAGCAGCAACCCCACCCCGGTCAAAACCGGGATCAGCAACAACACCCACCCCACCAGCTCGCGACGCCGCACGAACACTCCCCACATCAGGCCGGCGCTCAGGGCCACCAGGTACAGACACAGCCACAGCCGCCAGACCTGGTCCAGGGGGTATTGCCCCTTCATGAACAGGCCGAAGTTATCGCTGATGACGTTCCAGCGGGCCTCGGTGCCGGCCCAACGCCAGGTCGGGACGACAATCCACGCAATCAGGCCGCCGGCCAGGAGCGTCAACAGCCCGTTGTACCAGGTGCTGAAGAGGTTACGGCGCAGCCAGCCCAAAACGGTATAGCGCTCGGTTGGCGGCGGCAACACTTCACCGTGGGTCGGACTCAGTACGCTCATCGTTCCACGAATTGGGTGCGACGGTTATACCAGTTCATAAAGGCCGAGGTGAGCAAGCTGAAGCTGAGATAGACCAGCATGGTGATGAGCACGACCTCGACGGCGCGGCCGCTCTGGTTGAGGACGGTATTGCCCACGCTGAAGAGGTCGGGATAACCCACGGCCACGGCCAGGGACGAGTTTTTGGTCAGATTGAGGTACTGACTGGTGAGGGGCGGGATGATGACCCGCAAGGCTTGAGGAAAGATGACCAGCCGCAGCGACTGCATGCCGGTCAGACCCAGGGCCGTCGCCGCCTCGCGCTGCCCCTTCGACACGGCCTGAATCCCTGCCCGCACCGTATCGGCGATGAAAGCGGCCGTGTAGATGACCAGCCCGCTGAGCAAGGCCATGTACTCGGGCGAAAGGGACTTCCCACCCACGAACGTGCGCCCCCCCGGCTCGGGGCGGCTCAGCACCAACGGCGTGACCGGCATCCACGGCCAGATGGCCAAACTCACGGCCAGGAAGACGAGCAAGGCCCAGAACCACACCAACGGCATCCGCCCCGTCCGTTGGCCGCAACGGTACAGCACGAAGGCCACGGCCAGGGCCACGAGCAGCGCCGCCAGCACCCCCCAACGGTAGAGCGGCCAGCCCGGCCCTGCCACCGGCCAGGGGATGAAGGCCCCGCGGTTCGTCAGGTAAAAGCCTCCCGGCAAAGCGAAGGCTTCCTGCACCCGCGGCAGTTTGAAAAAGACCCCGGTAGCCAGGAAGAACAGCAAGACCAGCAGCGGCACGTTGCGCAGGAACTCGATGTAGAGCGCGGCCAGCCGCGCTACCAGCCAGTTCGACGACAACCGCGCCACCCCGATGGCCGTGCCCAAGATGGTCGCCAGGATGATGCCGACAAACGACACACGCAGCGTGTTGAGCAGACCGACGACAAAAGCCCGGCCATACGTGCTGGTGCGGGCATAGGCGATCGGCGACTCGCCGATGTCGAAACCGGCCGTCAGCCGCAGGAAGCGAAAGCCCAGCGACAGCCCCTGCGCGGCCAGGGCATTGACGAGATTGCGGTACAGAAACAGGAACAGGGCAACCACCAGCGCCACGACCGCTATCTGCGCCATGACCTGGAGATAGCGCTCGTCGCGCCAGAAAGGCGTGGCCGTGCGGCGAGACGTCTCGACACCAGTGACGCTTTCCGTGTCCATCGCTCTGGGACAGGGGGAGGGGCGGGCAGGGCGCACCCCGACGCCCTGCCCGCCGGACGCTTCAGCGAATGGGCGGCGCGTAGAGC
>JAOADB010000102.1 GCA_026417535.1 Caldilineales bacterium
AGATGTGTATAAGAGACAGATGGGGAGTGGAGCTTGGGGGAGCTTGAGGGAGTTTGGAGGAGCTTGGGGAGCTTGGGGGAGTTTGGGGGAGCTTCCTTCGTCTTCCGTCCTTCGTCTTCCGTCCATCATCCATCGTCTTTCGTCTTTTTGGCCGAGAAGCGGTAAAGTAGAACGACCCCTGCGGAGTTGTCCTCATGCGACGCGTCGGCATCTTCACCATCCTCCTCCTGGCGGCGGCGTTGCGCTGGTATGAGCTGGGTTTGGTCGAGTACAAGTACGACGAGGCCCACATCACCGGCCTGGCCCAGGCCGTGGCCCGCGGGGAGGCGCTGCCCATCCTCAGCGGCGGCACCTCGCCCGGCATCCCGCGGGCGGCGCTGGTCGTCTATCTGCAGGCCGTGGCCCTGCGGCTGTTGGCGCCCCGGCCCGAAGCCGCCGTGTGGTTGACGGCTGCGCTGGGCGTCGTGGCCGCGGCCCTCACCTACCGGCTGGGTCGTCGTCTCGGCGGGGAGATGACGGGGACGGTTGCGGCCCTTTACATGGCCGCCAACCCCTGGCTGGTGGCCTATGACCGCAAGCTGTGGGCGCACATCCAAGTCGTTCTGAGCGTGGCGTTGTTGCTGCTGGCCTGGGACCTGGTCGTGCGGGCGCGGCCGCGGGCGGCGTTCTGGCTGCCCGTTCTGGCGGCCTTGCAGATGCTCAGCCATGTCCTGGCCCTCGTCCAGGCCCTGAGCTGGCCGGTCGCGGCGCTCCTGGCCCGCCGCGAGGGTTGGCGTCGGCCCGGATTGGGCGGGATGGCCGTGGCGCTGGCGCTCTTGGCGCCCTACGGCTGGGCGCTGGCGCGGGTGCTCGTCGGAAACCGCCGCCTGCCCGCATGGTCTGCCCGCACGGAGGGTGGCTGGCCGCCGGCCTGGGAATCGGCCTTTCGCCTCTTCGGTGGCGACGGCATCGCCGCCCTGGCCGGCCTGCCAACCACGGCCGACCGTCGCTGGCAGCTGGCCGCGGCCCTGGCCGTGCCCGTGCTGGCGCTGATCGGCTTGGGGATGCTCCGGGCGGCCCTGTGGCTGCGCCATCCCCGGCAACGACGCCGGGCTGCCCTGCTGCTGGGCTGGACTGTCGGCCCGACCCTCGTCTTGCTGGCGGCGCCATGGCCGGTGGCCCAACAGTACTGGACCGTCCTCCTGCCGTTGCCGGCGCTCTATTTCGCCTTGGGTTGGACGGCCATCCTCGTCCCGGTGGGCCGCTGGCGAGGACGAATCACGGCCGCGGCCCTGACCGGGTTGGCCGCAGTGTGGGTGGGCAGTTGGTTGGCCGTGTTGGCCGCCGTGGCGACGGGCGCCGGCGGCATGGCCTTTGGCGCTCCTCTGGCACGCTGGCAGGACACCCTGGCCGTTGTCCGCGAGTGGACCACCCGCCTGGGCATCGAGCAGGTGCGCGTGGCGGCGCGCGGGGTGGACCCCGCCCTGGAGGGCGATCCGGCCGTCGTGACCAGCCTCATCGGCAATCCGCCCTTTGCCCGCTTTGTGGCGTCCTCCTCGCCGCCGGCCCTGTTGCTGAGCGCCGACCGCGAGAGCCTGTACCTGTGGACGCTGGGAGACGCCGCAGGCGAAGCCCAGATCGCGGCCTTGGGCGAGCCGGTGTGGGAGGGTTTTTTGGCCTACGACTTGCCGCGGCCGCGGCTCTACCGGTTGCCGGCTTTCCGCCCGGACGATTTCGGCATCACCCTCTTGCCGACGCCGGCCGTTTTCCCCGACGCTGGCATGGCGCTCATCGGCTATCGTCTGTCTGTGGATGGTGAGACCGTCGAGGCCGTCCTCGTCTGGCGGGTGACGGCGCCGCCGCCGACTGTGGGGACGCGCGATCTCACGGCCTTCAACCACATTGTGGATGTCGCTAGCGGCGAACGAGTGGCCCAGGCCGACGGTCTGGCCTTGCTCAGCCGTGACTGGTGGCCGGGCGATGTGCTGGTCCAGCCCTATCGGGTGGCGCTGCCGGCCGGCGCTTACCTCTGGCGGGTGGGGCTTTACAGCCGGGTGGACGGCGGCCGCATCCTCCTGCCCGACGGCCGCGACGCCCTCGACCTGGGGCCGTTCAGGGTGGGAGACTGAGGGACTTTCGCCTTGCCCAGGGAGGCCGCCAATCGGGACGGCGGTTCTCGTCTTTCGTCCTGAGTGTGGGCCGCTTGAGGACAGCAAAGCTCCCCCGCGTTCCCCTGAGCTTCCCATTTGCAGAGCCTGTCGCCTTGGGGTAAGATAGCGCTGTCTGCCGCAGGCTCGACTGTGGAACACCGTTGCCGTCTTCGTCACACTCCATCGCCTGCATCGCATGGTCGTCCATCCCGTGCGCGGCTGCGGGCAGAAGGCCACAGCCGCTCATTCTGATGTGTCCGGCGCGCCCGAACCGGGAGCGGCTGTTATGTTGAGAGGAGCTTGGGGGAGTTTGGAGGAGCTTGAGGGAGCTTCGTGGAGCTTGGGGGAGCTTCATCCACCGTCCATCGGCCCCGACTTGGGACGGAGGACGAAGGGCGAACGACACCCTCCTCCGTTCTCCGTCGTTCGTCCTCCGCCCGTCCATCGTCCATCGTCCCTCACCATGCCCGTCCGCATTGCCCCTTCGATGATGTGTGCTGACCTGTGGCGGTTGGCCGAGCAGGTGCATGAGCTGGAAGCCGCCGGCAGCGACCTGCTCCATTTCGACCTCATGGACGGCCGTTTCGTGCCGAACATGCCGATGGGATTGGGGGTTTTGGAGGCGCTGCGGCCCCATACCGGGTTGCCCTTCGATGTCCACCTCATGGTGACCGACAACGACTTCTTCATCGAACGGCTCCTCCCCATCGGCGTGCAGCAGATCGCCGTCCATGCGGAATCGGCCGTCCATCTCGACCGCACCCTGAGCCTCATCCGCAGCCACGGCGTGGCCGCGGGGGTGGCGCTGAACCCGGCCACCCCGCCCACGGCTCTGCACTACGTCCTGGATCGGCTCGATTTCGTGCTCGTCATGACGGTCAACCCTGGTTTCGCCGGCCAGACCCTCGTGCCGTCGGCCCTGCGCAAGATCGCCGACACGGCGGCGTTCCTACGGGTGCAAGGCCGAGACATCCCCATCGCCGTGGATGGCAACGTCAGTTTCGAGCACATCCCGGCCATGGTGGCGGCGGGGGCCGACATCCTGGTCGGCGGTACGAGCAGCGTCTTCCATCCCGGTGCTTCTCCGGCGGCCAACATCGCCCGGATGCGTCGGGCCATTGCCGAGGGTTTGGCCCAACGTCAGGAGGTTCGCCCATGAGCGCGACGATGTGGGCGCAGGTGCTCCACGCCGTCGGCGACATGCGCTACGAGCGGGTTCCCCGGCCGACACCCGGCCCCGGACAGGTGCTCGTGCGTGTGGCCTGGTGTGGCATCTGCGGTTCCGATATCCCTCGCACCTTTGTCAAAGGTACCTACCGCTTTCCGACCATCATCGGCCACGAGTTCGCCGGTTGGGTGGCAGACTGGGGTCCAGGCGTGAGTGGGCTGGCCGTGGGCGACCCGGTGACCGTGTTCCCCCTCATCTGGTGCGACCGCTGCCCGGCCTGCGCCGAAGGCCGGTACGCCCAATGCCACGACTACGACTACTTGGGTTCTCGCAGCGATGGCGCTTTGGCCGAATTCGTCGTGGCGCCGGCCCGCAACCTGCTGCTGGTGCCGGCGGGCGTGCCTTTGACCGTGGCGGCGATGACGGAGCCGGCGGCCGTGGCCCGGCACGCCCTGCGCCGCGGGGGCGAGGTGCGCGGGACCGTGGCCATTTTCGGCGCCGGCCCCATCGGTCTGATGGCGGCGCAATGGGCGCAGCTGCTGGGCGCCGACCGGGTCGTGCTCTTCGACATCGCGCCGGATAAACTGGCCCTGGCCGAACGGTTCGGTTTTGCCGCCTTTGACAGCCGCGGCTGCGACCCGGTCGCCGTTGTCCACGAGCACACGGCCGGCGAAGGCGCGCACCTCTGTCTGGAGGCGGCTGGCGTGCCGGCCACCGTCTTGCAGGCGTTGGCGGCAGTGCGCCGCGGGGGTCGCGTTGTCCTCATGGGCAATCCGGAGGCGGCCGTCACCCTGCCGGCCGACCTCATTTCCCGGTTCATGCGCCGCGAGGCAGCCGTCTTCGGCGCTTGGAACTCGTCCTTCGTCCCGGCCGGGATGCCCGGCGCCGGCGGCGAGGACGACGACTGGCGCCAGACCCTGGCGGCCATGGCCGACGGTCGTCTGCAGCTCGAACCACTCATCACCCACCGCGTGCCCCTGGACCAAGCCTTCGCCACCCTGACCCACATGCGCGCAAGGCGGGAGGGGTTTGTGAAGGTGATGATCGGACGATAGACGATAGTGGTCGTCTTTCGTTGTTCGTCTCTCGTCCGGCGATTGACCAAATCCAATTACTCGTTCCCCACAAACGGAGGCCGTTATGCTTGCTGCCGTGCTCGAAGACTTGGGGCATCTCGTCCTCAAAGAGGTGCCCGAACCCGAGATTGACGACGATTCGGCCCTGTTGCGGGTCGAAGCCACCAGCATCTGCGGCTCGGACATCCGCATTTTCCGCCACGGCAACCCGCGCGTGCGGCCGCCAGCCATCCTCGGCCACGAGGCTGCGGGCACGGTGGTCAAGGTGGGCAAAAACGTCACCCGCGTCAAAGAGGGCGACCGCGTGGCCATCGGCGCGGACGTGCCCTGCGGCAACTGCAAATGGTGCCGCAACGGACTCGTCAACAATTGCGCCATCAACTACGCCGTGGGCTATCAGATCCCTGGCGCCTTTGCCGAGTACATGGTCATGCCCAAATTGCTCTTGCAAGGCCCGGTCACGCCCATTTCCGACCGGCTTAGCTTTGCCGAAGCGGCCCTGGCCGAACCCTTGGCCTGCGCCATTAACGGGTTCGAGCTGGTCAACCTGTCGTTGGGCAAGACCGTGGTCATCATCGGCCTGGGACCCATCGGCTGCATGATGATTGACCTGGCCCGGCTCATGGGCGCGACGAAGGTCATCGGCGTGCAGCGCAGCCCCGGCCGCATGGCCATTGCCCAACAGTACGGGGCCGATGTCTACATTGACGCCCGGCATGAGGATGTCGTAGCCCGCTGCCTGGAGGAGACGGGCGGAGAAGGGCCGGATGTCGTCATCACGGCGGCGGCCTCGGTGGAGGCCCACGAGCAGGCCGTGGCGATGGTCGCCCATCGCGGCTATGTCAACTTCTTCGGCGGCCTGCCCAAAACGGCACGGCCTCTGAACATCCTCTCGAACACCATCCACTACAAAGAGTGCTTCATCACCGGTTCCCACGGCAGCACCCCGCGGCACCACGAGATGGCCGTGGCCTTGCTGGAAAAGAAGCTCGTGCGGGTGGCGCCGCTCATCACCCACCATTTTCCGTTGACGGCCATTGACCGGGGCTTTGCCGTCATGGAGGGCCGCGAGGGCATGAAGGTGATCATTCATAATCAGGAAAGGTAACGTCTGGCGTTGTTCGTCGTTCGTCCCGGTTTTCGGCCGATTGCCAAGACGGAGGACGAACAACGAAGGGCGACCACTATCGTCTATCGTCCACCATCTGCGCACTCTTGCGCATTTTCGCCTGAAGGCGCGCAGATTCCCCGGTAATCTCCTTGACAATCGGGCAGAACCGTGCTACTATGGGCAACAATCGGAACCGGTCGAGGATCTGTTCCTCGCTCTGCTCTCTCAAGGCGGCCGACTCGTGTACTCTGCCGAACGCCAGCAAGAGATCCTCAAATGGCTTGAGCAACACAGCCGTGTCAGCGTGGCCGAGCTGGCCGCCCATTTCGGGGTCAGCCCCTCGTCCATCCGGCGTGACCTGGGGAAACTGCAACGGTTGGGGATCATTCAGCGCACCTACGGCGGCGCCATCAGTCTGACCAAAAACTCCCACGAGGCGCCGTTCAGCGAGCGGGTGGTGGCGCAGCGGGAGGAAAAGGAACGGATCGGGCGGGCCGCGGCCCGGTTGATCGAGCCGGAAGACACCCTGTTCGTGGACGGCGGCACGACCACCCAATGCATGCTGGCCTATCTGCCCACCGACTTCCACATCACCATCGTCACCGCCGGTCTCAACATTGCGCAACGGTTGGTGGAGCGCGAGAACGTCACCGTCATCCTCATCGGCGGCACTTTGCATGTCCCGTCGTTGACCTTCAGCGGGGTGTTCGCCAACGAGAGCTTCGAGTGTTTCAACATCCATTTCGACAAGGCGTTCCTGGCGGCCAGCGGCGTTTCGGCCGAGGCCGGATTGACCAACGCCGGTTTCGAGGAGCTGCCCATCAAGCGCCGGGCCGTGCGCCGGTCGCGGCAGAACATCCTCCTGGCCGATTCGACCAAAATCGGCGTCACCGCCGCCGCCGTCATCGCGCCCATTGACCAGCTCCATCGTCTGATCACCACCGCCGAGGCCGACCCGGCCGAGATCGAGCGCATCCGCCGCCGCGGGGTGATCGTCGAATTCGCCTGATCCGCTTGCCATCCGCATGTCCGCTCCCATTCTCGAGCTACGCGGCATCACGAAATCGTTTCCCGGCGTCCAGGCCCTGGAGGACGTGGATTTTCGGCTGTATCCCGGCGAGGTCCATGCCCTCATCGGCGAAAACGGCGCCGGCAAATCCACCCTCATCAAAATCATGACGGGTGTGTATCAGCCGGACCGGGGAGAGATCCGGCTGGAAGGCCGACCGGTGCACATCCACAACTCGCAAGAGGCCCAGGCCCTGGGCATCGCGGCCATCTACCAGGAACCGATGGTCTTCCCGGACCTCAATGTCGCCGAGAACATCTTTATCAGCCATCAGGACCGGGGCCGATGGGTGCGCTGGGGCAAGATGTACGCCGATGCGGAGGCCATCCTGGGGCAGCTCGATGTGCGGCTCGATGTACGCCAACCCGCACGGGGCCTGACCCTGGCCGCACAGCAGGCCGTCGAGATCGCCAAGGCCATCTCCCTGAAGGTGCGCGTTCTCATCATGGATGAGCCGACGGCTTCGCTCTCGGCCCACGAGGTGGAACAGCTCTTTCAGATCGTCCGCCGCCTGCGGTGTCAGGGCGTGGCCATCCTCTTCATCGGCCATCGCCTGGAAGAGGTCATGCGCATCGCCGACCGCATCACCGTGCTGCGCGATGGGCGGCTGATCTCCTCGGCCCCGCGCGAGCAGGTTACCGTCGAAGGCGTCATCCGCGACATGGTCGGCCGCACCATCGAGGAGTTTTTCGCCAAGAAGACCGTCGCCCGCGGGGACTTGCTGCTCTCGGTACGGGGGCTGAGCAAGGCCGGGGTGTTCCACGACATCCACTTCGACCTCTACTGCGGCGAGGTGCTGGGCTTCGCCGGGCTGATCGGCGCCCGCCGTACCGATGTGGCCCTGGCCCTGTTCGGGGTCGAGCCGGCCGATGCGGGGCAGATTTGGTTCGCCGGCCGCGAGGTCGTCATCCGCTCGCCGGCCGAAGCGCAACGGCTGGGCATCGCCTATGCCACCGAGGATCGTCGCAAGCTGGGGCTGATCACGCCGATGAGCGTGGCCGCCAACATCACCCTGCCCACCTTGCCCCGCTACCTCTCGCGGCTGGGGCTGCTGCGCCGTCGCGAGGAGGCGGCCGTGGCCGAGGATTTTCGCCGACGCTTGTCCATCCGCACGCCGTCGGTGCGCACCGAGGTCGGCAAACTCTCCGGCGGCAATCAGCAGAAGGTCGTGCTCAGCAAGTGGCTCAATGCGCAGCCGCGGTTGCTCATCCTCGACGAGCCAACGCGCGGGATCGATGTGCGCACAAAGGCCGAAGTCCACCACATGATCGGCGAGCTGGCCGCCCAAGGGTTGGGCATCATCCTCATTTCGTCCGATCTGCCCGAAGTCCTGGCCATGAGCGACCGCATCCTGGTCATGCGCGAGGGCCGGCAGATGGGCATTTTCAGCCGCGCCGAAGCCACTCAGGAAAGCATCATGACCGCCGCCATGGGGCAAAATCGGGTTGCCGAAGCCGCCGCGATGGCGGAAGGAGGACGGTCATGAATTGGCTGCGCCGGCGGTTCCAACCCGAGCAGATCCGCGAGTTGGTGCTCGTGCTGCTCATTTTCGCCCTCATCGGCCTCTTCGCCACCCAAATCCCCAACTACTTCACGGCCCGCACCTTCAACCGGATTTCCACCAGCGTGGCCGTCATCGCCGTCGTGGCCATGGGCCAGACCCTGGTCGTCCTCACCCGCAACATTGACCTCTCCGTCGGTTCCATCGTGGGTGTGACGGCCTATGTCTCCGGCCGGGTGATCATGGCCTACCCGGAGATGTCGCCGCTGCTCATCGTGTTGGTGGCCGTCTTGCTCGGCGCCTTCCTCGGCGCGTTCAACGGCGTGATGGTGGCCTACGGTCGCGTGCCGGCGATCATTGTCACCTTGGGCACACTGGCCATGTACCGCGCCTTGCTCGTCGAGTTTTCGGGTGCCAAAAGCGTGATCACGAACCTGCTGCCCCAGTGGATCATTGACCTCTCCCGGCTCAATGCCTTCACCGTTGGCGAGCTGCAGGTGCGTCTGCTTGTCGTCATCGCCGTCGTCGTCGTCATCCTGGCCCAACTGGTGGTGACCTATCTGCCCTTTGGCCGGCGGCTCTATGCCATCGGCTCGAACCCCGAAGCGGCTCGCATCGCTGGTTTCCCGGCCCAACGCATTGTGTTCACCACCTTTGTCATCAGCGGCGCTCTGTCCGGGCTGGCGGGCTTCATGTTCCTGGCCCGTTTCGGCAACATCACCGTGGTGGCGGCCCAGGGCATGGAGCTGGAGTCGGTGGCGGCCGTGGTGGTGGGCGGGGTCAGCACCTTCGGCGGCATCGGCACCCCGGTGGGCGCCTTTCTGGGCGCAGTGCTGATTGACATGTTGCAGCAGAGCCTGATCCGCTGGCTGGCCATCAGCGAATTCTGGCGGGACGCGCTGTTGGGGCTGCTCATCCTGTTGGCTGTGGCTACCGACGCCGTGATCATGAGCCGTTTGCGGGCACTGTGGGCGCGGCACGAGCTCCGGGTCGAACCCACGCCGGTGCAGAAGGAGGCAGGCCATGCGTAACCGCCTTGCGCCCCTCGTGGATGCCCTCAAAAGCTGGGAGGCGGTGCTCGTCCTGATCCTGTTGGCCGTCATCGCCGTCAACAGCCGCATCGCGCCCGGCTATTTCAGCGTCGGCAATCAGGTCAACCTGTTCGTCCTCTCCATCGAGAAGATCATCGTCGCGCTGGTGATGACCCTGATCATCATCAACGCCGAGATTGACCTCTCGGTGGCCTCGGTGATGGGTCTGGCCGCCTGCTTGATGGCCTACCTCTACGCCAACGGCGTGCCCATGCCGGCAGCGTTGCTCATCGCCCTGCTGACGGGCCTGCTGGCTGGGCTGTGGAACGGGTTCTGGGTGTCCTATGTCCGGTTGCCATCGCTGGTGGTGACCCTGGCCGGGTTGATCGGCTTTCGCGGGTTGGCGCTGGTCTTCGTCGAGGACCGCTCCATCGGCAATTTCCCCGAGTGGCTGAATCGCCTGGGCCAGCGGCCGCTGGTAGGCCCCTTCCCGCTGGCTCTGTTGGTGTTTTTCGTCGGCGCCATCCTCACCGTGATTATCCTCCATTTTTCGGGTTTCGGGCGGTTGGTCTATGTCATCGGCAACAGTGCGGAGGTGGCGCGCTATTCGGGTGTGCAGGTGCGGCGGATCAAGATGACGTTGTTCACGGTATCCGGGGTTGTGGCAGCGTTGGCGGGTTTGCTCTATGCCGCCCGGTTGGGGGCCGTGCGCGGGAGCACAGCCCAGGGTTTTGAACTCGATATCATCACGATGGTCCTGCTGGGCGGCGTGAGCATTTTTGGCGGCAGCGGCACCCTGTGGGGCGTGCTGCTCTCCATTCTGATCATCCTCAATCTGCGCAACGGCATGGGGTTGGCCGGTTTCTCGGCCCATGTCCAGACCGGCGTCATCGGCTTCTTGCTGATCCTTTCGGTTTTGATACCCAATCTGGCCGCGGCCGTGCGCGAGCGGTTGCGGCTCCGTCGTCTGGCCCGAGGGGAACGACTGGCGACCACGCCGGAAACGCCGGTCTAGGAGCCAATGCCCTTTTTAGCCGGCGAAAACGCCGCAATCGTTCGATTGAGAGTGTGTTTGAGAAAATATCGCTTATTATCTTCTTTTTATTAATCACAAGGACGCGAAGACGCTAAGAACGCTAAACAGATGGTAAAATGACAAGTGTTTGACTCATCGCGATTGATATGATATTACGTAACGCAAGATGACATTTTGCGCTACATTCGCCTTTTATAATCACAAAGACGTAAAGATGCTAAAGACACTAAATTCATAACAAGATGGCAAATTTTTGACTCATTGCGATTGATGTGGTATTACGTAACGCAAGATGGCATCTTACGCTACATTCGCCTTTTATATAGCATTACGTAACATTCAATCACAAATCCACAAAGACGCGAAGATGCACGAAATTTAAAAAATCACGAGTAACAGCAAAAATAATCCATTATCTTTGATATTTTAGCATTCTTAGTGTCTTTGTGACTTTGTGGTTATAAAAAAGATTCCGATCTCTTCCCGCCGGGTCACATTCTCCCCGGTCTGTTGTTCGGTTTCCGTTTCTCTCATCAAAAGGAGGACCCAATGCAACCCTACCGTCTCACCCTCTGGAAGCTCGTTTCCCTGCTGGTCGTCGTGGCCATGCTGGTGACGAGCTGCGCCGGAGCCGTCACCCCGGCGCCCACTCAACCGCCTGCGCCCACCCCGGCGCCCACCCAGCCGCCGGCACCCACCCAACCGCCGGCTCCCACAACGGCCCCGGCGCCCTCCGGTCCGGTGCAGGCCACGCCCGGTCAGGCCGTCAAGATGATCCTGATGCCCAAGTTCCTCGGCATCCTGCCCTTCGATGAGGCCCACCAGGGCGCGCTGGAGGCGCATCGCGAGCTGCAAAACCCCGCCGAGTTGCAGTTCCTGGGTCCCACGCCCGAAAACAGCGTCGCCGGCCAGATCGAAATCCTGACCAACGCGCCTACCCAGGGCGTCCAGGCCATCATGATCTCGAACAACGCCGGCGACCAGATCGCCCCTGCCGCCGAGGCCGCCCGTGAAGCCGGCATGACCGTCGTCACCTGGGACTCGCCCATCCCGTCGGCCAGGGGTGAGCAGCTCTTCGTGGCCCAGGTGGACTTCAACGAGACCGGCAAGGTCATGGCCCAGATGGCCCTGGACATCCTCGGCCCCGACGGCGGTAAGTTCGCCATCCTCTCGGCCTCGCCCGACGCTGCCAACCAGAACGCCTGGATCGCGGCCATGAAGGAGGCCCTGAAGGATCCCAAGGAGCCCGCCATCGTCCACTGGGAATACGCGCACTACCTGCTGCTCAAGAAGCGTTTCACCGAAGGCTGGGCCAGCTACGAGTGGCGCGCCCAGTGCAGCAACTGTCTCTTATACACATCTC
>JAOADB010000010.1 GCA_026417535.1 Caldilineales bacterium
GCACCTCGCCCGCCTGCAGGTTATAACGGCCGGAACCGTCCGGCTCGACCCGTCGTAACGGCAGACCCGGCTGTCCGACGGCCAGGATCTGCAACGAACCGTCGCCCTGCACCGTGATCGTCGCCTGGGGATGAGCCTGCGGCTGACGCAGGCGCAGCAAGGCCCGGCTGTGGGACGCCAGGATGGGCCAGGGCGGCGTTGGCGGCACGTAGGCCTGCGACCAGACGTTGCCCTGCAACCGCCAGATGCCGTGCCCTTGCGTCCCGGCCCAAAGGGTTCCGTCGGCGGCGGGGTGGAGGGCGATGACAACGGCCCCGTCCGGGGCGGTCAAGGGCTGGGCGGCGAGCAGGACAGCTGCCCCGGCCGGAGCCTCCAGCCGAAAGAGGCCGTTGGCCGCGGCGCCGTACAGGCTCGTCCCCCGGCCCGCCAGGGCCAGAACCGGCCCACTCACGCCGGTTACCCTGACCGTGCTCCAGTTCGGCCTCAGCTCGTAGAGGCCGCTCAGCGTGGCCACGAACACCCGGTCGTTGACCACGGCCAGCCGCAGCAACCGTTCCGTCTCTGAACCGGCGAAGGCCCCGCTCAGCGTCCGGCTTGGCTCCGCCAGCCAGTTGCCGCTGGCCGTCCCCTCGAACAGTTCGGCCGGGCCGCAACCCCGCAGGCCGAAAGAAGCGCCGACCAGGCTGTGCATGGCCATGCCAAGAGAGCCGCCGTGGACCTGCCAGGAACCGCCCACGGCGCCCGCATGGCGGAAGATGCCCCTCGTGCTCGCGACGAGCAGCCCGCCGGCAAGCGGCCACAGAGCCATGGGCGTGGCGTTGCCGGTTTGGGCGGCCCAATCGCCCAGGGGCTGCCAGACACCGCCGGCGGCCGGCCGGCGATAGAGGCCCGGCGTCCACTCGCGGCCGCCGCCGGTGGCGGGTGTAGGCAGATGGGCCGCGGCGTAGACGTCTGTCCCGTCGGTGGCCAGGGCCACGACCCCGCGCAGGGTGCCGCCGCCGGCCAGGTTGTTCGTTTCGGCCTGCCAGCTCTGGCCGTCGTAACGCAGGATGCCGGCGTCGCTGCCGGCCAGGAGGATGCCGCCGGCCTCGGCAAAGGCCACGATGCCCTGGCCGGCCGTGATGCCCCGGTGGGCCCAAATGGGCAGCGTGCCATCCCCCAGGTCGAGGGTGCCGAGCTCCTGCCGATCCACCTCGATCAGCGCCTCGGCCGCCAGTTCGAAGCCGGCGATGTAGCCGTGCAAATAGGGATAGGCCCGCACGGCCAGGGTGTCGGTGTGCGCCGCGCCCAGAAGCGTGCGCAAATCCCACAAGGCCCGCGCCCAGACCATGCCCACGTCGTAATAGAGCGGCACGCCGGGTTGGCTCCCGGCGTCAAAGAGGCCGGCGGGATAGACGTTCGGCGCGGGCAAAAAGTCGGCGCCGGGTTGCGTATTCGACCGCGTCAAGGCCCAGCGGTTACCCCATGGACCGGGACGATAGGCCCCGCGCGCCCAGGGTTGCTCCGCTTCGTTACTGCCGGCCTGCGCGGCCAGAGACCGGGCCAAATAGAAGGCGTAGCCCTCCTGCAAGGCCCGGCCGAAGGGATTGACGGTCGCAGGTAGGTCCCAGGGTTCGGGGTCGAGCAGCCAGAGAAAAGCGTGGAACAGCTCGTGGAGGATGACTTCGGGGTCGTTGGCCGGGGCGACGATGGCTTGGCCTGCGGCCGTGGTGTTGCCCGTCTGCAGGCGGATCGTCTTGGGGTCACCGCTTCCCCAGTGGAACCGGGTCGGGTGGGTCGGATGCATCGTCACCTGCAGGCCGGGACTCTGCCGACCACCCCCGGGCCGGGTGTAGCCTTCCAACCGGGCCGGCGCCACGCCGCCGATCACACTGGTCAGGTAGCGATAGGCTCCCAGGGCGTGGACGGCAACGGTGCGTTCCGCCGTGGTGGCATCGGTGGCCAGGAGATCGGCCGCGTTGGCGATGAACCGGGCCAGATCAGCCCGATCGGCGGCCGTCAGGCTACCGTCATCGCCGCCGGCCGCGCCGGCCAGCGCCTCGCCCGACGTGCGGAAGTAGGGCGCCGCGGCCGCCGCCTGCCAGAGGCCGCCCAGCACCTCGCCGGTATGGGCATCCACATCGGCGTACCAGGGGTCCTCGCCGGGCATCTGCACCCGATAGCGTCGGATGCGGTGATAGGCGCCGTCGCAGGGGAGGATGGCCTCCGCGCTGCCCCGGATGGGCACGGGTTCGATGAGGGCCGCGTCGTCGGGCAGGCCGGCGAGAGCGGCCATCGGCGCCATCGGGGCTTGAAGCAGCGAGGCGAGAAGCCCCATCACTCGATCCGCCCCGGGCAGGCCGGCGAGAGCGGCCAACAGCGCCGCGGTCTCGCCGGATTCGGCGCCCAACAGCGCCGCCAGGGCCTGCCGGTCGCCGGCCAGGGGCGATGCCGCCCAGGCCAGAAGGAGTCCCGACAACACGGCAGTCCGGTCTTGACCGACGGCCTGCGCCCACATGGCCTGCGCAACTCGCAGCTGCAGCGCCCATTCCTCCCATTCCACCCCGGCCGGGAAATCGCCTTGCCCATCGGCGATGGGGAAGAAGCTGCTCGTGACGGCGACGCGGGTATCGTGCACGCCTTCGTGGAGCCGGAGGCTGCCGCCCACCACGGGCAAGCCGGCGAAGGATTGGGTCCAGGCAAAATGGCGCATGGCCGGTTTGCCCAGCTCGCCGCCGCGGGGTAGGCGGATGACCTCGCCGCCCTCGAACGAACGGCCGAACTCGGAGGGGTCGCCGAACAGGGCGGCGGTCCAACCCCGGTACGACGGCCCCCATTGGCCCCGAAGCAAAGCGGCGGCCTCCCCCAGGGCAGCCTCGTCCCCGGCAGCCAAGGGACGGTGGAGCCGCAGCCGCACGAAGCCGGGCAAACCGGTGCCGGGATGGAACCACAGCCGCCAGGGATAGGCGCCATCGTCGTCCCGGTAGTCCTTGGCCAGCTCGGCCAGGGCGCGCCGCGACGCTTGCAGCCGTTCCGGGCGGATGGGAAAGCTCTCGTGGCCGTAGCTCAGCTGTCGCGGCCGGATGGGGGGCCGGCGAAAGGCTTTGTAGGGCGCTTCCTGTTGCTGGAAGGGCGAAAAGCCCGGCAAGTCCTTCATGGCATCCTTCTCTCAAGGCCAGAGTCGGCGCCACCAGGGGCCGACGGCGAACGTATAGACACGACCGGGCCAGCGCCCTTCGGGTTGCGCGGCCAGCACATACGGTACATCCCCATCGGCCGCGAACCCGGCATCGCAGCCCAGGAACACCACACAGCGGGGCAGACCGGGCAGGCGGACCGTCTGCCGCCGGGCCAGGTCGCCCTGCCAAATGCGGCCCCTGGCGTCTATGGCGAACCAGCGGACGGCGGCCGTGGTCGTTCCCGCGACGAACAGGTCGAGCACGTCGTCGGTGGTGGGCAAGAGGGAGTCCGGTTCGGCCCGCCAGGGGGTTTGCCGACACGCGTCCGGCCGGGGACAGAGGTCAAGCAGGGACGTGGGCCGCCTGTCGTCCCGCCAGTCGCGCAGGACGAGCAGGTACCGCGCAGGGTCGCCCGGTACGGCGGCGATGGCGCGGATTTCGTAGCGCCCTTCGTCGTCGAACACGCGATGGCAAGTGCGGCCGCCGTCCTCGCTCAGCCACAGCCCCGCCTGGTCGGTGCCGATGAGCAAGCGTCCCGCCTCGGCCAGGAGGCTGCGCACGTTCACCGCCGGCAAGCCCCGGCAGCCATCCGGCCCGCGGTTGTCCATCCGTTCCCAGGCCGTGGCCGTCACCCGCCAAAGTCCCTGCCCCTCGGCGGCAACCCACAGGACGTCGTCGGGAGCGACGACCAGGCGGTAGGGTAGGTTGGCATCGGGAAAGCCCGGATAGGGCGCCGGATGAGGGCGAAAGGTCGCGCCGCCGTCGTCGCTCTGCAGGATGCCCTTGTGGCTGGTGAGGGCAAAGACCACGCCCGGTCGTTCCGCTGCAGCGGCCAAGTCGGAGAGGTTGGCCAGGGCCGGCGGCTCCCGGTCTTCGATGCAAAGCCAATCCCCCACGTCGCTTTCCTGCCAGGCGCCATCGGGCAGGCGACGGTACCACAACCCCTTGGGGACGATTGCGCCGCCTTCCTGCGCGTTTTCAGCCCCCACCACCAACGAAATCCCCGTGTTGACGATGGCCGTGGCCCGCAGGGCCGCCAGGCCGGGGTCAGCCATCCAGACCGGTCGCGGCTGAAAGGGCGGCCATTGCAGGACCATCAGCAGCAGGAGCGTCGCCAGCGCCGCCGCCGTCATCACTAGGAGCACGCGTCGGCGATAGCGCCGCAGCCAGCGCGCCAGCTGCGGCCCAAAGGTCTGCCAATCCTCCCGGCCGCGGGGCAAGGCCGGCGGCGGTACCCACGAACGGGCCACGATATCGTGGGCCAGCTTGCGCACCCGGCGCTCCTGCAGCGCGGCCCGGCTTAGGTCCAACACCACCCGATGCCTGAGCAACAGGGGCACTTCGCACGGCTCCAGCAGCACGGGGATGAGCTTGCGCCGGATTTCGTCCAGGCTGAGGGTCTGGGCCAGGACGATCTCGAAGGTGGCCCAGTGGTTTTGCAGCCAGGCCGGGCTGAGGATGGCGACGGTGCAGCGACTGCTGCGGATGGCTCGCTCGATCTCCAGGGCGCGAACCGCGCCGGCCTCGAAATCGGCCGCCGTGATGACCCGCACCCCGGCCTCCTCCAGCCGCGGGAGCAACCAGGTCAGGACCCACTCCTCATCGGCAGGGTCATAGCTGATAAAAGCGTCGNACTCCTTCAGTTTCTCACCCTCCCGCCGCGTCCAATTCGGCTTCGAGGTCGCGGAGGCGTTGGCGCGTCTTCTCGATTTCCAGGTCTATTTTGACCTGCTCGATGGGGCCAGCCGTGATCCGGGCCGTTTCCAGGCCGTTCAGATAGGCGCGCAGGTCGCGCAGCCGGGCCTCCAGGGCGGCGCGCTCGGCAGCCGGTGGGGCCGTGGTGGGGATGCCGCCGGATGAGGGGCCGGCGGCCGCCACCGCCGCGCCCTGAAGGGGTTCCGGTCCGAGCGGGCTCGTCTTCTCGGCCAGCTCGGTCAGCCAGGCAGCCAGGGCGTCAGCCGGCGTATCCCCGGACAGGACGACGGGGCGGATGTTCTTGCGCCGCCATTCGTCCACCTGAGTCGGCGTGACCTCGAACAAGGCCGCGTAACCCGGCCGCATGTCGGCGCCGAAACGGCCGAGCACCTCGCCGAAGACGAAGGCAAAGGCCGGGTCGGCCTGGTTCCAGCCCAGGTAGAGCATGTCCGACCGGCCCAACTCGGTTTCCAGGAGCTTGACCATCTGTGGCCGCGTCAGGCGGAAACGCTCGTAGTGCTCCCGGGTGACGACCAAGGTGTCCGGTTGGGCCAGGTCGCCGTTGAGTTTGATGAGATTGACCACGTTCGGCCCGCGGCGCAGATAGGGGATGGTGCTGTCGCGCACGACCACGTCCACCTGTTTGCCCACCTGCCGATAGGCTTTTTCGAGCAGGTCGTCGTAGACGGTGGTGAAGATGGTAGTCACGGGCAATCGCGCCAGGGCGAGATGGGCGCTGCTCGGCGGTGTCTGCCAGGTGGCCAGTCGGTCGCGCAGGAAGCGGATGAGGTCGTTGAGGCCACGTTGGTTGACATAAGCCTGGGCGGCGTCGAGAAGAGCTTCGGCTGTGGCCCAGCGCCGCGGGGGCAGGTCAAAGGCAATGGAGGCCGCCAGCTCGGCCATCAGGTCGTGCCAGTCGGGCAGGCCGGCCGCGGCCGCAAGACCGGCGCCGACGAAGGCACACACTTCCCCGCGCGGCAGGCGCTGCTTGAGGTCGGAATAGGGGTCGGGCATGAGGGGAGATGGGTAAAGCCGGTAACTGGTGACTGGTAATTGGAGATCCGTATGTCGGTTTTTTTGTTTGTTGGCACGTTGTTTGTCAAATTGCCCAATTTTTGGAATCATACAACGGCTGGCATACGTTGTCAAAAGCCGGTCTCACTGGCCAAGTCAACTGTGAGATGAACGAAGCCGCCCTTCTGTGTTCCGTTTGACAAACTCGTGGCGGTTCATTAGGATGCCCGACAACGCAAGGGACCCACAGCGTGGCCGAGACGTAATGTGGCACAACTGCGAGCAGTTGTGTTACCACCTTCGCATCAGGTAGCACAATAACACCTTCGATAGCAGACGATGACCGAGCTTTTTCACCGCCCCGGTTTTCTGGGCACAGCCGCCAACTTCGCCGCCGATACGACGTTGGTCTTGCTTCTCCTGGTGGCGGCGCTGTTCACGATCGGCGCCTATCTGGCCAAAAAGGCCCAGGCCATCGAACGAGGCCGTTCCCCCGATGGGCTTGGGCCGGAACGGGCGCGAGTGCTCTTTCGGCATCATCGTCGGGTCCAGACGACCGGGGTGATCCTCAGCACCGTCCTGGTGCTATGGATGATGCTGTTGCCCTATCGCGACTTCGTGGCGCCGGGCTTACCGGCGCTGTGGGCACAACCGTTTTACCTGGTCACAACGGTTCACGCCGTTATCGGCTTTTTTGCCTTCCTCATCGGCAATTTCGTGGTCTTGCGAGGGCATCGGCTCGTACCGCAACGCCTGCGTTTTGCCGACTACAAGCCCTGGATGCGGGCCGCCTATGGGCTTTACATGGCGACGATGCTGTTGGGCGTGGGCGTTTATGTGGTCTGGTTTGTCACCAACCCCAACCCGCCTGTCTATCGCTGAGCACCGCCACGCTTTGTCGGCAGGACGATGAACCATCCGTTCTTCCCCGCAGCGCTACCAACCGCAGCGGTTACACCCGCCATCCTGGCCCAGGCCATCCTACGGACGGTGGCCTATGCCGATGTGTTCGACTACCCGCCGACGGTGGCCGAAGTTCACCGCTACCTCGAGGTGCCGGCCACCCTTGCCCAGGTCGAGACCTGTCTGCACGACGGCCTGCTCGCGTCGGGCCGGCTCGTCGCCCACGACGGCTACCTGACCCTGCCCGGCCGGGAGACCATCGTGGCCGTGCGTCGGGAACGGGAGGCGCGCGCCCGCTTGCTCTGGCCGCGAGCGCTGGCCTACGGGCGTTGGCTGGCGGCGGTGCCCTTCGTGCGCATGGTCGCCCTGACCGGTTCGCTGGCGGTCAACAACCCCGACGAGCGCAGCGACCTCGACTATCTCCTCATCACGGCGTCCGGACGACTCTGGCTGTGTCGGGCGATGGTCATCCTGCTCGTCCGTTGGGCAGCCCACCGCGGGGACACGATTTGCCCAAACTATCTCCTCTCCGAACAGGCCCTGGCCCTGGCGCCCCAGGATTACTTTGTCGCCCGCGAGCTGACGCAGCTGGTGCCCCTCTACGGGTTGGCGGTGTATCACCGTCTGCGCCGTGTCAATGCCTGGACGGCGACCTTCCTGCCCAATGCCGACGGGCCACCGCCCTATCCCGACCCAGCCATATCGAACGGCTCGATGACGCCGCTCCCCCCTCGTCTGCGCGGGCTGGCCGAAACCGTTTTGCGATTGCCGCCGACCGATTATCTGGAACGCTGGGAAATGCGCCGTAAGGTGGCAAAATTCCGCAATCGGTATCCAAATCAGTCCGAGGCCCTTTTTTCGGCGGATTGCTGCAAAGGTCATTTTGAGGGCCACGGCCAACGAATCATCGCGGCTTATCATGAAACGTTCAAACGTTTGAATGTTTGAACATTTCAACGTTTTTATCTGCGGAATCTACGATTTATGACCGATCTCCTTTTCGGCCAATCCTACTACCTTCGCTTTGACCCCAAGCTCTGGCAGGCGATGCAGCCGTATCCGCCGCTGGGGACCCTCTACGCGGCCGCCTATCTGCGCCGGCGCGGCTACGACGTGGCCCTGTTCGATGCCATGTTGGCCGCATCCGAGGCCGAATGGGAAGCGGCCTTACGCCGTCATCGCCCGCGCTTCGCCGTGCTCTACGAGGACAACTTCAACTACCTCTCCAAGATGTGCCTGTTGCGCATGCGCCAGGCCGCCTTCACCATGATCGAGATGGCGCGGGCGCAGGGGTGCATCGTCATCGTCGCCGGTTCCGACGCCACCGACCACGCCGAGGCCTATCTGCGTCGGGGCGCCGATTTCGTCCTCCTCGGCGAAGGCGAGTACACCTTGGCTGAGCTGCTCGACCGGCTGAGCGGCCGCACGGACACGCCTTTTGCGGCCATCGCAGGGCTGGCCTACCGCCGGGAAGACGGCACCCCCGTCCGCAACCCGCGGCGGCCCGACATCAAGGACGTGGACGGGTTGCCCTTCCCGGCCTGGGACCTGGTGGATGTGGAGCGCTATCGGCGCATCTGGTACGAGCGCCACGGTTACTTCTCGATGAACATGGTGACCACGCGGGGCTGCCCTTACCATTGCAACTGGTGCGCCAAGCCCATTTGGGGTCAGCGCTACAACGCCCGCAGCCCCGAAAACGTCGTCGCCGAGCTAAATGGCTCAAGGAGACCTATCGGCCCGACCACATCTGGTTTGCCGATGACATCGTCGGCCTCAAACCCGGCTGGTGGCCGCGTTTCGCCGAGTTGGTCGAGGCCCACGATGCCCGTGTGCCCTTCAAATGTCTGAGCCGGGTGGATTTGCTGCTCCGTCCCGGCGAGATCGCCGCCATGAAACGGGCAGGGTGTCAGATCGTGTGGGTGGGGGCCGAGTCCGGCTCGCAGAAAATCCTCGACGCCATGGAAAAGGGCACCCGGATCGAGCAGATTGTCGAGGCTGCCCGTCGTGTCCACGAGCACGGCTTTCAGATCGGCTTCTTTCTCCAGTTCGGTTACCCCGGCGAAACCCGCGAGGACATCGCCAAAACCCTGGAACTGGTGCGCCGGTGCCGGCCCGATGACATCGGCATGTCCGTTTCCTATCCCTTGCCCGGCACCCGCTTTTACGAACGGGTCAAAGACCAGCTCGGCGTCAAACAGAACTGGGAGGATTCGGACGACCTAGCCATGCTCTATCACGGGCCCTTTACAACCGCCTTTTATCGCCAGCTGCACGTGGTGCTGCACAAGGAGTACCGCGCCCGCCGGACCTGGTGGCGCCTAACCGGCCCGCGCGCCGACGGCATCCCACGGCCGGGTTGGCGTCAGATGGCGGCCATGGTCTATCATATCGCCACCCTGCCCCTGGCCCGCCGGCGGCTCGAACGGCTGGCACGGTTGCCCCATGAGGGTCTGCCCGCCCTCTCCCCGGCCCTCTCCCCGGCCGCCGCCGCCATTCCCACCCCGCAGGAGGAGGTTGGGTAACTGGTGACCGGTTACTGGTAACTGGTTACTGTGTTTTCAGAATTTATGCACTCATTTTCAACACTTCGTCTTATTTACCAATTACTAGTTACTAGTTACTATCATGATCCCGGCGCAATTTCTCGATTTGCTCCGTTTTGAGACGAAAGCCTTTGCCCATTTGGCTACCATCATGCCCGATGGCTCGCCGCAGGTGACGCCGGTCTGGTTCGATTACGATGGCACCCACATCATCATCAACAGCGCCCGCGGGCGGGTCAAGGACCGCAATCTGCGCCGCAATCCCAACGTGGCCCTGGCCATCTCCGACCCGAACAACCCCTATCGCTATGTGCAGATCCGCGGTCGCGTGGTCGAGATCACCGAAGAGGGCGCCGACGCCATGATTGACCGGCTGTGTTTCAAGTACACCGGCCAGCCGGTCTATCCCTGGCGGCGACCCGGCGAGCAGCGGGTGACCTACAAAATCCTCCCCCTGCGCGTCCAGGGGAATGGATGAGCTTGGACGATGGATGATGGATGGTCCCCGTCGTTCGTCCTTCGTCCTGTCCATAGGTCAAAACGCAGGATGAAAGCCCGGCAACGAGCATGGACCTCCTACTCACCCACGGCTACTTTCTCTACGAGGACCCGCACGAGCTGCAGGTCATGAAGCCCTATCCGCCGTTGGGGCTGCTCTACGTGGCGTCGCACCTCAAGGCCAAGGGCTTCGATGTCGAAGTGTTCGACACGACCTTCAGCGCGTGGGATGCCTTTACGGCCTATCTCGAGCTGGCGCGGCCCTCGCTGGTGGGTATCTACGCGACTCTGATGACCCGCCAGAACGTGCTGCGGATGATACGGCTGTGTCGAAACGTGGGCGCCAAGGTGATCCTCGGCGGGCCGGAACCACCCCATCACGCCCGCGAGTACCTCGAACGCGGGGCCGATGTCATCGTCATCGGCGAGGGTGAGCTGACTCTGGAGGAGCTGATCCCCCGACTGGCCCGGAACGACGCTACGGCCCTGCACGATGTGGCCGGCATCGCCTTTCGCACGGCCGATGGCAAGGTCGTGCGTACACCCCCGCGGCCGCAGATCGCGGACCTTTCGGCCCAGCCTTGGCCCGACCGCGAGGCCATTGACCTGGAACGCTATCTGGAGACCTGGCGTAGCCATCACGGTGTGCGCTCGGTGTCGCTGATCACGGCGCGCGGCTGCCCCTACACCTGCACCTGGTGCAGCCACACCGTGTTCGGTTACAGCCATCGCCGGCGCACACCCGAAGACGTGGCCGACGAGGTGGCCTTTCTGGTCGAACGTTACCGGCCCGACCAGCTCTGGTATGCCGACGATGTCTTCACCATTCAGCCGCGTTGGACCCTGCGCTATGCCGGGGAACTCAAGCGCCGCGGGCTGCGCGTGCCCTTCGAGTGCATCAGCCGGGCCGACCGCCTGAACGAGGACATCGTGGCCACCCTGGCCGAGATGGGCTGTCAGCGCCTGTGGATCGGCTCGGAAAGCGGCTCGCAGCGGGTGCTCGATGCCATGAAACGGAAGGCGCAGGTGGAGGACATCCAGGCCAAAACCCGGCTTTTGCAGGCCCACGGTATCGCCGTCGGCATGTTCATCATGTTGGGCTACGAAGGCGAGACCGAGGCCGACATCGCCGCCACGGTTGCGCATCTCAAACAGGCCAACCCGGACGTGTTCCTGACCACAGTGGCCTATCCCATCAAGGGCACGCCCTACTACGAGGCCGTGGCCGACCGTATCCTGGCCTATGCCGATTGGGAACAGCGCACGGACCGCGACCTGGGCGTGGCCGGTCGCTATTCGCGGCGGTTCTACGACCATGCCACTCGCTGGATGGTGAACGAAGTGCAATTCCACAAGCTGCGCCGGACGGGTCAGCGACGGCCGTGGCCGCTGCTCAAGCACTGGCTCAATGCCCGCCGCGGCCGTTTGGGCATGTGGTTGACCCGCCACGAACGGGAGGGTGAGGACGACCGTCGTCCCTCCGGCCGGGGTTGGAGCGTGCGCGAACGGGCAACCGAAGGCTGGTAGATGGAGACTTCCTCTGCGATGTCGGCACCTGGAGCCGTTTTCGACGGCGTGGCCGCCGGCTACGATGCCGCATTCACCCACACGGCCCTCGGTCGCGTCCTGCGCCGCCGGGTGTGGGAGGTCCTGGCCCGCTACCTGCGACCCGGCCAGCACTGGCTGGAGCTGGCCTGCGGCACCGGCGAAGACGCCCTGTGGCTGGCCGGACAGGGCGTGCGCGTCACGGCCACCGACGGTTCACCCCGCATGCTGGAGATAGCCCAGGCCAAGGCTCGGGCGGCTGGCCTGGCCGAGCGTATCGCCTTTGCCCGGCTCGATCTGACGGCCGGGTTGGCTGCGCTGGAGGAAGGCGCCTTTGACGGCGTGCTCTCCGATTTCGGCGGGATCAACGTCCTGAGCGATTGGCGGCCGTTGGCGCGTGACCTGGCCCGGCTCGTCCGACCCGGAGGCGTGGTCGTCCTCGTGCCGATGGGGCCGCGGTGCCCGTGGGAGGTGGTGTGGTATGGCATGCACGGCGATGGGCGCACAGCCACGCGGCGATGGCGCGGCCGGGCCGTGGCCCGCATCGGCGCGGGCCTGGTACCCGTGGCCTATCCCTCCCCGCGACGGCTCCGCCGCGATTTTGCGCCCTGGTTCGGCCACCGTGAGACCCTGAGTCTGGGCTTCTGGCTGCCGCCGACGGCCCTGGCGCCCTGGTGCGAACGCCATCGGCGTTGGCTGCGGATGCTCGCGTGGCTCGATGCGCGCACCGCCCGGCTGACCTGCGGTTGGGGCGACCATTACGTTCAAACGCTCGAACGTTTGACGTAGTGCAAGATGGCATCTTGCGCTACATTTTAGGCATAATCCCGTTTCCTATGTTCAACACGGAGTCCAACCATGCTTTTCGAGAAACCCTATCGCATCACCCTTGAGTACTGCGTACCCTGAAACTACCTGGAGCGGGCCGTCCGTGCGGCGGCCGAGGTCCTGGGCGATTACCAGCATGTCATCGCCTCGTTTACCCTGGTGACGGGCAGCGGCGGCGCCTTCGAGTTCCGGGTCAACGACGAGCTGCTGTTTTCGAAGAAAACCCTCAAACGGCACGCCGAACCCGGCGAAATCCTGGCCCTATTCCGCCAATACGTTGGGCCAGATGTGCCGGTTTTCCCGCGCGAGGGATGAAAACCCACACGAGCCGGAACGGTGGGCAGTGGCCAAGCCGTCATCCCCTATGACGTTTATCATAGTGAAAAAGGACGCAACCGGGTTATACTGGACGATGAAGAGAGACAACGGCGTCTCTCTATCATGCCTCAGGCAGAAACCCACAGGTTGCCTATGAAAAACGAACTCGTCAAAGATTGGATGACCCGTGATGTCATCACGGTTTCGCCGCAAACATCGCTGGCCGAAGCCCACCACATCATGCAGCAATACGGCATTCGCCGCCTGCCTGTCGTGGATGATGGCGAGCTGGTCGGCATCGTCACCCGGGGTGATATTCGCGGCGCGCAACCCTCAAGCGCCACGACCCTCAGCATCTGGGAAATCAACTACCTGCTGGCCAAGACGCCGGTGGCCGATATCATGACCCGCAAGCCGATCACCATTCATCAGATGGCCACCATCGGCGAAGCGGCCAAAATCATGCTCGAAAAGAAAATCAGCGGCCTGCCCGTGGTGGATATGGCCGGCAACATCATCGGCATCATCACCGAATCCGACATTTTCCGCATGATCGTCCAGGAATGGGAGGCGGCCGATGCCGAACAGTATCAGGCCGATGCCGCCGTGATGAGCGTCTGAGCGCATCGTCCGGGACGGGAAACGGACGCCGTCGGTCTTGATCGGGACCAACGGCGTTCGTTTTTCATGGGGCCAGCATCTGCTCGATGACCTGCTGGAACACCTCAAACGGTTGCGCGCCGCTGATAAAACGGCCGTTGATGAAGAAGGCCGGCGTTCCCTGCACCCCGGCCAGCAGGCCCTCTTGCAGGTCTTCCTCGATCTCGGCCGCGGTCTCGCCGCCGTCCAAACAGGCGGCAAACGCTGCGGCATCCAGGCCCAATTCGGTCGCCAGTTGTTTGAAGACGGTCACGGCCTCGTTATTTTCGGCCCAACGGTTTTGCTCGGCGAAGAGGCGGTCGTGCATGGGCCAGTACTGCCCCTGTTTGCCGGCGCAGTTGGCGGCCTCGGCCGCCTTGCGCGCCTGCGGGTGGATGCTATCCAGCGGGAAATCCTTGAACACGTAGCGGACTTTGCCCGTGTCAATGTATTGCTCGCGCAGTTTGGGCATGGTCTGCTGGAAATGCCGCAGGCAGAAGGGACACTGGTAGTCGGAAAACTCGACGATGAGCACGGGCGCGTTGGCATCGCCCAACGGCGGCTGGGGTTCGTCGGCGAAGTCGGTATCGGGCGTGGGCGATGGCGTCACCGTGACGACGTACTCGGGCAGACTCCCGGTTTCGGCCTGGGCCAGCAGGGCGTCCAGAATGCTCACGAAATCGGAGAGGGGCAGCAGGCCCTGGACCCAGTGGCCGTTGATGACGAAGTTCGGGGTCCCGCGAATGCCCAACGCCTGGCCTTCGCGGTAGTCCTCAACGATGAGGGGGATGGCCGTCTGTTCGTCGAAGCAGCGGTTGAAGGCCTCGCCGTCCAATCCGAGCTCTACGGCCGCGGCCTTGATACGTTCGATGGCGTTCTGATTGCGCCAAGCTTCGGTTTGCTCGAACAACCAGTCGTGCATGGCCCAGAAGCCGTTCTGTTCGGCTGCACATTGGGCGCCGAGACTGGCGATGACCGACAGGTCGCCGCTCACCACGGGGTACTCTTTGTACACCAACCGCAGCTTGCCGGTGCGGATGTATTGCTCTTCCAGGGTCGGCAAGACTTCGCTGTGGAAACGCCGGCAATACGGGCAGGTATAATCGGCCCATTCGTACATGACGAGAGGCGCATCGGCCTGGCCTTTGGTGGCGGCAGGTCGCTCGGTCGCCGTGAAGTTCGGGATGGCCGGCGGCAGGATGACCTGGACGGCCGGCGTCGGGCGAGGCGTCGCCACCGCCGCCGTCGGGCCGGGTGTGGTGGGGGGCGCCGCCGGCGACGCGGCCACGGCGGTCAGGGTGGCCTGGACGGCGGCCTCGATGGCAGCCTGGGGATCCTCAGCGGGGCGGGCGCCACATGCCCCTATCACCACCGGCACGGTCAGCCCGATGAGCATAAGCAACAAACGCAGGCGAAACATGAAACATCCTCAAACGGAGAGATGGAACGGCCACAGGCCGGAAGAAAAGGCGGAAGACGAAAGACGGAGCTTTTGTCCTATCTCGCAAAGCCCGAACCGGGCCAAGGCGGAAGTCGCTTGATTGTACCACACCCTGCGGCCCTTCCGGACATGCCGGCCTTGCCAGATCGGCGAGCGATGGGGAGAATATCCCTCATCTTATCGTCTCGGTTTGAGGCCGATTGACGAGACGGAAGACGAAGGACGAAAAAAGTCCGTCGTCCGTCCTTTGTCCTTCGTCCGCCTTGAGACCCAAAACTACTCAACCCACTGCCTTCGTTTCCCGAATGTTCGATCCCACCCACATCCGCCCGCTTTTCCCCGCCCTGTCCGAGACCGATGAACAGGGCCAACCCCTAGTATTCTTCGACGGTCCCGGCGGCACCCAAGTCCTCCAGAGCGTCATTGACGCCATGAGCGACTACCTGGTGCGACGCAACGCCAATGTCCATGCGCCGTTTCTCACCTCGCGGCGCACCGACGAAACCCTGACGGCGGCCCATCAGGCCCTGGCCGATTTTCTCAACGCGCCTTCGCCCGAGGAGATCGTCTTCGGCCCCAACATGACCACCCTCACCTTCGCCCTCAGCCGGGCGCTGGGGCGGCTCTGGCAACCGGGGGACGAGGTCATCGTCACCCGGCTGGACCACGATGCCAACGTGGCGCCCTGGCTGGCCCTGCAAGAGCGAGGGATCGTCGTCCGCTGGTGGGATTTCGACCCGACCGATTGCACGTTGCCCCTGGCGCAACTGGACGAGCTCCTCAGTCCGCGCACCCGGTTGGTGGCCGTAGGCGGGGCCAGCAACGCCGTGGGGACAGTCAATCCCATCCCGGCCATTGTCGAGCGCGCCCATGCCGTGGGCGCCTGGGTGTTCGTGGATGCCGTGCACTTGGCGCCCCACTTCCCCATGGACGTGCAGGCCCTGGGCTGCGATTTCCTGGCCTGCTCGGCCTACAAATTCTACGGCCCCCATGTCGGCGTCCTCTGGGGTCGGTACGAGTTGCTCGACCGCATCCCGGCCTACAAGGTCCGACCGGCCGAGGACCATCCCCCCGGCAAATGGATGACCGGTACCCAAAATCACGAGGGGTTAGCCGGCACCACGGCGGCCATCGCCTATCTGGCCTGGCTGGGCGAGACGTATGGGCAGGCATATGCCGGGCGGTTTCCCCAGGCGAGCGGGCGCCGTCTGGCGCTCAAGACGGGCCTGACGGTGATTCAGGAGTACGAACGCGAGCTGTTCCGCTACATGCTCGATGGGCTTCGGTCCATCCCCGGTCTCACCCTCTACGGCATCACCGACCCGGCGCGGTTGCACGAGCGTGCGCCGACGGCTGCCCTGCGCCTGGCGCGCCTCAGTCCGCAAGAGCTCTCCGCTCGTCTGGCCGCGCACGGCATCGCCGCCTATGCCGGCCATTTCTACGCCGTCAACGTCATCGAGCGATTGGGGCTGAGCGAGCAGGGCGGTGTCCTGCGTGTCGGGCTGAGTCACTACAACACCCGCGATGAGGTGGACCGGCTGCTGGAACTTCTGGACGATTGGGGCTTTTGACAAAGAGCGACCATTGTGGTATGTTTGACTCATCACCTGCCCAAATAGACGTACACCATCTCATGACATCTATCCATTTTTGTTTGTTAACGTTCCATCATCACTCCATACTTGCCTGGTTACCGAAATCGGCGCGTCGGGTCGAAACTCGCGCGTTGCGCCCGCTTTCGTTATATTCGGTTAAGATACGTTAAAAATCTTTACCGATAGTATATACTTTTTAGCGAGAGCGGGCAAAATTGCCCGCTCTTTTGTTTTTCGGCGCTTTTCTCCTTGACAAGACGAAAGACGAAGGACAGAGGACGAAGCTCCTCCGGCTCCTCCGTGCTCCTCGATTGCAGCCATGACCGTGCTCCTGTTGAACGCCACTTACGAACCTCTGGCCGTCATCAGCCGCCAGCGTGCCCTTTCCTTGCTCATGCGCGGCCGTGTGGACGTGGCGACCGACCAAACCATCACCGTTGTGGGTGCGAGCACCACGTTCAAGATCCCGACCGTGTTGCGTCTGCGACGGTATGTGAACGCGCCTTCGCGCGAAGCGCGCTGGAGTCGCAAGGGTGTCCTGCGCCGCGACGGTTACCGCTGTATCTACTGCGGCGTTCAGGCCGGCGATGTGCGCGATGGTCGCGTGCTGAGCAAGGAAGATTTTGGCGTTGACCACCTGATCCCGCGCAGCCGCGGGGGCAAAAACACCTGGGGGAATACCGCCTGTGCCTGCGCCGCCTGCAACCATCGCAAGGGCGGCCGCACCCCCCACGAGGCCGGTATGAAGCTCCGCTGGGAGCCGAAGACGCCGCGCGTCAATTACCTCATCCTCTCCGGTGAGATCCCCGAGGCCTGGAAAATCTACCTGCGCGTGTGAGAGAAGGACGATGGACGATAGACGATGAACGATGGATTGGTCAGGCCTTCGTCCTGTGTTGGGTCTCGGGTTGGGACGAAGGACGAACGACGGAGGACGGAAGTTTGTTGTCGTTCGTCAACTTTCCGGATGGCATCCGGAGCTACGGCTCCCCTACGCTCCCCAAAACTTTCCGGATGGCATCCGGAGCTACAGCTCCCCCAAGCTCCCCAAAACTTTCCGGATGGCATCCGGAGCTACGGCTCCCCCAAGCTCCAAACCCCTACCCGACCCGCCGCGCCATTTCGGCCACGAGTTGTTCTTCCAGCGGCGGCAGATCGTCCAGGCTAGTCAGGCCGAAGTAACGCAAGAACTCGAAAGTCGTGCCAAAGAGCACGGGCCGGCCGGGCTGCTCCAGGCGTCCGACCTCCTCGATCAGCCCGCGGTGGAGCAGGGAACGGATGACGCCGTCGCTGCTCACCCCGCGAATGGCCTCGATCTGCGGCCGGGTGATGGGCTGCCGATAGGCAATGATGGCCAGGGTTTCCAGGGCCGCCCGCGAAAGTTTGGTGGTGAGGTCCAAGCCTAGAAAGGTCTCGATGGCCGCGGCGGCTTCCGGCGCCGAGACGAGCTGAAACGCCTCGCGATGCCGTTGCAGGCGAATGCCGCGGCGGTGCAGCTGCGCTTCGAGCTGCGTCAGGCCGGCCTGTACCCGCTCGACGGAAACGCCCAACGCCGTTGCCAGCCGGTCGGCCGGGGTTGGCTCGACGGCCACGAACAGCAGCGCCTCCAGGAGCATGAGCAGGGTGGCGTCGTCCGGCTCGTCGGCGGCCGTCACATCGGGGAGAAGGGGTTGCGCCGCAGAAGCAGTGGCAGACATGCAGTTCGTTCAAACGTTGAAACGTTCAATTTTTCGGGAACTCGCTATGGCGAATGCGCACCTCCAGGCGGCCCAGCTTCAGCCCCATGCGCTCCTCGACGACCTCGCGCGCCACGAGCATCACCTCCTCCGTTTTCATCGGCACCTCGATGGCGGGCGATGTTTCCACGTCGAGGAACACGTCCACACGGTCGCCGTGCGGCCGCACGGTGGGTTCGACAGAGAGCACATCGGCCAGCTGGTCGAGATGCCAGCGCAGCCGCCGCGCCACGCTGTCCGTCGTCACCTCGGCGGCGCCAGCGCTCGTCTGCAGGCGCACGGCCGGCTGCGCCCGGCGCGGCCATTCCGCCAGCAAAAAGGCCACGAACACCAGCACGGCGATGACCACCACCAATAGCCGGGCGATGATGAACAACGTCGGATTCAGATTCTGTTGTGCGGTCAGGGTCTGGCCGAACCGCGCCAACCCATCCTGGAGCCAGCTCAAGACGGCAAAAGGTGCCACGGCCAGCGCCAAACCGCCCACAGAAAGGATAAAAACGAAAATAACCGCCAAAAAACGATTAATGATGTTCATCTCAGCGCTTAAGAGCAAAAAAGACTGAATTATAATCACAAAGACACAGAGACACAAATATTGGTAGTTGTGCTACAACTCCTTATAATAGTATTTTCAAATACTTTTGGACTAACTCGATCTCAATCGGACAATTTCCGTTATCAATAACCAGTTACCAGTAACCAGTTACCCATGACCGCCCGCCATTATACCACGCCGAAACGAGAACGCCACCGCCAGCAACCCGAACACGGTGAGCGCCGCGCCGAGGCGAAACGAGAGGGGACGGAAACGGAAAACGACCTCGTGCTCGCCGGCCGGAACGTGAACGGCCCGGAGCAGCAGATCCGCCCGTTCGATGGGCGTCGGTTGGCCGTCCACCGTAGCCTCCCAGCCCGGATACCAGGCATCGCTCAGCACCAGCCAGGCGGCTACCGGCGTTTGCACCTGCAAACGCACGGTTTCGGGCTCGACGGCCGTGATCGTCACCTCGCCCGGCGTCGGCGATGGGGCCGTCACGGACGGGGTTATCGCCTCCGCTGCCTGTCCGGCCAGGACAACGAGTCGGGTCGGGTCGAAATCGTCCGCTTGCAAGAGGGTCAGGGCCGTTTCGTCGTCGGCCCAAACAGCCTGGGGGACCAGAAAGGCCAGCGGTAACACCCCGTCGTTGCGGTAGACCTTGGCATCGCCGGAGTGGATGCGTCGCCAGGGATGGCGCGACACCACCGGCGTGGCGTGGGCGCCGCTGACCTCGTCAATCAGGGCCAGACCGCGCACGAAGAGCGTGGTATCGGGCCGCACCAGCCGCAGATGGAGACGCACCGGCACACGACCCGACGGCGGGCCGCCATCCGCAGGCAGGGGCAGGCGGGCGATGGCATCGCGCCCCGGCGCGTGGTCGCGCCAGGGCACGGCCGGCAAGTCGCGGCGATGGACCGGAGGGATGCCATCGGAACCGATGAAGGTCTCGATGCCGGCGCGAATGGGCAGGACGACCTCCCGGCCGTCGGCCAGGGTGACGGTCAGCTCGGCCACGGTCAGACCCTGGAGCACCGTGGCGCCGAAATTGTCCAGATGGCTGACCAGCCCCACGGCCGTGATGGGAAAGTTCACCGTCACGGGCAGGGTCAACTCGGGCGCGGGCAGGGTCAGCGCTTCGCCGAAGGCCAGGTCGTAGTACACGTCGTCATGCCAGACATCGAAGGTCTTGTCGGCGATGACGTAGCAGACCCGAAACAGCGACAACAGATGGCCGTCGGGGATGGCGCGCAGCTGCTCGCGCAGACGACCATCAGCCACCACCCGGTCGGGCGGGAGGAACAGGCTCATCGTGTGCACGAAAAAGCGGGTGGGCAGCAGGCCGCCGTCGAAACCGTCGAGGGAGGGCAGGCCCATGAGCAAGCCCAGGTTCGGCGCCACGACCTCTTTGACCTTCGTGGCGACGATGAGGTCGTCCAGACCGCGGGCATCGAGCCGGGAACCGTAGATCTGCCGCAGGTCGGCCAGGTCGCCGGGGTCGTAGGTGGTGGTGCTCAGGCTGCGGAGGCGACAACCGGGGTCGCTGCGTTGGCCCATCTCGGCGGCGATGCGCGCCGGGGCCGTGCGCCACGAACGCAGGGCCTGCACGGCCGTGGGANGCTGGATGGGCAGGACGAAACTTGCTGCCCACAGCTCGATGACCAGCAGGACAAGGAGCGTCGTCGTGGCCAGACCCGCGGACAGACGCCGATACGCCAGAAGACAGGCGGCGATGACCAAGAGCGTCAAGCCCCAACCGGCCAGGGTCGGCCCGTTCGGTCGGGTCAACACGGCCAGGCCGAGACCCACGACGGCTGTGAGCGCGGTCCAGCGCCACGACAGCCGGCGGGCCTGGCGGCGGTTCAACCCTTCGAGACCCAGGGCGGCCAGCAACGCCAACCCCAGGACGACCGCCTCCAGCCAGCGCGCGGGTACCCGAAACAGGTTCCAGCCGGGCACCACGCGCCAGAGCAGGTAGGTCAGCGGATTGTAGGCGCCGATGGCCAGGGCCAAACCGACGACGACCAGGGCCGCGGCCCGGCGCCGCAGCCCGGGCGCTGCGGGAAGGAACAGCCCCAGCCCTGCCAGGATCAGCCCCGTCAGACCCACATACGCCACCCATTCGGCGTAGGCGTCGGTTTCCAGGGCCTGACCCAGGTCGCGGCCGTAATGGGGCAATAGCGCGAAACCCAGACGCCAGGGCGGCAGGCTGAGGGCGGCGTGATCGCGAAAGGGAAGCCCACCCTGCCGATAGGAGACCTGCGCCAGCTCCCACGTCGGCGCCAGCTGTACCGCGGCCACAAGGGCAGCCAGCGCGAAGACGACAAGCAGCCGACCGACGGTGCGCCCGATACCGCAGCGCTCGTCGCGCCAGGCCCGGCCCAGGTTGCGCTGCCACACCGCGGGGGCCAGCCGTTCCAGGTGGGGCCACAACGCCCAGCCGCCGAACAGCAGCGCCTGATGGTAAAAGGTCTGCGAATGGCCGGCCAGCAGGGCCAATGCCCATACCAGGCTCAGGGCCGCGAGCCGACGGCGCCGGCCTGCGGCATCGGCCTCACCGATCCCCTCCCACAGCCAGAACGCCGCGGGCAGCCAAGCCACGGTGGCCCAGCGATTGGGATGGGCGCTCAGCCCGGTCACCCAGCCGTTGGCCGCGAAGAGGATCCCCGCGGCCAGACCCGCTCCCCATCCCACCCGACCGGCCCGCCGGGCCAGGGCATAGCAAAACCCGCCCGCCAGCCAGGCATGCAGGGCGATAAAGGCCGGGATGGCCCGCTCCGCAGGGAGGAGCAAAAAGGGCCAGCGCAGCGGATAGAACAGCGAGGTCTGCGGATTGGCCAGGAGCGGCGAACCGGCGAAGAGGAGCGGATTCCACAACGGCAGCCGTCCCTCGCGCACGGCGCCGCGGACGTACTCCCAATAGGGGGCAAAATAGGTGAGAAAATCGCCGGTGATGGGCGCCTGCCCGGTGATGAGCAGGCGGCCGTACAGGAGGAGAACCACGCCGGCCAACACCACGCCCGCGGCCAGATGCTGCCGTCGCTGCTCATCGGTCCTCATGGCGCTCCAATCGGGACGATTTGATAGACGGTGAACTGCGGCCGCGGCACATCGGGGCGCCGCACGATCAGGCGGGGAGCCAGGCGCAACCCATAAGGCCGCAGCGCCGCCTCCAGCGCCGGCCGCTCGTCTTCATGCCAGCCGGGAAAGACCACGAAGCGGGTGTAGCCCGTCGGGTTGGGCGCCAGATCGGCCACGAGCATGGCCGGGTCGGCCCAATAGACGCGGCCGTGAGGCCCATCCCACAAGTACCAGTTCCAATGCCAGCCTTCCCAGCGATGGTAGAGCACCCCGCGTTCGGCCGGCACGACCTCCTGCAGATAGGCCGCCACCTGTTCGATGCCGCTCCAGCCGCCGTGATCGCCCCCAACGGGGATGCGCGCGTCGGCGGCACGCAGACCGCCGATGACCAACAAGCCCGCCAGCAGCACAGGCGCCGGCCGCCGCAGCCATGCGGTCCGCATCTGCCGGAGCACCATGACCCCGCGTGCGGCCAAAAGGGCCAGCAACGGCGCCAACGGCAGCAGGTAACGGTCCCACGGTTGAAAACTGAACACCACATGCACACCGAGATAGACCAGGCCGTAGCTCAGGAAGAGGGCATCCCAAAAGCGGGGCAGGGCCGAGGAAGCGTCGCCTTGCCGCGGCGCCGCCGGCCCCGGTCGCAGGTCGGCCCAGACCGCAACGGCCACGAGGACGACCAGCGCCAGGGTGCCGGCCAAACTCCCGCCCAGCCAGCGCCAGACTTCAACCCAGGCCCGTACTCGCTCTGGCCAGGCCTCCCACGGCAGCAGGCTCAGACCGCCGTAGGTGTTCCAGGCCTGTTGCCAGAAATCGGGGATCTCGGCCGGCAAGATCCGCCAGCCATCCCACTGCCAAACTTTGAACCACACGTAGTAAAAGCCCGCACCTGCGGCCGCCAGCGTCAACGGGATGCGGTACACCCGGCCACGCGAGGGGAGGCGATGCCAGGCAGCGATGAGCAAAGCCCCGACCACCAACGGGGCCAGCAGCAGGGCGTTTTGCTTGGTGGCGAAGGCCATCCCCAATCCCAGGCCGGCCAGCAAGCCGCCCGGTATCCCCCAGGCTCGTCCTGCGGTCGTGGCCGCTGCCAAGGCCAGCAGCAGCCAGGCGACCATCATGGGGTCGGTGTAGAGGGTGGGAGCAAAGGCAACGGCAAAGGGCGAAACGACGAAGAGCCATCCCGCCAGATCGGCCGTGGGGCGGTCATAGACCCGTCGCGCCAGCATCCACAGGGCCAGGACGGCCACGAGCGAGCAGACGACGTTGAGCAAACGGCCGACGGTGACTGTGGGGCCAAACCAGGTGAAGACCTGGGCCAGGCTGTAGAGGAAAAAGGGCGGTTTGTCCACGGCCACGCGCTCGAGCATGGGGTCCCGGCCCGAAGCGATGAGTCGCGCCCAGTAGCCGTAGAGGGCCTCGTCCTCGCGCAGGGGAAAGCGGTCCAGGCTCCACACGCGCAAGACGAAGGCGGTCAGCAGCCCCGCCAGCGGCATGACCAGAGCCGTCGTCCACGGGACGACCCTCGATCCGGCCGGTCTTGCGGTTGCCGGGTATCGTCGCGCTTTCCACCCAGTCAGGACCTCGACCCGCATGGGTTCAATCCACAAAACGGTACTTGATCAGCGCCCACAGCGCCGGAAACCCATCGCGCCAGGTGATGTTTTTCCCCTCGGCGTACTCGCGGCCGGCGTAGCTGATGGGAACCTCGTAAATCCGGTACCCCCGTTTGAGAATTTTGGCCGTGATCTCCGGCTCCAGCTCGAAACGACGGGCGCGCAGGGGCACGCCGTCGAGGACTTCGCGGCGAAAGCACTTGTAACACGTCTCCATATCGGTGAGAATGGAGTCGTAGAGGATGTTCGTGACCAGGGTGAGGAGTTTGTTCCCCAGCATGTGGCGGAAGTACATGGCCTTGCGCGGGCCGCCCAAAAAACGCGAGCCGTAAACCACCGGACTGCGGCCCTCCAGGATGGGCTCCAACAGCCGGGGATAGTCGCGCGGGTCGTATTCCAGGTCGGCATCCTGGATGAGGAGGATCTCGCCGGTGGCATGTTGGATGGCCGTGCGGATGGCCGCGCCCTTGCCCTGGTTTTGGGCGTGGAAAAAGGCGCGCAGCTCACCGGCCGTGGCCAGCTCGCGCAGGATGGCCGGGCTTTCATCACGCGAACCGTCGTCCACGGCGATGATTTCCTGCTCCAGGCGCACGGTTTCGGGCACCTCGGAGGCCAGCGGGACGATGGTCAGGGTGAGGTCGGCCATGGCCCGCACATGGGCAACGATGGCCCGTAGGGTTCGAGCCTCGTTGTAAACGGGCATGAGAACGGAGTAGCGAACGATTTTCATGATGCTAACGGTTTGAATGCAACGTTCAAACGCTTAACGTTTGAACGTTTTTGGTGACGATATAGCGAAAACTCGTCCAATACCTATCGGCGCTATCGTCGGGTTGGACGGCCACCACGTGGCCGCCGTGGGCGATCAGCCAGGCGACCACCTGCGGCCGCGGGATGCCGAACATGTCCATGACGGGCCGGTCGCCGTGGCGGAGCCGCTGATACAGGCGGAAGAGGCGGGTCGGTCGTAGGCGCTGAATGAGCCGGCGATGCCATTGCCGCGGGCGGTCGGGTAATTGGAAGACGAGCACGCCCTGCGGTTTGAGCACCCGCAGGAACTCGCGCAGGTAGGCACGGGCAAACCGCGGGGGCATGTGCTGCAACGTGATGCTCGAATAGACGAAATCGAACGTGCCGTCGCCGAAACGGGTCAGGTCGGCGGTTTCGTTCAGGTGATAGCGGCACCGTGCCCCGTGGCGATTGTAATGGGCCGCCAGGGTAAGCATGGCCTGGCTGATGTCCACCCCGTCCACCTCGGCAAAGTGTTCGGCCAGGGCCTGGGTCAATCGCCCGACCCCGCAGCCGAAATCGAGCGCGCGGCCCCGCTCCGGGGAGAGTCCCAAAGCGGCGACGGTAGCCAACACCTCGGCGATTTCCTGCACACCTGTGGCGAAAAACTCCTCGATCTGCCAGCGATGACCGCTTTTATCAGGCCAGGCGAGAATACTCCACAGGGGATCGTTTGCACCGAATTTATCCCAATTCGCCTGAATATCCTGCAATTTCATGATTCTAATTACTAGTTACTAGTTACTGATTACTAGTAACTAGGGCTATTTCCCGGCATTGAGCTGATGGGCCAGGATGATGGCTTCGGCGACTTCGCGCATGGGTTTGCGATAGTTCATGGATAGCTTTTGAATCCGACGAAACGCTTCGGCTTCGCTCAAGCCCTTGGTATCCATGAGCAACCCTTTGGCGCGGTCCACCAGTTTGCGGGTCTCCAGGGCTTCTTTGAGGTTTTCGGCCTCCTTTTTGACCGCCTCGAACTCGCGGAAACGGGCCAGGGCCGTCTCGATGGCCGGGGGCAGGTCGGCCTCGGTGAACGGCTTGACCAGATACCCGACCACACCGGCGGCGCGGGCGCGTTCGACCAGGTCGCGCTGGCTGTAGGCGCTGAGGAGCAAGACCGGCGCCACACCCTCCTCGGTCAGGATGCGCGCCGTCTCGATGCCGTCAATGGACTCGCCCTCGAAGCGGATGTCCATGATGACCAGGTCGGGCTTCAGCCGCCGCGCCAGCTCGATGGCGGTGCGACCATCGCTGGCTTCGCCGATGACGAGATAGCCCTGGTTGGTCAGCATCTCGCGCAGATCGCGACGGATGAGGGATTCATCGTCGCAGATGATGATGCGGGTGCGGGTGGGTGTGGGGTTCGAGCTCATGGGCTAGCCTCCGGGGAAGCGTTTGGGAAAACAAATGACGGCTTCGGTGCCGCCTTGGGGCCGCGAACGGAGGGTAAATCGGCCTTTCAGATCATCCTGCACCAAGGTGCGGACGATGTCAAGCCCCAGACTCGTCTCCGTGTCGAGGGTGAAATCGGCGGGCAAGCCCTGGCCGTTGTCCTCCACGCGCAGTTCGACCGCGTCCTCGCGGTCGTAAATGCTGACGGCCACACGGCCGTTGCTCTGCTGGTCAAAACCGTGTTCAAGGGCATTGAGCAACAGCTCGTTGATGATCAGGGCGCAGGTCGTGGCGCGGCTGGTCGGCAGCAGCACGGGGTCAGCGTGCTCCACGACCAGGGCGATGTTCCGGACGGGGCCGACGGCGCTCTGTTGCAGGTAACGGATGATGCGCCGGGCCACATCCTGGAGGTTGAGCACCTGGTCTTCGCCCTCAGAGAGGGATTCGTGAATGGCCGACATGCTGAGGATGCGGTTGATGGCTTCGTAGAGCAGCTGCCGCGCTTCCTCGCTGCTCGCGCGACGGGCCTGCATGCGCATGATCGAGACGAGCATCTGCAGGTTGTTTTTGACGCGGTGATGGATTTCCTTGATCATCACCGCTTTGACCTTCAGCTCCTGGGCCTTGCGTCGGTCTTCGGTGACGTCCTTGACCAGCAACAGCACGCCGTAGCGGTCGGGATGATGCACCCAAAAACGCAGGTGTTCCCATCCGCTCAGCTCCGGTGGCCCCAGGAGCGGAATGGCGCTGCGCTGGAGGATACGGTCGCGCACGGTGCTTTCGGCAAATTGGCACTCCTGCGTTTCCCAGGCCGCCTGCACGAGCTGGAGATCGCCGGCCGCCACCTCCTCGACCGAACGGCCGCGCAGGTCGTCCAGATAACCGAGTCGCCGATAGACGTTGTTGGCCTGGCCGCTCAGATAGCGGTAGCGGGCCGTGTGGTCCACGAACAGGATGCCGTCCTGCTCCAGAAAAGGCGGCACCCGTTCCGGTTTGTGAATCTGGCCGGCTACCACCATGTGCAGGAAGCGGTCGAGCGCGTGCTGAAACGCCGGGTCACGGCGTTTGTGCCGTTCGCGCTCGATGATGTTCGAGGAGATGATCAGCCCAGCCAGGGGCCGATGGTGGGCGTTGAGCACGGGCCAGACCTGCTGGGCGATTTCCCCGCGCTGGTGGGGGATTTCCGGCTCGATACGGGTGCGGCGTTGGGCCAGGACCATGGCCGACCACAGCCAGTTGCGCTCGGTTTGACTGAACGAACGGCCGATGGGTGATTCCTCGTAGAGGGTCGCCATCGAGTGCGGCCGGGCATGGAGCACGATGCAAAAGCGGTCGGGCCGATCCGGGATGACCAGGAACACATCGGAGCGGGAGACATCGGCTGCCAGCGGCAGGGCGGCCCGCACCCGTTGCAACAACGCCCGATCGGCCTTGCTCAAGCGGTCGAGGTACTGTTCCCAGAGGCTGTCATCGCTCTGCCAATAGGACGGAACCATAGGAAAGCCAGTCGTCGTTGACGGGAAAAGGGCGGCATCGCTCGGCCAAACACGATGGGACAAGGGACGAACGAGGGAATCGGTCTAGCTCCGGGCCGCATCGCCCGCCATGAGCCGATACACTTGATTCCACACGGCGGTCTGGAAAACGAGATAGAGACCGGTGACGAACAAAGTCGGCAGCATCAGCACCACGAAGCCCACCGGCACCCCCCAAAGCAGGGCCGGTACCAGGCTGTCGGTCAGCCGGCTCAGCAACCAGGCCGGCCCCCCGGCCACCACCAGGGCCAGCCCGGCGGCCAGGCCGAACACCACGAACAGGACCATGCTCAGGAGCAGGTTCACCCCGAACATGAGCAGCCACATGATGGCCACATCGCGCAGGCGCCCGCGCACCAGCTCCCAGCCGTAACGCAGGGCCGTCGAGATGGGCTGATCGTCCAGGACGACCGCCCGCCACCAGAATTGAGCGAGCACGGCCAGAACGGCGAAAACGACGACCCAGACCAGCACCGTCGGGATGAGCAAACCGATGGCCATCACCACGCCGATAACGGTGGCGACATCCTCTTCGACCAGCAAGAGCAAGAGCGGTGAGGCCGCCACGAGAAGCGTGGCCAGAAAGACCAGGGTCACGGGCACGTACACGACCAGATTGAGCAGGAAAAGACGCCAGGTGCGGCGGTGCCAGCCTTCCCGAAAACCGGCGCCGACCGTCGGCGGTATCTGGCGGGTGTACCAGGCATCAAGGACGCGGCCGATGCCGGCCCAGAGCACGTAGCTCAGGACCACGGCGATGGGGACGAGCACGCAGAAAAGGACCAGGAAGACGACAAGCGCGGTCAGCAACCAGGGCGTCAGCTCCGGCGACCACGTCATCGGCTCGCCGAACCCGGTGGTGCCTATATTCCCGAAATTGCCGCTGAAACCACCGCTGCCGCTCACCAAAGCCCAGAGAAAACCGAGCACCCACAGGGCGCGGTGGCGCAGAGTGGTTTGCGCAGCGTGTTTGAGGATGGCGATATGGTCCATGATGGTCACTGGTGAAGCGGACGAAAGACGAAGGACGAAGCAACGGAGGGGTGTTCGTCCTTCGTCCCTTGCCCTGGGTTGAAGCCGATGAGGGAGATAAAAAAGCCGAGGGAGGGAACGAATACGCTTTGCCGACCCATTCTAGCACAGTTTCCCCTAGCTTCCCCAAGCTCCCCCGGTTCCCCCTTCCGGATGGCATCCGGAGCTCCAACATGGCATCCGGAGCTACAGTATGGCGTCCGGAGCTACAGCTGCCCTATTTCCCCCATTGGCGAGATGCCTCATTTCGGTTAGAATCCATAATGTGGACGACTTCCTGGCCCTTTTTAGCCGTTTCGACCTGCTCGATGCCGTTGACGTCCTGCTGGTCACCATCGTCTTCTACGCCGTCCTCCGGCTTTTTGCCGGCACTCAGGGCGTGCAGGTGCTGCGCGGCGTCCTCGTCCTGGTGCTGCTGGGTGTCCTGGCCAGCACCTTCACTGTGCTTTCCGCCTTTTCCTGGCTGATCCGCAACAGCGGCCTGGCCATCCTCATCGCCATTCCGGTGGTTTTCCAGCCCGAGTTGCGACGCCTGCTGGAGCGCCTGGGACGGACCGGCCTGCTCTTCCTGCGCAACCAACGCTCGACGGGCACTTCCAAGCTCATCAACGAGCTGGTCACGGCCTGTGTGCATCTGGCACAACAGCGGCATGGGGCCATCCTCGTGCTCGAGGGTCAGACCGGTTTGCAGGATTCCATCGAAACGGGGGTGCCGTTAGGCGCCGTCGCCACCGCGGAACTGTTGGAAACCGTGTTCTATCCCGGCACGCCTCTGCACGACGGCGCCGTCATCCTGCGCGACCAGACGGTCATGGCGGCGGCCTGTGTGCTGCCACTGAGCTCGCAACCGCTGGCCGATACGAGCCTTGGCACACGCCATCGCGCCGGCATCGGCATCACCGAAGGAACCGATGCCCTAGCCATCATCGTCAGTGAAGAAACCGGCGTCATCTCGGCCGCGCGCAACGGCCGTCTCGTGCGGCGTCTCGATGACAAGCGTCTGCGCCGGGTACTGGAGCAGTTCTACGAGACGCGCGGCCAGCATGTTCATCTCGAGCAAGAACCCCTACCTTCATGAGCCGTCGCACCGTTCCCTTGTTGCCCTCGCTCGACCAGCTAGGCACGTTTCTCCTGGCCCTGCTTCTGGCCCTCATCGTGTGGGTGGTCGCCGAACAACAGAAAAACCCCTTCGAGGTACGCACGGTCAGCCGGCTTCAGGTCGTCGTCCGCAATCTGCCCGATGACCTGATCATGCCGGAAGCGATCAACACCCTGCCCCAGGTGGATGTGCGGGCGCGTGCGCCGCGCAGCGTCTGGCAGATATTGACGAGCAACGACCTCATCGCCTATATTGACCTTAGCCAGGCGCAACCGGGGCGGCAGGAGGTGCCGGTCGCAATTGACGCCCAAGTCTCCGGCATCGAAATCCAGGAGATCAACCCGCCGGCCGTGGTCGTTCGGCTGGAGAGTCGGGTGAGCAAGGACGTACCGGTGACGGTCAGCGTGCTGGGCAGTCCACCCTTTGGCTATCGGGCCGGCACGGCCACCGTTACCCCACCGGCCGTGCGCGTGACCGGCGCCAAAAGTCTGGTGGACACCGTCCAGCAGGCCGAGGTCTCGGTGCGCCTGACCGAGGTGCGCTCGGACTTTGAAACCAATCAGGTGGTCATCCTTCGCGACCGCAACGGCCTGGTCGTCACAGGACTGGAGATCGACCCGCGCAGCGTGACCGTGCGCGTGCCCATTTACCAGCTCCAGGGCGTGGCGGAAAAGTCCGTCCTGCCCCGCATCGAAGGACAGCCGGCGGCCAACTACCGGATCACCGGCGTATGGGCCGAACCGGCCACGGTCACCCTGGTCGGCGACCCGGCCGTCCTGGCCGAGATGCCACCCTTCGTCGAGACCACGCCCATCACCATCACCGACGCCACCACCAGCATCGAGGAACGGGTGCCCCTGGTGCTGCCGGAAACGGTGGCCGCCACCCCCACCCGCGCCGTGGTCGTGCGCGTGGGCATCGAGCCCATCGAGAGCAGCATGACCATGACCCTGACGCCGGTCGTCCAGGGCCTGGGCCAGGGCCTGCGGGTCGAGGCCATCTCGCCGCCGACCCTCAGCGTGCTCATGCAGGGGCCGCTGCCGCGGCTGCAAACGCTGACCGGCGATAACGTGCGCGCCGTCCTCGACCTGACCGGGCTGGGCGTCGGCGCCCATACCCTGACCCCCATTCTCGTCCATCCCGACGGCGTCAACGTGCGCACCCTGTTGCCGGAAAGCGTGCAGGTCACCATCGGCCCGGCCGTCGAGACGCCCACGAGCACGCCCCTGACCCCACGACCCGTTACCCCCACCCCGCGTTCATGAGCAAGCACACACACCAACCCGTTGTCGCCATCGTCGGCCGGCCCAATGTGGGCAAATCCACCCTGTTCAACCGGATTATCGGCCGCCGTCAGGCCATTGTTGAAGACCTGCCCGGAACGACGCGCGATCGGCTCTATGCCGATACGGAGTGGAACGGGGTGGGCTTTTTGCTGGTGGATACCGGCGGGCTGGAACCGCTGGCCCGGGGCGGGCGGGCGCCGGAGGAGCCTTTGGCCAGCGCCTCGGCCGGCTATCTGCGCGAGATACGCGCCCAGGTCGAACAGGCCATCGCCGAGGCCGATGTCATCGTCTTTTTGGTGGATGCGGCCGAAGGCTTGACCGCCGCGGACCAGGAGATCGCCAACGGGCTGCGCCAGGCCGGCAAGCCGGTGATCGTGGCCGCCAACAAGGCGGATACGGCCCGGCGCCAATACGACGCCGTCGAGTTCTATGCCCTGGGCCTGGGCGAACCCCTGCCCATCTCGGCCTATCACGGCATCGGCATCGGCGATCTGCTCGATGCCGTGGTCGCCCATCTGCCGCCAGCGCCGCCCATCGAATGGCCCGAAGAAGCCCTGCGCGTGGCCATCGTCGGCCGGCCCAATGTGGGCAAATCCTCGCTGCTGAACGCCCTGCTCGGCCAGGAACGCGCCATCGTCAGCCCGCTCCCTGGCACCACCCGCGACCCCATTGACACCTATCTGACCTGGGAAGGCATGCCGGTGGTGCTGGTGGATACGGCCGGCATCCGGCGTCGTGGGGCCATTGAACCGGGCATCGAGAAATACAGCGTCATCCGCACCCTCAAGGCCATCGCCCGCGCCGATGTCGTCTTGCTCGTCCTCGACGCCACCACCGGCATCACCGACCAGGATGCCCACGTGGCCGGGTACGTCTTGGAGGCCTATCGCAGCCTGGTGCTCGTCGTCAACAAGTGGGATGCCATCCCCAAGGACGAGCACACCATGAACAACTACCTGCGGCAGCTGCGCAGCGAGCTCAAGTTTCTCGACTACGTGCCCGTGCTCTTCGTCTCGGCGCTGACCCGCCAGCGCATTGACCGGATTCTCAGCACGGCCTTTCTCGTCGCCCAAGGCCGCCAACAGCGCCTGCCCACGGCCGAACTCAACCGCCTGGTGCAGGAGGCCGTGGCAGCCAACCCGCCCAAGGCCGTGCGCGGCCGTCAGGCCCGTTTCTACTACGCCACTCAAGTGGACATTGACCCACCCACGTTCGTCCTTTTCGTCAACGACCCCGAAGCCGTGCACTTCAGCTACCTCCGCTATCTGGAGAATTGCATTCGCCAGGCCTATCCCTTCGAAGGCACCCCCTTGCGCTTCGAACTGCGCGGCAAAAAGGACGCGCGAAGAGAGGACGATGGACGATAGACCTTCGTCCTCCGTCGTTCGTCGTTCGTCTTCGCCCTCGGCCTCGATCCGGGACGAAGGACAAAGGACGAGGGACGAAACCCCCTTCGTCCTCCGTCGTTCGTCGTTCGTCTTCGCCCTTGGCCTTGCTCCGAGACGAAGGACGAACGGATGACGAACCCCCTCCGTTCACCCCATGTCCCGCCTTCGCCATCTCCGCCTGGCCCAGGTGCTCACCCTGGCCTTTTTCGTCCTGGCCCTGAGCTATCTGGGCTGGTTGGGCTACGGCGCCTTGCCCCAGCCCACGCCCACACCAACCCCGGCGCCGGTTTTCTCCGGCCAACGAGCGTTGGCTCTGGCCCAGGCCCAGTGCGATTT